>NZ_JAZDCI010000001.1:0-493739 GCF_036312245.1 Brachymonas sp. J145 | reverse complement strand
TGGAGTTCCCCCTATCTCACGGACGGTTGAGCGCTGAAGAATTCAGCGCGGTAACGGTGGTATTTTCTACCGGGGACTGCCCGGATTGTGCATTGATTTGCTCGAATTCGTTGGGAGCAAGGTAGCCCAGTGCGCTGTGCAACCGATGTGGGTTGTACCAGCCCTCTATCCAGGTAAACACGGCATGCCTGGCCTCGGTCTGGCTTTTCCAGCTTCTTCGGTTGACCAGTTCGCATTCCAGGCTGGCAAAGAAACTCTCGGCCATGGCGTTGTCGTAAGCATCCCCCACCGATCCCATGCTTGGGCGCACGCCCATTTCCTCGCAACGCTTGCCAAACACCGTGCTGGTGTATTGGCTGCCCTGATCGGAGTGGTGGATGACGCCCTGGGGCTTGCGCGTGAAGGCGGCCATCTCCAACGCCTGCACCACCAGATCGGCCGTCATGCGCGTGCCAAAGGCCCAACCCACTACTTTGCGGCTGTATACGTCGATGACTACCGCCAGATAGGCAAACCCGCTCCAGGTAGGCAGGTAGGTCATGTCTGCCACCCAAAGTTGGTTAGGAGCATCCGCCGCAAAGCGGCGATTGACCAGATCGCTGGCCAGCCCAGCCTCTCGATCACGGCGCGTTGTCACGCACCAGCCGCGCCGGCGGCTGACACCCTTCAGACTCGCCTGACGCATCAGGCGTTCGACGCGCTTCTTGTTGACGATCACCCCATCGCGCGCCAGTTGCGCGACCATGCGCGGCACGCCGTAGGTGGTATCGCTCATCTGATGGATGGCTTTGATGCGCAGCAGCAGCTCGGCATTGGCCTGATCGCGTGCACTGGGTCGGCGATTTAGCCAGTCGTGGTAACCACTGCTGGACACACCCAACACCCGGGCCATGGTGCGTATTGGGAGATCGGCCTGGTTCGCCTGCATCAGCGCGTAGACGGCGTGGACGTCTTCTCGCTTTGTCCGGCAAACCAGGCCGTAGCCTTTGCCAGGATGTCGCGCTCCGTTTGAAGACGCTTGACCTCCCGGCGCAAGCGGACGAGTTCCTCGCGCTCGGACGTTGTCAACACATCCTTGCCGGATAACGGCTTGCCAGCATCGGCTGCAGCGCGTGCAACCCAGTTGGCAATGCTCACCGCTGACACATCGAACTCACGTGCCAGCTCGGATTGGCTGCGACCGGAATGAAACAGCTCGACGATCTGCTGTTTGAATGCCTCGGGGTACGGGGGCTTGGTTTTTCCCATGGGGGCTCCTTTCTTCTCAGTGAAAGTGTCCGTCAAATGGGGGGAACTCCAATGTTGCTCAAGATCAATGAGTCCTCGAAGGTGGTCGGCCATTCATTACTTGCCTCGGCCACTGGGAGCTGCCACGCAAACCGCACCCGGCATTCGGGTACACCTGTCCAAGTGAAGTGATCAGTCGAGGGCACCTTGAAGTCATCCAGCGTCTCCAGTCGTGGATGCCATTGACGTAGGGTGGCATTGCCACACCTGAGACCAGCCTGTCCAGTGTTCGCCGTAGCTGTCCAGGATTTTCTTCCGGTCTTGTCATTAACCGTTTCTTTCGTTGGGTCGATGTCTGTAATGACTACGGTAGGGATGCGCAGCCTTTCGATCAGTGGCTTGAGCCGGTGGGCATGGCTACCGCCAATGTCCAGCAACGAGACATAGCGGCTGTTCAGCACCTCATACTTCATCTCCATGAACAGTGGCACCAGCATGCGCTCAGCGACACCTTCCACAAATAGCGCTGCATTGGCGAAGAGTAGGTCGGTGTGCTGGACGCGGAAATAGCGTTCCGCAAACTGACGCGTGTCGTCGTCGTCGCCGAACACTTCGCCTAAGTCGACGACTTCCGTGCTCGGCGTCGGATGAGCGGCTGATGCAGGGATCCGCCGTACGTAGCGTAGCCGGTCGAAATCTTCGGCGTGCGCGAGATGACTGGAATGCGTGCTGATCAGCAACTGACTTTTCAGCGCGCTGGCATCTTTGTCGGTCGGGCTGATGAGCTTGTGCGCCTTGTCAGGAAAGATGCGCTGTACCTGAACATGTAAGTGTGCCTCAGGCTCCTCAATCATGACTATGTGGACTGGCGGCGGCGAGCCCATCTCAGGGTTCATGCGGGCGGTCTTGAACGACACGAGCTGGTAGCTCAGAGACTGAAGGTTCTGGTAGCCAAGGCCGATCGAAAACTCTGGCAGCATGTCTTCTCCGGTCCTGCCTGTCATGCCGTACTGAACAGCGGTACTATGGTCGAGGAGATCGGCTGTATTGATCCGCGTCCTGAACCGGATCTCTTGGGGATCGTGGAGACCCGGGTAACCGAGCAGCTTCACCTCGGCCACCGATGGTGCCAACGCATCGTGAATCTTTTGGTCTAGTTCCCTCTGCGCATCCGCGATCGCTTGAATGAGATCGGCACGTTGCTCGTGACCTGTGACGGCGACATGTAGGTGCTGGCGCGCAAACTTGAGTAGCTGGTTTGAGAACAGGCCGACAGGATGCGACGACGAGGTGGATTTTGAGTTGGCCTCTTCCGAGCCTAGGCCACGTTGGGCGGCAACGAAATCGACTCGGATAAGCTTGGCCAAATGTTTGCGGTCTGTGGGCTGAGCATCGACTGTTAGGGGCTGGGCCTGATAGGTTTTGACCCCCTGGATGGGGTTATTCGCAGCGTCGAGGCGATACGGTCGGACCTGCCCTAGCTTTCTAGGTTCGCGCAGCCAGTAGTCCAGTAAGTCGATCGGCCAAGCCATCGACTTGTTGCCCATACTCTTTACGGGTTGGCGCGCCAGATTGTATGCCCAAGCCAGCTCTTTAAGCGATGCGACATCGCTGGCTGGCTCCAAGCGCAATCGGACGCCAACAGGGCCTCCTTTCCAGACCAGCTTGGATAAGAAGGGCTGGACGTAGTGAAACATGCCGGCTTCGGCATCAAACCACAGATCAAGCGTTGGCATCGCCGCCAGCAGCGTCGCGAGCTGGTCTTCCCAGTCGTCGCTCGGCTTTGTTGCCGTAGTCGCCGGATCCTCATCTAACGCGTCCCATTTAACGCCCAAGGCGCGTAGCGCAGGCCACTCAGACAAGCTGATGTCGAATGCGCTGAATGCGTTAGATTCAGATAGGAAGTGCCGCAGTGCGGTGAGGATTGAGGTCTTGCCGCTGTTGTTGGCACCAACAAGAATTGTCGTTTGTTGGTCCAACTCCAACTGAACCTTTCCCAGACGTCGGAACTTGCACAGTTCGACGTACCTGAGCGTGATGCTCCCAGACGGTGTTGCCGCATGTGCCAGTGCTGCTGGTGTGGTCACGGCGCTATACCTCCCTCTATTGAGTGGCCTTCGATTGCAGCGGCATTAATACATTTAGGTGAAAAAACGCAGCGGCGCTTTACGTACTTGCGACCGCATTCAACTCCGACTAACCGAGCGTTACTGTCTGACATTTCATTTATGTAAGATGAATTTCACGTTCTTGGCGGCTATTTGACTTTTCGTGACGTTCGATAGTCCTTATACGTCCAAGTTAGCCGCCCGCAACGCATTAGTCTCAATAAAGTCCCTCCGCGGCTCCACCTCATCCCCCATCAGCATCGTAAACACCCGATCCGCCTCGATCGCATCATCGATCTGCACGCGCAGCAGGCGGCGCACGGCCGGGTCCATGGTGGTTTCCCACAGCTGCTCGGGGTTCATCTCGCCCAGGCCCTTGTAGCGCTGGCGGCCGACCGAGTTCTCGGCCTGCTGCATCAGCCAGGACATGGCGTCCTGGAAATCGCCCACGACCTGCGTCTTGGCGCGCTCGCCTTCGCCACGCGTCACGCTGGCACCCTCGCCCAGCAGGCCCTTGAAGGTATCGCTGGCGGACTGCAGCGCCGCGTAGTCGGCGCCGTGCACGAACTCGGGCGTCAGGATGCTGGCGCGCTCATTGCCATGGTGCATGCGCGCAATGCGCAGGTAGTGCGCGTCATTCGTGGCATCAAAACCGTGCGTCACGCGGGCCGTGCTGCCGGCCAGCTCCATCGCCTGCTGCAGCGCCCGCGCGCTGGCCTCGGCGTTATCGGCTGTATCCAGGTTCAGGTGCAGGCCATCGCCCGGGCCAAAGCCGGCCAGCGTGCGCAGCGCCTGCTCGTCCATGTGGCTGGACAGGCGCTCGATCACGCTGGTCGCCTGCACAAAGCGCTGGGCCAGCGTACGCAGCGTATCGCCCTCCAGCACCGGACGGCCATCGCCTGGATCAATGCGCGCGCCTTCCAGCGCCACCTGGCTCAGGTAGGCGTTGAGCGCGTTGCCATCCTTCAGGTACTGCTCCTGCTTGCCGTGGCGCACCTTGTACAGCGGCGGCTGTGCAATGTAGATGTGGCCGCGCTCGACCAGCTCCGGCATCTGGCGGTAGAAGAAGGTCAGCAGCAGCGTGCGGATGTGCGCACCGTCCACGTCCGCGTCGGTCATGATGATGATGCGGTGGTAGCGCAGCTTGTCGATATTGAAATCGTCGCTGCTGCTCTTGCCGTGGCCGTCTTCGGCCGCCTTGCCGATGCCGGTGCCGAGCGCGGTGATCAGCGTCACGATCTCGTTGCTGGTCAGCAGCTTCTCGTAGCGCGCCTTTTCCACGTTCAGGATCTTGCCGCGCAGCGGCAGGATCGCCTGGAACTTGCGGTCACGGCCCTGCTTGGCCGAGCCACCGGCGGAGTCGCCCTCCACGATATAGATTTCGCACTGCGCCGGATCCTTCTCCTGGCAGTCAGCCAGCTTGCCGGGCAGGCCAAAGCCGTCCAGCACGCCCTTGCGGCGCGTCATCTCGCGAGCCTTGCGCGCTGCTTCACGTGCACGCGCCGCCTCGACGATCTTGCCGCACAGGATCTTGGCGTCGTTCGGGTTCTCTTCCAGGTAATCGGTCAGCGACTTGGCGACGATATCCTCTACCGGCGCGCGCACCTCGCTGGACACCAGCTTGTCCTTGGTCTGCGAGCTGAACTTGGGCTCCGGCACCTTGACCGACAGCACGCAGCACAGGCCCTCGCGCATGTCGTCGCCGCTGACATCGACCTTGGCCTTCTTGGCCAGTTCGTTGTCGGCAATGTACTTGCCGATCACGCGCGTCATGGCGGCGCGCAGGCCGGTCAGGTGGGTGCCGCCGTCACGCTGCGGGATGTTGTTGGTAAAGCAGATCACCTGCTCGTTATAGCTTTCGTTCCACTGCATGGCGACTTCGACACCGATCTCGGTGCCGGGAATGCCGCCGTAGCTGTCGGCCGGGCGCGAACCCACGGCGTGGAAGGTGGTGGGGTGCAGCACCTTCTTGCTGCCGTTGATGAACTCGACAAAGCCCTTGACGCCGCCGGCACCAGAGAAGTCGTCTTCCTTGCCGCTGCGCTCGTCCTTCAGGCGGATACGCACGCCGTTGTTCAGGAAGCTCAGCTCACGCAAGCGCTTGCTCAGGATCTCGTAGTGGAACTCGTTGTTTTCCTTGAAGATCTCGGTGTCGGGCAGGAAATGTACATGGGTGCCGCGCTTGTCGGTCTCGCCGGTAATGCGCATCGGGGAGACCTCGGCACCGTCGACCACCTCGATCAGGCGATCCTGCACCAGGCCGCGCGAGAACATCAGGCTGTGTACCTGGCCGTCGCGGCGCACCGTCAGGCGCAGCTTGCTGGACAGCGCGTTGACGCAGCTCACGCCCACGCCGTGCAGGCCGCCCGAGACCTTGTAGCTGTTCTGGTTGAACTTGCCGCCGGCGTGCAGCTCGGTCAGCGCGATCTCGGCAGCAGAGCGCTTGGGCTCGTGCTTGTCGTCCATCTTGACGCCGGTGGGAATGCCACGGCCGTTGTCGGACACGGAAATCGAGTTGTCGGCGTGGATGGTGACCACGATATCGTCACAATGGCCCGCCAGCGCCTCGTCGATGGAGTTGTCCACCACCTCGAACACCAGATGGTGCAGGCCGGTGCCGTCGCTGGTATCACCGATGTACATGCCGGGGCGCTTGCGCACGGCTTCCAGACCTTCGAGGATCTGGATCGCGCCTTCGCCGTAGCCGTCAGATTGAGGGGGAGTGCTGTTGGGGGTTGCTTGCGATTCGCTCATCCCTCCATTTTCGCAGAAATGACGCGGGTTTGCCTGCTTCCGGCAGGTGCCGGCATGGGCATTGCGGCAGGTTTTTCCGGCAGCCGTGGCAGGGGCTGCCAGAAACGCCAAGACCACCGCGCGGGTGGTCTTGTGCAGGGGGCGCAAGCGGCGTGTGCCGCCCGGCTTCAGGCGGTGGCCAGCGTGTCGCTGTCGTTGACCGCGGCCAGCCAGTAGCTGGCGTTGAACGGGCTGCTCATGCGCAGCGCCAGCGGCGACACGTCCATGATCTTGTCGGTCGGCATCTTTTCTTCCTCGACCTCTTCCTGCGCTTCTTCACCCACGCTGGCGGCGATCTGGCGGTAGGCTTCGCCCGGCTGGGCGGCGCGCGCTACCGAGAAGGAATAGAAGCAGCGGAACGCCACCTTGCGGTCGCCCCAGTAGTCGGCGGCGTCACGGAACACGTCCAGCAGCAGCTCGCGCAGCTCCTTGTCGAAGCGGGCGCTGGTCGGGATCTGCTCGACCACCACGATGAAGCCGGGTTGCGGGCCGGACTTGTGCAGCGGGTCGGTGATGCTGCCGTACACGGCATCGAAATTCTTGGTGCTGGGTGCCGGTGTGACCATGAACTGTTCACACAGCATGTCGATCACGTCCTGGCGCGTCTGTGCCTGCGACAGGTTGGCGTACAGGAAATGGTGGCCCAGCTGGGTAGCGGCATTCTGCAGCTCTTCCACGTGGAAGGCACGGATCGATTGCACCAGGTTGGTACGGACATTGCGCAGGGGGTGGTCGGAAGTGGAAATCTCGATGCTCACGGTCGTCATTGCGGCTGCTTGGCGCAGCCACATCCTGGTTGGTTAGGGCACTATGCGGTGGTAGCTCGCGTAGTGGTCACTGGTGTAGTAGCAGGCATCCGGCTGGCGCGGCTGCTGGCCGCCGCAAACGATGCGTTTGGCACCGCGATTGCGCGCCTTGGGATGTGCCACGGTGTATTCACGGTAGTAGCCACGCGGGTGCTGCGGCAGCAGCTGTTCGCGGTTGAAGAAGGTGCTGCCGTCCTTGCTGAACGGAAACGGGCCGCCCTGCAGGATCAGGGCATAGGTGGCCTGGCCCTGGCGCGGCAGTTGCTGCAGCGGCATCGCCGGGATGCGGCTGTCGGCCTGTGGCTGCGCGGGGGCAAAGGACGCGGGTGCGGTGGCTACCGGGGGGGCTGCCTTGCTGGCGGTCGGTTGTCCCTGGCTGCAGCCGGCCAGCGCAGCGACGCCCAACAGGAGGGCGGCGAGCAGCTTGCGCGAGGGGGAGTGTCCGCCGGGGAAGCTGCGGCCAGCAACAGGGGTGCTGCAGGGCTGGCTGGCAATGGCGGTCAGGGACGAAAAGACAGTCATACAAATGCAGGGACAACATTTTGTCAATCCAAGTGATTAACAAAGTTGATGAGGCGCAAGTTTGCCCCATGCCTCTGCAAAAATCAATAGATGTTCGCCGCCCTGCTATGGTGTTGCATGCCGGCTGGCATTTGTGCCAACGATGTGCTAAGGGCTGTGCTGCAGGGCAGCAAACAGCCCCCGGCAGCGGCTTATTCCATGGCGCGCGGCGTGGTCGAGTTGGCTTCGGCCACGGTGATAGCCGTCATGTTGATGATGCGGCGCACGGTGGCGCTGGGCGTCAGGATGTGCACCGGCTTGCTGGTACCCAGCAGCACCGGGCCAATCGCGATGCCGCCGCCAGCGGCCGACTTCAGCAGGTTGTAGGAGATGTTGGCCGCGTCCAGGTTGGGCATCACCAGCAGGTTGGCGCTGCCCTGCAGCACGCAGCTCGGCAGCATGTGCTTGCGCAGGCTGGCATCGAGTGCCACGTCACCGTGCAGCTCGCCGTCGATCGGCAGCCAGGGCGCATGTTCCTGGATCAGCGCCAGTGCCTCGCGCATCTTGACGGCGCTGGGCTGGTTGGAGGAGCCGAAGTTGGAGTGGCTCAGCAGCGCGGCATTCGGCTCGATGCCGAAGCGCTTCATGTCGAGTGCGGCCATGATGGTGAACTCGGCAATCTGCTCGGCGGTCGGGTCGTAGTTGACGTGGGTATCGACGATGAACACCTGGTGGTGCGGCAGCAGCAGCGCGTTCATGGCGGCATAGGTCTTGGCACCGGGCGCCTTGCCCAGCACCTGGTCCACATAGTGCAGGTGCAGCGAATGGCTGCCCCAGGTGCCGCAGACCATGCCGTCGGCATAGCCCTTGTGTACCATCATGGCGCCGATCAGCGACAGGCGGCGGCGCATCTCGATCTTGGCCATCGCCTGGCTGACGCCCTTGCGCTCGGCCATGGCGTGGTAGGCCTGCCAGAATTCGGTGTAGCGCGGGTCGTTCTCGACGTTGACCACTTCGTAATCGACGCCTTCG
Organism: Brachymonas sp. J145; assembly: GCF_036312245.1. Taxonomy (NCBI): domain Bacteria; kingdom Pseudomonadati; phylum Pseudomonadota; class Betaproteobacteria; order Burkholderiales; family Comamonadaceae; genus Allobrachymonas; species Brachymonas sp. J145. The sequence goes on along the minus strand of NZ_JAZDCI010000001.1, from coordinate 485,272 downwards.
GTCAGGCGCAGGCCGTAGCGCTGGATGCGCTTGGCGATGATGGCCGGGCGGCCGACCAGGATCGGCTTGGCCAGGTTTTCATCGACTACGATCTGTACCGCGCGCAGCACGCGCTCTTCCTCGCCCTCGGCGTAGACCACGCGCTTGCGCTCGGCCATGCGGGCGGTGTCGAAGATCGGCTTCATGATGCCGCCGGAGGCGTACATGAAGGCCTGCAGCTTGTCCTTGTAGGCGTCCATGTCCTCGATCGGGCGCAGTGCCACGCCGGCGTCCATGGCGGCTTCGGCCACGGCCGGGGCGATCATCAGCATCAGGCGCGGATCGAAGGGCTTGGGAATCAGGTATTCGGGGCCGAAGCTCAGGTTATGGCCGATGTAGGCGGCGGCTACCACCTCGGACTGCTCGGCGCGGGCCAGGTCGGCGATGGCGCGTACGGCGGCGATTTCCATCTCGGTGGTGATGGTGCTGGCACCGCAGTCCAGAGCGCCCCGGAAGATGTAGGGGAAGCACAGCACGTTGTTGACCTGGTTCGGGTAGTCGGTGCGGCCGGTGGCCATGATGGCGTCATCGCGCACGGACTGGACTTCTTCTGGCGTGATTTCGGGCGTCGGGTTGGCCAGCGCGAAGATCAGCGGCTTGGCGGCCATCCTGGCGACCATCTCGGGCTTGAGCACGCCGCCGGCGGACAGGCCGAGGAACATGTCGGCACCCTCGATCACCTCGCCCAGCGTGCGCAGCGCGCTGTCCTGGGCGAACTGGGCCTTGTCTTCGTCCATCAGTTCGGTGCGGCCCTGGTAGACCAGGCCGTGGATGTCGGTGACCCAGATGTTCTGGCGCGGCACGCCGAGCTTGACCAGCAGGTTGATGCAGGCCAGCGCTGCGGCACCGGCGCCGGAGGTGACGACCTTGACCTCGTCGATCTTCTTGCCGACCACTTCCAGGCCGTTCAGGAAGGCCGCGCCCACCACGATGGCGGTGCCGTGCTGGTCGTCGTGGAACACCGGGATGTTCAGGCGTTCACGCAGCTTGCGCTCGACGTAGAAGCAGTCGGGCGCCTTGATGTCTTCGAGGTTGATGCCGCCGAAGGTGGGTTCGAGCGCGGCGATGATTTCGACCAGCTTGTCCGGATCCTTTTCGTTGATCTCGATGTCGAACACGTCGATGCCGGCGAACTTCTTGAACAGCACGCCCTTGCCTTCCATCACCGGCTTGCCGGCCAGCGGGCCGATATCGCCCAGGCCGAGCACGGCAGTGCCGTTGGTGACCACGCCGACCAGGTTGCCGCGAGCGGTGTAGCGGAAGGCGGCGGCCGGGTCCTTGACGATTTCCTCGCAGGGAGCAGCGACGCCGGGCGAGTAGGCCAGTGCCAGATCGGCTTGGTTTACCACCTTCTTGGTGGACTCGACGCTGATCTTGCCGGGCTGCGGAAACTCGTGGTAATCGAGTGCGGTCTGGCGGAACGCGGCGTTGCTGGTGCTCTGCTTGGAGGAAGTGGTCATGGCGGAACTCGTGCTGGGGCCTGGCAGCGGATCACGCCGCAGACCGGCTGTTTTGGGGTTATGGGCGGAACGTCCCATTGTAGGGGCAAGCGCGACCGCTAACAGGCACCACGACCCATGTCGCACAGGGAAGTGCGACATGGGCGATGGCGGTTTGACACTGCTGGCAGGCGGTATCAGGCAGCCCGGGACAGGGGAGCGGCGGGCGTGTCGCCGCCGTCGAGTTCGGCTAGCAGCTGTTGCCAGCGCGTGCGAGCGGCGGCCAGGTTGCGCGTCTTGACATGGCCGTAGCCACGGATGCTGTCGGGCACCTGCGCGATTTCGACCAGCAGCGCGTGGTTCTCTGGCGTGAGGCGCGTCAGCAGCTGTTCGACCAGCTGGCGGTAATCGGTGATCAGGGCGCGTTCGGTGACGCGCTCCGGGTGGCGGCCGAAGGGATCAAGCATGCTGCCGCGCAGCTTTTTCAGCTTCGCCAGCAGGCGGAACACGCGCAGCATGCCGGGGCCGTAGCTGCGCTTGCGAGCATCGGCCTGATCCTGTGCGCTGCCCAGGCTGGGAGGTGCCAGGTGGTAGCGCAGCGTGTAGTCGCCTTCGAACATGGCGGCGATCTTCTTCTCGAAGTCGCCGTTGCTGAACAGGCGCGCGACTTCGTATTCGTCCTTGTAGGCCATCAGCTTGAACAGGTTGTGCGCCACCGCCTGCGCCAGCCGGGTCGGCGGCTTGCCGTTGACGGCAGGCAGTGCGGCTTCGGCTTCGGCGACGCGCTGTACCAGCTGTTGGTACTGGCGCGCATAGGCGGCATCCTGGTAATCGGTCAGGAACTGCACGCGGCGTTCCAGCAGCTGCTGCAGCGAGGGCGGGCGGTGCAGCGTGATCACCTGTGCCGGCTTGAGCAGCTGTTGCACGCGGGCTGCATCGTGCGCGGCGTGGCGACCCCAGACAAAGGCCTGCTGGTTTTTGTCCACCTGCACGCCGTTGAGTTCCATGGCGCGCAGCAGCGCGGCCTCGCTGAGCGGGATCCAGCCTTTTTGCCAGGCAAAGCCGAGCACCATCGGGTTGACGTAAATCGTGTCGCCGAGCAGTTCGCGTGCCATGGCTTCGGCATCAAAACTGGCCAGATGGCCTGCATCGAGCAGGCCGGCGAGCACGCTGGCGCATTGCTGTGCCGGGTTTTGCCAGTCGCGGTTGTGGACAAAGGCGGCAGTCGGCGGGGCGCTGCTGTTGAGCGCGACACGGCTGCGGTCGTGGCGCAGGCGCGAGGTGGTTTCGGCATGCAGCGTGACCAGCGGATCACAACCGAGCACCAGATCGGCGGCAGCCAGGCTGACGCGCGTGGTCTGGATATCGTCCTGCGTGGCACCGATCAGCACATGGCTCCAGGTGGCACCGCCCTTTTGTGCCAGGCCGGCGGCATCCTGCGTGACGATGCCCTTGCCTTCCAGGTGCGCCGCCATGCCGAGGATCTGGCCGATGGTGATGACGCCTGTGCCACCGACGCCGGCGACTACCGTGCCCCAGACCTGGCCGGGTGCCAGTGGCGGCAGCTGCGGCAGGGGCAGCGTCGGCAGGCTGTCGAGTGCTGGTAGCTGCGACGAGCTGCCAGGCTGGCGCAGGCGGCCACCCTCGACCGTGACGAAGCTCGGGCAGAAGCCCTTGAGGCAGGAATAGTCCTTGTTGCAGCTGCTCTGGTTGATCTGGCGCTTGCGGCCGAATTCGGTTTCCAGAGGTTCCACGCTCAGGCAGTTGCTCTGCACGCTGCAGTCGCCGCAGCCTTCACAGACCGCCTCGTTGATGACGATGCGCTTGGCTGGATCTTCCAGCAGGCCACGCTTGCGGCGCCGGCGCTTTTCGGTGGCGCAGGTCTGGTCGTAGATCAGCACCGTGGTGCCGCGCGTGGCACGCAGCTGCTGCTGCACCTCGTCCAGGCGGTCGCGGTGGAAGACCTCGGTGCCAGGTGGCAGTGCCGCACCCTGGTACTTGTCGGGATCGTCGCTGACCACGACCAGCTTGCTGGCCCCTTCGGCGATCACGCTGGCGGCAATCTGCAGCACGCTGTGGCCTTCGGGCCGTTCGCCGACGCGCTGGCCGCCGGTCATGGCGACGGCATCGTTGTAGAGGATCTTGTAGGTGATGTTGACGCCGGCGGCGATGCTCTGGCGGATGGCGAGCAGGCCGCTGTGGAAATAGGTGCCGTCGCCGAGATTGGTGAAGATGTGCGGTTCGTCGGTGAACGGCGCCTGACCGACCCAGGGTACGCCCTCGCCGCCCATCTGGGTAAAGCCGCAGGTCGCGCGGTCCATCCACAGCGTCATGTAGTGGCAGCCGATGCCGGCCATGGCACGCGAGCCTTCCGGCACGCGGGTGCTGGTGTTGTGCGGGCAGCCGGAGCAGAACCAGGGCACGCGATCGGCCTTGAGCGTGATCGCCTGCTGGGCGCGTTCCTGCGCGTCCAGGATCGTGAGGTGGGCGTCCATGCGCGCCTGCACGTCGGCCGGCACGCCGAGCTGCGACAGGCGGCGCGCGATGGCGCGCGCGATCAGCGCCGGGTTCAGGTCGGCATGGGCGCGCAGCAGCTGGTGGCCGGCCGGATCGCACAGGCTCCATTCGCCGCCGCTGCAATCGCCCGGTACCTCGTCGAACTTGCCGAGCACGGTCGGGCGCACGTCCTCGCGCCAGTTGTATAGCTCTTCCTTGAGCTGGTATTCGATCATCTGGCGCTTTTCTTCCACCACCAGGATCTCGTCCAGGCCAACGGCGAACTCGCGCGTGAGTGTGGCTTCCAGCGGCCAGACCACGCCGACCTTGTGCACGCGCACGCCGATGCGCTGGCAGGTGGCCTCGTCCAGCCCCAGGTCGAGCAGTGCCTGGCGCATGTCGTTGTAGGCCTTGCCACTGGCGATGATGCCGAAACGGTCCTGCGCACCGCTGATGACGGTGTGGTTGAGCTGGTTGGCGCGGATGTAGGCGAGCGCGGCGTAGAGCTTGTGTTGCAGCAGGCGTGCTTCCTGCTCGAGCGCGGTATCGGGCCAGCGGATATGTACGCCGCCGGGCGGCATGGCGTAGTGCGGCAGCCGCGTGTGCACGCGGTTCGGATCGATCTGCACGGTGGCGCTGGATTCGACCACTTCCTGGATCGTCTTCATGCCGGTCCAGACGCCGGCAAAGCGGCTCATGGCATAGGCATGGATGCCGAAATCGAGAATCTCCTGCACGCTGGCCGGGAAGAACACCGGCATGCCGCAGGCCTTGAGGATGTGGTCGCTCTGGTGCGCGGCAGTGGAGCTCTTGGCGATGTGGTCATCGCCGGCGACGGCAATCACGCCGCCCCAGGGGCTGGTGCCAGCCATGTTGGCGTGCTTGAACACGTCCACGCTGCGATCGACGCCGGGGCCCTTGCCGTACCAGATGCCGAATACGCCATCAAAGCGCTGCTGCTGTTGCGGGGCAAAGGCCAGCTGCTGGCTGCCCCAGACGGCGGTGGCGGCGAGCTCCTCGTTGACGCCGGGCTGGAACACGATGTCGTGCTGCTTGAGGCTGGATTGCGCCTGCCAGAGCATCTGGTCATAGCCGCCGAGTGGAGAGCCGCGATAGCCGCTGATGAAGCCGGCGGTGCGCTTGCCGGCGGCCAGGTCGCGCTGCTGTTGCAGCATGGGAAGCCGGACCAGGGCCTGCACGCCGCTCATGAAGGCTTCGCCTTGCGGCAGCGTGTACTTGTCGTCCAGGGTGGCATCGGGCCGTGCCAGGCCGGAGACGGGAAAATGGGTCGGTGCGTTCATGGGTGCCTCGCTTGTTCGGTGGTGCGGAAAGGGTGGTTCCGGACCAGGGGACAGGCCTGCCGCTGCTTGTGGCAGCGCAGGCGCTAGAGGCAGTTTAGGCGGCGCGCAGGCGCGCCGCCGTCAGGGATAGTACCGAGTTACAGCTGCTGACAGCGGCTCAGCGCGGCCACAGCACCCACAGGCGCAGCGGCTGCTTCATGGCGTGCGCCAGCGTGGCGGCTTCGGGCGACCAGCCGGCAAAGTAGTCGGCACGCACGGCACCGCGGATTGCATTGCCGGTGTCCTGTGCCAGCACCATGCGGTTGAGCTGCGCGGTCGGTCCGCTGGTGGAGAGCCAGACTGGCGTGCCGTAGGGGATGCTGTCACGGTCTACCGCAATCGAGCGGCCCGGCGTCAGCGGCACGCCCTGGGCACCGCGCGGGCCGGTGTTGGCATCGGGGATCGCCTCTTCACGGAAGAACACGTAGCGCGGGTTGCTCCACAGCATGGCCTGGGTGCGGCCCGGGTTCTGTGCCGCCCAGGCGCGTACATTGTCCCAGCTGCCGCCACGGCCGCCCTGCGAGCTGATCCAGGCCGAGGGGCTGCGGAAAGTCTGGTTGTTGGTGCCAGCAAAGGCCAGGCGCACGTCGCGCACGCGGCCGTCGCGCTCACGCACCTGCATGCGGCCGGAGCCCTGCACGTGCAGCACCATGGCATCGATCGGGTCGGCCATCCAGACGATTTCGCGGCCACGCAGTGCAGCCTGTGCGGCGGGCAGGGTATCGATCTGCTGGCGCGTGAACCAGGGCGACTTGGGCGCGCCACCGGCCGGCACGCCGTACAGCGGCACGCGGTGGCTGGCGGTGGGCACGCGGCTGGCCTGCATCACCGGTTCGTAATAGCTGGTCAGCAGGCCGTCGGCCTGGCCGCTGTGCGCCTGTACCTGGTAGGGCTGCAGGCGCTGCATCATCCAGTTGCGCTTGTCCTGGTCGCTGGCGCGCGCCATGCCGGCGGCTTCACGGCAGGTGGCGGCAAACACCGGGCCGGGCTTCTGGCAGCTCTGCATCCAGGCGCTCCAGGCTTCGCCAACGCGATCCTGGTTGAAGCCGGGCAGGCTGGACCAGGTCACCGGCACCCAGCGGCTCTTGGGCTGGGTGATGATCTGGCCGGTGATGGTGTCGGTCGGGGGCGCGGTCGGCTTGGTGCCGCAGCCGGCGAGCAGGGCTGCGGCCACGACGCTGGCAACGCCGGCCAGCGTGGTCCAGCGTGGAAGGGTACGGGGGAGAGCGGGTGAGATCGTCTGCATGGGCTTTGAAGTCAACAGGCTGGCACCCGGCATCGGCATGGTCAGGAATGCCGGGCATGAGGGAAATGGAAAGAGTCGCAACACATTGTGCCTGCCCTGCAGCGGGCTGCCGGAGCGCAGCGCTGCACAATTCGTGTGCAAATGTTCCGGGCGGCTCAGGGCATGGCGCTGGCAGCGGCTTGCGGCAACACCCCAGCTGCAGATGCAGCCGATGCCGGCAGCATCGCCCTGGCGGCAGAAGCGGCAGAAGCGGCAGAAGCGGCAGAAGCGGCAGAAGCGGCAGAAGCGGCAGAGGCGGCAGAGGCGGCAGAGGCGGCAGAGGCGGCAGAGGCGGCAGGTGCTGCGGCGGGGCTGGTTCCGCCCTCATCGTCGCTGTCGAAGCTGTCAGGCTGCTCCTGGCGCAGCCAGGGCTGGCCGACGCCGCGACCCTGGGTGATCGGCCACCAGTCACGCAGCAGGGTGTCACGGCCGGTGATCGGCCACCAGTCCCAGAGCCGGTCCACCGGGCGCGGCGTGGCGTGGCTGGCGAGGATCTGCAGCGCGGTCTGGTGCGCGGCCGAGCCTTGCAGGCGCGTCACCTCCGGCGCGTTCCACGGACCGCCGACGTAGAGCACCTGGGTGGCGGCATCGTTGATCGACTTGCTCAGCAGCCACTGGGCGATAAAGCTGCCGACGCCGATCACCGGGTTGACCGCGGCAGCCACCAGCGCGGCACCGCCGAGGTCGATCTTGGGCTGCACCAGCACGTCCAGCGCCAGCGTCTGCGCCACCAGCGAGATCTGGCCGTTCACCTTGACGTTGGCCAGCGTGGTGCCGATGACCTCGGTGTCATCGGTATGGGCGATGCCGTTCTGCAGCCGCAGCGTGCCGCCGATGCGGTCAAAGCCGAAGCCCTTGCCCTGCTGCTCGCCCAGGCGCGACAGGCCCTGCAGGCTGAACAGGTTGACGATGCGCAGCGCGTCCACGTCGATCGGCGTGATGCTGCCGCGGCGCAGGTCCAGCCGCACGTTGCCGCCCAGCGTGTCCATGTCGATCGAGATCGGCGAACCGCGCCAGCGCACCGTGCCGGCCAGCGCACCGGCACCGTCCTCGACCAGGCCGGGATGGCCGAAGTGGGTCAGCATGCCGCCCAGGTTGTCGGTTTCCAGGCGCACGTTGAGCGAGACAAAGCGGCGTGCGGCACTGCCGTCTGCGCGCGTGGCCTGACGCGGCTGGCCCCACAGGCCGCTGCCGAGCAGGTGGCCATGCGGCATGCGGGCCGTCAGCTGGTGGATGCGCCAGCCTTCGCCATGGTCTTCCGGCTGGTCCACCAGCGGTGCCCCGGCCACCATCGGCGTACTGGCATTGCCAGCCAGCAGGGTGACGCGGTCGAACTTGTAGCCGAGCACATCGACCTGTTCCGCCTCGATATCGAGCGCCGGCAGGGTTTCCGGGTCTTCGGTGCGCGCCACCAGGTCACGCACATCCTGCACGATGGCCGGCTCGATGATGGCGCGCGCCAGGCGGGCCTTGACGCTGCCGGCCCCCTGGCCGTTGAGCGGCTGCAGGTATTCCACGTAGCCGTTGATCTGGCGTGCATCCAGCGTCACCTGCCACAGGCGGCCATGGCGCGTGCCACCCAGCACCAGATTGTCGAAGCGGCGATTCGCCACCGTCAGCGAGGAGGTCTGGATCGCCATCACGCTGGGCAGGTAGTTCAGGCTGGCTTCGCCGTCGCCCGCCGCACTGGTGGCGGTAGGCTCGCTGGCCGAGATGCGATTCAGCACGGCGATCCAGTCGTCGGCATTCACGTCATCGAGCAGGATCAGCGCGTGCACATCGTTTTCGGGCAGCGGCGGCAGGTTCTCGTGTGCCAGCGCGCCGGCGGCGATACTGCCGCGCAGCACGCGTGGCGTGTGGCCACGCACATCGCGCACGTAATGCACCGACAGCCGGTTGCCGATGCGCACCAGCAGCTGGTCCTCGGCCGGCATCAGCTGGCCGCGCTGCTGGTCCTGGTAGTTGCGCACGATGGTGTTCTCGTAGTGCAGCGGCAGGCTCTCGCCGGCGCTCTTGCCCAGCGGTGCCGGCAGGTTCACCGCCATGCCGACCAGGTCGCTGTCGATGGTCAGCTCAGGCGCGCCACGATCGAACTGCAGGCGCGCGCGGTAGGCGCTGCGGCCTTCCATTGAGGCACCCAGCGCCGAGACAAAGCCCAGCTCCTTCGCTTCACGCAGGCCGGCGGCGGTGATGTCGCCCACGGCGTTGAACACGATCTGGCGCGGCTGGCCGGGCTGGCGTTTCGGATCCATGCCGCCCGCCAGCGTTGCCTGGCCGCCCAGCAGCCCGGTGCGCACCTGGCGCAGTTCGAAGCCCTTGTCGGTAAAGGCCACGACGCCGGTGCTGCCGGCCAGCAGCGGCGTGGTCGGCGTGATGCGCACATCGTTGCCCTTGAGCGTGACCTGGCCATCGACCTTGATGTTGCGGATCTGGTGCACCGGAATGCCGAGTGCCAGCGAGAGATCGGTGCCGCCGGTAGCGGTGGCCTGCTGCAGCGCGTTGCCAGCGATCTCGCCCAGTGGCGAGGTGTTGGCCAGGTGCAGCGCCTGCGACAGTGGGCCGGTGGCGCTGGCGGCCACGCCCACGGTCAGGTTGTGCGAGGCCAGGTCGGGAATCGTGGCGGCAATCTCACGCACACGCAGATCGGGCGCGGTGCTGAAGCTGGCGGTGGCGTCAACGATCTGCAGCATGTTGCGGTCGATGATCAGCTTGCCCTTCAGGTCGGTCAGCGCCGGCCAGGGCAGCTCGTCGCCATGCTGCAGGCTGCGCGGCACGAACTGGTAGCGCGCGTTGTAGAGCGGCACGTCAAAGCGGAACTTGCCCGGCAGCTGGCGGCCGGCATCGTCCTTGCCGGACGGCAGGTGCGCCAGATCGCCCTCGATCTGCACGCGTGCGTTGCGGATCTCGCCGGCCTGCACCGCATCGCGCACGTACTGGCGCGCCTGCACGCCCAGCGACATCGGCAGGTAGCGGTGCACGCGCGCGGCGTTGGCGCGCTCCATGCGCGCATCGAGCTGGATGATGCCGGGGAAGCGTTCCGATGCCGGCTCGCCCTCTTTCAGCGGGCTGGTGCGCCAGGTGGCGGACAGCCGACCGCGGGCATCGGCATTGGCAAAGCGCACATTGGGCAGGGTGGCGCGGATCACGCCGTCCTTGATCTGCCACAGCACTTCGGCGTTGAAGGTGTCGAAGGCGATGCGCGGCTCCTCGAACACGCCGGGCAGGGTCACATGGCCCTGGCTCATGTCGATCGCCATGCGACCACCGCGTTCGGTCAGGGCAAAGTCCACGTCGGCGCCATCCACGCCAGGCGTGCCCGGTTCGTAGCGCCGGCGCTGTGCGTTATACGGTCCCTGCTGCGACTGCCAGCCAATGTCCCGAGCCTTGCCGATGGCGGAAAAGCTGCTTGGCTGGTCCAGCTGGCCCTGCCAGTCGAGCGTGAGCGTTTCCATGTGGCCGCGCGGCTGGAAGGTATAGAGCGCATCGAGCGCGGCATCGCCCAGCGGCAGACTGCCGGCCAGTTCGCCGATGATGCCCAGATCCCAGTTGTCCCCCTCGACATGGCCGCGGCTGCTGGCACTGTCGGTGCCGTTGTGCAGCTCCACACGCACATTGCCGCCGTTCCAGCGGTGGCCGCTGAGCGTGGTGAAATCCAGCTGCTGCGTGGCCAGTGTGTAGGTTTCGTTGTTGTCGGCGGCGGCAAACTGCACGCTGAACATGCTCTGCATGTCCTTCAGCACCAGCGGCGGCAGGTCTTTCCCGAGCCGCAGGTCGACCTCGTTCAGATTGGCCTCGATGGTGGCGGTGCTGCTGCGCATCTGCTTGAAGTCGGCCCAGACGCGCATGCGGCCCTTGCCGCGGCGCAGGTCGATGCCGCGGCCCAGGCTGGTGTAGCGGCGCAGTTCGGACAGGTCCAGCTCGGCCAGGTCGGCATAGGCCACACCGCTCCAGTCGCGCCAGACAGTGCGGTCGCCGAACAGCGGGTGGGTCCAGTCGCTGACGAACTGGATCGGCTGGCCCCAGCCGGCGGGCGGCGTTGCCTGCAGCTGCAGCTCGTGCTGGCGGCCGCTGTTTTTCAAGCTGGCGCTGATATCGGTCATCAGCAGCGGGGGCACCTCGCGCTGGGCATCGCTCCAGTGCAGGCTGCCGTTGCGGATGGCGATATGCGGCTGGGACAGCAGCCAGTTGAGCGCTGGGCCGGAATCGCCCGACTTGCCCTGTGCCAGCTCGATACCGGCGGCCTCGATCACGCCGTCAGCGCGCTTGCGCATGTGCAGCCGTGGCTGTTCCACCTGCAGCTGCTCGAAGCCGAGCCGCAGCGTGGCTGGCAGCGAGACGGTGGCGCTCAGGCGCGCGATGTGCAGGCCTTCGGCGCCCTGGCCATCGCGCAGCACGATGTTGTCCATGGCGATGGTCGGGTTCCAGCCGCGTTCGGTCACGTGCAGCTGGCCGATTTCGAGCGGGGTGCCCAGCGTGCGGCTGGCCAGATTCTCCAGTGCCGGACGGAAGGAATCGATTCGCGGCAAAATGACGAGATGCAGGACCAGTGCCAGCAGCCCGATCAGGCTGAGTACCAGTACCAGCAGCACCCCCAGGCCGCGTCGCAGCCGCGACAGCCAGGGTCGGAGAGGTGGTGTGCTGGGAGGTGTGGCCGAGGTTTCCTGCATGTCTAGGAAAGATGATAGGCATGAACATGACCAACGATGGCACGCTGACGCCGACGGAACCATTATCGCCGGCTGCTGCACCTGCACAGGGCGACACGCAGACTGTTACGGAAGACCTGGCGGGATATTCACGCTTTGTGCAGCGCATCCGCCGCCGTTATGCCGAGGAACTGCCACTGCTGGCACCCGGCCTGCCCGATCTGGCCAGCATGCGCCAGGCCTACGCCGTGCTGCGTGAGCGTGGCCACGATGTGGGTGCTGCGCTGCGCGTGCTGCGCCAGCTGGTGCAGGAACGCCTGGCGACGCTGGACTGCAATGCCGGCGCCCCGATGCAGGACATAGCCTTGAGCGTGACGCGGCTGGCCGAATTGGCGCTCGACATCGCCTGCGAAGAGGCCTTTGTCCAGGTCGATGCGCGCTACGGGCCGCCGCTCAAGGCCGACGGCCAGCGCTGCAACCTGTGGATCATGGGCATGGGCAAGCTGGGCGCGCGCGAGCTCAACGTTTCCAGCGATATCGACCTGATCTATGTCTACGAGTGCGATGGCGAAACCGCCGGTCGCCCGAATGCCGAAGGCCGCAGCAGCGGCGCTGGCAGCACCAGCCTCCAGGAATACTTCACGCGCGTGGTCAAGGTGATCTATGGCCTGATCGGCGATACCACCGAGCACGGCTTCGTGTTCCGCGTGGATCTGGCCTTGCGTCCCAACGGCAACTCCGGCCCCAGCGTCACCTCACTCGAGGCGCTGGAAGAGTACATGGTGGTGCAGGGCCGCGAATGGGAGCGTTTTGCCTGGATGAAGAGCCGCGTGGTGGCACCGCGCGCCTCCATCGTCAACGGTTCCGGCCAGCAGCTGCGCCAGGTGGTGCTGCCTTTCGTGTTCCGCCGCTACCTGGACTACAACGTGTTCGAGGCGCTGCGCGTGCTGCATCGCCAGATTCGCGAGCACGCCACCAAGCGCAGCGCCGGCCGCCCGGAGCGCGCCAACGACGTCAAGCTGTCGCGTGGCGGCATCCGCGAGATCGAATTCACCGTGCAGCTGCTGCAGGTGGTGCGCGGTGGCCATTTCCCCGAGCTGCGCACGCGCCCGACGCTGGAAGCGCTGGAGCGCGTCGAGCGCGCCGGCCTGATGTCGCCCGAGATTGCCGCCGGCCTGGGCGAGGCCTATGTCTTCTTGCGCCAGGTCGAGCACCGTATCCAGTACCTGGATGACCAGCAGACGCATCTGCTGCCGACCTCCGAAGAGGACCTGGCCTGGATCGCGCGCAGCATGGGCCATGCCGATACCTGCGGCTTCATGCAGGAGCTGCTGCGGCATCGCGACCTGGTGGCGAGCGAGTTCGACATCCTGCTGGGGGGTGACCAGTCCTGCAGCAAGGGCAATTGCCAGAAGAACGGCAAGGGCCAGCAAGTGGACATGGCGCAGACCGGTGACGATATCGGCGAGCTGGTGGCGATGCTGCCAGAGGGCTCGGTGGTGGCGCGCCGGCTGGAGGAATGGCGCGAGCATGTGCGCGTGCAGGGGCTGCGCATCGACACCCGCGTGCGCCTGATGCGCCTGATGCAGCGCACCCTGCAATGGATGCAGGCGGAAGACAGCCAGCGCCACGACATTTCCGAAGCCGGCGTGCTGCGTTTCATCGACTGGATCGAGACCTTGCTGCGCCGCGAAAACTACCTGGCGCTGCTGCTGGAGCGACCGACTATCCACGACCGCCTGCTGCGCCTGCTCGGCGTGGCACGCTGGCCGGCACGCTACCTGATGCAGCACCCGGTGGTAATCGACGAGCTCACCAGCAACGCACTGATGGAGCAGCGCTTCAACCCGGCCGACCTGCGCGAGGACTTGGGCCTGCGCCTGCAGGCGCTGCAAAGCACCGGCGAGGACGATGAGGAGGCGCTGCTGAACCTGCTGCGCCGCGCCATGCACGCCGAGACCTTCCGCATCCTGGCGCGCGACCTGGACGGCCGGCTGACGGTGGAGCAGGTGGCCGACGACCTGAGCGCGGTGGCCGATACCGTGCTCGACGTCGCCGTGCACTGGTGCTGGCAGCAATATCTGCCACGCGCGCTGCGGCTGGGCTTCGAGGGCGATGCCGATACCGATATCAGCCAGCACTTCGCCATCATTGCCTACGGCAAGCTCGGCGGCCTGGAACTCGGCTATGGCAGCGATCTGGACCTGGTGTTCTGCTACGAGGACGAGAGCGAACGGGCCAGCGAGATCTACGCCGGCCTGGTACGCAAGCTGATCACCTGGCTCACCGTCAAGACCAGCGAAGGCGACCTGTACGAGATCGATACCGCGCTGCGCCCGAATGGCAGCTCCGGCCTGCTGACCACCAGCATGGAAGCCTACGAGGCCTACCAGCTGCAGCGCGGCAGCAACACCGCCTGGGTTTGGGAACACCAGGCCATGACGCGGGCACGCTGCTGCTTTGGCAGCCCGCAGCTGCGCGAGCGCTTCGAGGCCTTGCGCAGCGACGTGATCACGGCCGAACGCAACCCGGCCGCGCTGCGCGACGAGATCATCGCCATGCGTCAGCGCGTGACGCAGGCGCACCCGATCCCGATCGGCAGCTTTGACGTCAAGCACAGCCCGGGCGGCATGATGGACGTGGAATTCGTCACCCAGTTCCTGGTGCTGCGCCATGGCCGCGAGTTCCCGACGATGCTGGAAAACCGCGGCAATATCGCGTTGCTGGAACGGGCCGATGACCTCGGCATGCTGCCGGCGCCGGTCGGCCACGCGGCCGCAGCGGCCTACCGCGAGCTGCGCAAGCTGCAGCACCGTGCGCGCCTGAACGAGGAGTCCACCGCTTTCCCGGAAGACATGATGCGCCTGCATGCGGCGGCGGGGCTGGACCTGTGGCAGGCGGCATTTGGCCTGCCGCGCCAGGGCTGAGGTGGGCTTTTTTGCCGGAATGACAGCCCGCCGCGTGCGGGCTGTTCGCGTTCTGGCCTCGGGAAAATCCGGATACAAATCGATTCAATCAAACGATTGAACTGGCGTACCATCCGGCCATGCAACCCGAACATCCCGCGGCGATGGCATCGCCACAACGTGCCGACAGCCAGCAGTCGCGTGAGCGTCTGCTGCAGACGGCATTGCGCCTGTTCGCCGAACAGGGCTTCAGCAAGACCTCCACGCGCGCCATTGCGCAGGCGGCTGGCGTGAATATTTCCGCCATCAGCTACTACTTTGGCGACAAGCAGGGCCTGTACCGCAGCGCCTTTCTCGAACCCATGGTGCTGCTCGGCGAAGGTCCGCAGACCCAGGCGGCGGTACTGGACCCGGCGCTGACGCTGCAGCAGGCGCTGCGCCAGATGTACTGGCAGCGACTCAACGTGTTGCAGCAGGACGAGCTGGTGCAGTGCTGCGTGCGCCTGCATATCCGCGAAATGCTGGAGCCGACCGGCTTGCGCCAGTACGAGATCGATACCCAAATCCGGCCTTCGCACCAGGCGCTGTGGGAGCTGATCTGCCGCCACCTGGGCCTGGCCGATGTCGATACCGGCATCCAGCGCCTGACGCTGACGCTGATCGGCATGACGCTGCACTACATCGCGATGCAGGACGTGACGCAATCGGTCTGCCCGCAAGTGCTGCAACAGCCACAGGCGCTGGAACAGCTGGTGGAGGAGCTGAGCCGCTTTGGCCTGGCCATGGTGCGCGAGGTGGCGCAACAGCGCGGTCTGCCGCTGGACGAGCAGGCCAGCCTGCCGGCCTGGACCGTGGCCACGCCGCCCGACTGGGTGCTGGAGCTGGAGCCGTCCGATGCCTGAATTGCACCCGGTGGCAGCACCATCCCGACCGCTGCGCTGGCTGGCGCTGGCCTTGCCGCTGGCACTGGCTGCCTGCCAGAGCCTGCCACCGCGCCAGACCGAGGCGCCAGCCCCCACGCACTGGCGCGCACCCGCACCGATGCAGCTGCCGCATGGTGGCAGCACGCCCCAGTTGCTGTCATGGTGGCAGGACTGGGACGATCCGGTGCTGCTGCAGCTGGTGCAATCGGCGCAGCAGGCCAGCCCGACATTGGCGCAGGCAGCGGCGCGCATCGCCCAGGCACGTGCCACGGCGGTGGGCGCACGCGCCAGCCAGCTGCCGGCGCTGGACGGCCAGGCCGGCGTGCAGCGCGGCACCTTCAGCAGCGGCATGCCGACGGCCGATATGCCGATCGCCACCAGCAGCCAGGCCGGCCTGCAGGCGCGCTGGGAAATCGACCTGTTTGGCGGCCTGCGCCATGCCAGCAGCGCGGCGCAGGCTCGGGTCGCCGGTGCCGAGGCGCAATGGCACGAGGCACGCGTCTCGCTGGCGGCCGATGTCGCCAACCAGTACTTTGCCCTGCGCAGCTGCCAGGGCCAGCTCGATACCGCCCGGCGCGATGCCACATCGCGCCGGGATACGGAACGGCTGACCGGTGATCTGGCACGTGCCGGCTTCAGTGCGCCCGCCACGCACGCGCTGACACAGGCCGGTGCCGCCCAGGCGGCCACCCGCGTGACCGAGGTGCAGGCGCAATGCACGGTGGTACGCAAGGCGCTGGTGGCGCTGACCGCGCTTGATGAAGACACGCTGCAACAGCAGCTTGATGCGCCACGCCGTGGCCGCGCGCCCTGGCTGCAGCTGGACAGCGTACCGGCACGCGTGCTGGAGCAGCGGCCGGACGTCTATGCCGCCGCGCAGGCGGTGGCGGCCGCCAGTGACGATGTCGGCCAGGCCGAGGCGCAGCGCTATCCGCGCCTGGGCCTGAGCGGCAACATCATGCGCAACCAGATCAGCCTGGGCGGCATGGATGCCGATGCCACGACCTGGAGCATCGGGCCGCTGTCGCTCAGCGTGCCGCTGTTCGACGGTGGCCGGCGCCGCGCCCAGGCCGATGCCGCCCGTGTGGCCTATGAGGCCGCCGCCAGCCAGTACCGTGCCTCCGTGCGGAATGCCGTGCGCGAGGTGGAAACCGCGCTGGTCGAGATCGACAGCGCACGCCAGCGCAGTGCCGGCACCGAGGCTGCACTGGAAGGTTATCGCAAGGCCTTCCGCGCCGCCGATGCGCGCTACCGCGCCGGCATGGGCAGCATGCTCGAACTCGAGGATGCGCGCCGCAACATGCTCGCGGCCGAACAGGCCCGCATCACGCTGAGACAGCAGACCGACAGTGCCTGGGTGGCGCTGTATCGCGCGCTGGGCGGAGGCTGGCAGGCGCCAGCTCCGGTAGCCAGCGCCAGTAGCAAGGGAAGCACTTCATGACACGTCAAAAGACTATCTGGATCCTCATCGCACTGCTGGCCGTGCTGGGCCTGGCCGCATTCTGGTATTGGGGCGGGCGCGACGGCAGCCCTGCCGCCAGCTCTCCGGCATCGGCCTCCGCACGCCCTGCGCTGACGGTGGAAGTGACGCAGCCGGTGCGCGGCAGCGTGCCGCTGACGCTGGGTGTGAGCGGCAATATCGCCGCCTGGCAGGAAGCCGTGATCGGTTCGCAAAGCAACGGCCTGCGCTTGTCCGAGTTGCGCGCCAACGTGGGGGACACGGTGCGCAAGGGCCAGGTGCTGGCGGTGTTTGCCGCCGAAACCGTGCAGGCCGAAGTGCTGCAGGCCCGTGCCGCGCTGCTCGAGGCCGAAGCCCAGGCTGCCGATGCGCGTTCCAACGCCGAGCGCGCACGCAGCATCCAGGACACCGGCGCCCTGAGCCGCCAGCAGATCAACCAGTTCAATACTGCGGCCAAGGCCTCGGCGGCGCGCGTGGAAGCGGCGCGGGCCGCGCTGCGCGCGCAGCAGCTGCGCCAAGGCTATACGCGCGTGCTGGCGCCCGATGACGGCGTGATCTCCTCGCGTACCGCAACGGTTGGCGCCGTGGTGCCGGCCGGCACCGAGCTGTTCCGCATGGTGCGCCAGGGCCGGCTCGAGTGGCGTGCCGAGGTCGTCGGCCAGGATCTGGCAGCGCTGAAGGTGGGTGACAGCGCCACGGTGGACCTGCCGGATGGCCGGCAGCTGGCCGGCACGGTGCGCAGCATTGCACCCACGCTGGACACGGCGCGCCGCATCGCCATCGTCTATGTCGATCTGCCCGGCGCGCAGCAGCAGGGTGCCAAGGCCGGCATGTACCTGAGCGGACGTTTTGATCTGGGCCAGGCCGAGGGCTGGATGATCCCGCACAGCGCCGTGGTTTCGCGTGATGGTTTCGATTTCATCTTCGTGCTGGCGGCGGACAGCCGGGTGCAGCAGCACAAGGTCACGCTGGGCGCACGCCAGGGCGATCTGGTGCAGGTGCTCGATGGCGTCGATGGCCAGACCCGGCTGGTGCACAGCGGTGCCGGTTTCCTGATCGATGGCGATCTGGTCAAGGTGGTGGCCACGGCTGCGCCAGTGGCGGTCGCACCGGCCAGCAGCGCCAGTCGCTGATTCCCGGGAGCCGGCATGAACTTTTCTGCGCTGTCGATCCGCAACCCGGTACCGGCGATCCTGCTGTTTGCCCTGCTGAGCCTGGCTGGCCTGATCGCCTTCAAGAGCAACAAGATCCAGGATTTTCCGGACATCCAGCTGCCGATCGTGACCGTCACCATCACGCAGCCCGGCGCCGCGCCGGCGCAGCTGGAAACCGAGGTGGCGCGCAAGGTGGAAAACACCGTCGCCACTCTCACCGGCATCAAGAACATCTACACCACGGTGATTGATGGCACCTCCAGCACGGTAGTCGAGTTCGAGCTGGAAAAGAACATCACCGATGCCGTGACCGAGACGCGCGATGCGGTGTCGCAGATCCGTTCCGACCTGCCGGGTGATATCCGTGAGCCGGTGGTGAGCAAGCTGTCCACCTCTGGCCGCGTGGTCGAGATCTACAGCGTGCGGCTCAAGCCCGGTGCCGGCTGGGACGAGGAGCAGCTCAGCTGGTACGTGGACAATACGCTCAACAAGCGCATGCTGGGCGTCAAGGGCGTGGGTGCGGTCAAGCGCATTGGCGGCGTGCACCGCGAGGTACAGCTGCTGCTACAGCCCGATCGCATGCAGGCGCTGGGCGTGACGGCGGCTGATGTCTCGCGCCAGCTCAGCCAGGTGCAGCAGGATCCGCCCAGCGGCCGTACCGACGTCGGCTCCGGCGAGCAGACCGTGCGCACGCTGTCGGCGGCGCGCAGTGCCGCTGAACTGGCCGAGCTGCGCATCCCGCTGGCGCAGGGCCGCAGCGTGCGCCTGGGCGATGTGGCCGAGGTGCGCGATACCGTGGCCGAGCAGCGCGCCATCGCGCTGGTGGACGGCCAGCAGACCATCGGCCTGGAAGTGTTCCGCTCCAAGGGCGCCAGCGAGGTGGAAGTGGCGCAGGCCATGGCCGCGGTGATGGCGCAGGCGCAGCGCGACCAGCCCGAGTTGGAGATCCGCCGCGTCGTCGACAATGCGCGTCCGGTGCAGGACAACTTCGACGGCAGCATGCAGCTGCTGTACGAGGGCGCGGTGCTGGCGGTGCTGGTGGTCTGGGCCTTTCTGCGCAACTGGCGTGCCACGCTGGTCGCGGCAACGGCGCTGCCCTTGTCCATCATTCCCACCTTCTTCGGCCTGAGCCTGTTCGGCTACACGCTGAACATGGTCACGCTGCTGTCGCTGGCCCTGGTGGTCGGCGTGCTGGTCGACGATGCGATCGTCGAGATCGAGAACATCGAGCGCCACATGGCGATGGGCAAGTCGCCGTTCCAGGCCGCACTTGAAGCCGCCGACGAAATCGGCATGGCGGTGATCGCCACCACTTTTGCGCTGGTCTCGGTGTTCCTGCCGACAGCCTTCATGAGCGGCATTCCCGGCCTGTTCTTTCGCCAGTTCGGCTGGACCGCGGTACTGGCGATCCTGGCTTCGCTGGTGGTGGCGCGGCTGCTGACGCCGATGATGGCGGCCTACCTGCTCAAGCCCGGCCGCCGCCACGCCGAGCCACCCCAGGACGGCCCGGTAATGCGCTTCTACCTGCGGCTGGTGCGCTGGTGCATCACGCACCGCGGCCTGACCATGCTGGCGGCGATGGTCCTGTTTGTCGGCTCGCTGCTGCTGATTCCGCTGCTGCCCACCGGCTTCATGCCGCATGCCGATCGCGGCCAGACCCAGCTCACCATCGAGCTGCCGCCCGGCAGCACGCTGCAGCAGACGCTGCAGGTGGCCGAGCTGACGCGCCAGCGTATCCAGCAGCAGGAAGGCGATCAGCTCGTCAACATCTATTCCTCCATTGGCGGCGGTGGCGCCGGTGACGGCTTCAAGCCCGGTGCCGCGGCCCAGGTGCACCGCGCCGTGCTCACCATCAACACGCTGCACCGCAACGAACGCAAGGACAGCCTGATTGCCATCGAGGGCCGCATCCGCGACATCGTGCGCGAGATTCCGGGCGCGCGCTTCCAGGTCGGCTCAGGCGACATGGGCAGCAAGATGGAACTGGTGCTGCTGGGCGATGACGGTGCCCAGCTCGATCGCGTGGCGCAGGAAGCGGAGCGCCAGTTGCGCACGCTGCAGGGCATTGGCGGCGTTACCTCCAGTGCTTCGCTGGTGCAGCCCGAACTGATCATTCGGCCCGACCATGCGCGCGCCGCCGAGCTAGGCGTCACCGCCAGCGCCATTGCCCAGACCGTGCGCATTGCCACCAGCGGCGATTACGACCAGTACCTGCCCAAGATGAACCTGGACGAGCGCCAGATCCCGATCCGCATCAAGCTGCCGGACGCATACCGCCAGCGCGTGGCCGATATCGAGCAGCTGCTGGTGCCGGCGCGCAACGGCATGGTGCCGCTGCTGGCGGTGGCCCAGGTGGGGCTGGAAAGCGGCCCCTCGGTGATCAACCGCACCAACCGTGAACGCAGCGTCCGCTTGGACATCGAACTCGGCTCGCGCTCGCTGGGCCAGCTCAACGCCGAGGTGCGCACGCTGCCGGTGATGCAGCAGCTGCCGGCCGGCGTGCGCCTGGCCGAACTCGGCGACGCGCAGGAAATGAACGAACTGTTCAACAGCTTCGGCATTGCCATGACGATTGGCGTGCTCTGCATCTACGGCGTGCTGGTGCTGCTGTTCCGTGATTTCATGCAGCCGATCACGATCCTGGCGGCGCTGCCGCTGGCGATTGGCGGTGCCTTTGTCGCCATACTGCTGGCCGGCAAGGCGCTCACCATGCCGGCCATGATCGGCCTGATCATGCTGATGGGCATCGTCACCAAGAACTCGATCCTGCTGGTCGACTACGCCATCATGGCGCGCCGCGAGGGCATGAGCCGCTTCGATGCGCTGATCGACGCCTGCCACAAGCGCAGCCGCCCGATCATCATGACCACGCTGGCGATGGGTGCCGGCATGACACCGCTGGCACTCGGCATGGGTGCCGCCGACCCAAGCTTCCGCTCGCCGATGGCTGTGGCCGTGATCGGTGGCCTGGTTACTTCCACGCTGCTGAGCCTGCTGGTGGTGCCGGCGTTCTACACCTGGATCGATGACCTGGAGCACTGGCTCGGCCGCCTGCTGAAGCGCCGCCAGCACGCCATGCCGTCTTCTGCCGAGAGCTGACCATGCTGACCCTGACCATCAAGACCCTGCTCAGTGCCATCCTCATCGTGGCGATTGCCGAACTGGGCAAGCGCAGCAGCTTCTGGGGCGCGGCGCTGGCTTCGCTGCCGCTGACATCGCTGCTGGCCATGGTCTGGATGTACCTCGATACACGCGATACGGAGCAGATCGCCGCTACCGCCGGCAGCATCTTCTGGCTGGTGATTCCCTCGCTGCTGCTGTTCGTGCTGCTGCCGCTGCTGCTGCGTGCCGGCTGGAATTTCTGGCTGGCACTGCTGCTGTCCAGCGTGGCCACGGCGCTGGCCTATGCGCTGATGGTCTGGCTGCTGCCGCGCTTTGGCATCACGCTGTAATCGCCGGGCGAACATGCGACCGTCACGCCGCTGCGCTACGATAGCGGCATCATGCCAACTTCTTCCTATGTCACGCATGCCCGCAACACGCGCGGGCGCGATTTTGCCGTGGGCGATATCCACGGCTGTTTCAACCGGCTGCAGCAGCTGCTGGACGGCATCGGCTTCGACCGCGCTACCGACCGGCTGTTTTCCCTGGGCGACCTGGTGAACCGCGGGCCGGATTCGCAGCAGGTGCTGCACTGGCTGGACCAGCCCTGGTTCCACGCCATTTCCGGCAACCACGATTTCATGATCTGGCGCGATGGCCTGGGCGATCCCTTTCCCTCGGTCGATCACCGCCTGCATGGTGGTAGCTGGTTCGCCGGGCTGCCTGCGGCCGAGCGCCGTGCCATTGCCGAACGCCTGCAGCAGCTGCCCATCGTGGCCGAGGTGGACACCGCCGACGGCCCGGTCGGCCTGCTGCACGCCGAATGTCCGCACAACGACTGGCAGCACCTGCGCGACCGTCCGCTTGGCGACGATGAGCTGCATACCTGCCTGTGGGCACGCTGGCGCATCCGCCAGGGCGATACCAGCGTGATCGAGAACATTCGCGCCGTGGCGCACGGCCACAACACGATTGGCGCGGCGCGCGTGCTGGGCAACCGCTACTACCTTGATACCGGCGGCTGGATGGACGGGCGCGGCCACTTCAGCCTGCTGCAGTTGGATACGCTGGAACTGCAGCGCTGGCCACGCACCGACTAAGGCGGCACACCGCGGGAAGTCTTAAGATGGCGGCACAACGACATCAGGAGACCCCATGGACAACACCCGCTACCTCGACGACCTGCAGACCGGTCAGACCTTCCGCACCGCCGGCTACAGCCTGACCGAAGCCGACATCATCGACTTTGCCTGGCGCTACGATCCGCAGCCCTTCCATCTGGACCTGAACGCGGCCGCGCAGTCGCCCTATGGCGGGCTGATCGCCAGCGGCTTCCAGAGCCTGCTGCTGTGCTTCCGCCTGTTCATCCAGACCGGCGTCTTCCATACTTCCAGTATCGGCTCGCCCGGCATTGACGAGCTGCGCTGGTACGCGCCGGTGCGCCCGGGCGACACGCTGCACGGCGTGATCGAGGTACTGGAAGTGCTGCCCTCGCGCTCCAAGCCGGATCGCGGCATTGCGCGCCTGCAGTACAAGGGCATCAACCAGCGTGGCGAAGAGGTGCTGGGCTTCCAGATCAAGCACCTGCTGCTGCGCCGCCCTGACGCCGCCAGCGCATGAAAAAAGCCACCAGCCCGAAGGCATGGTGGCTTGATCGTGCGGCGCAGAGGGATCAGGCGCGGCGGGCCAGCTCGGCGGCCTTGCCCACGTAGGAGCCCGGCGTCATCGCCAGCAGGCGTTCCTTTTCGGATTCCGGAATCTCCAGGCCGCGGATCAGATGGTGCAGGTCAGCTGCCTGCACGGTCTTGCCGCGCGTGACTTCCTTGAGCTTCTCGTAGGCGCCCTGCACGCCATAGCGGCGCATCACGGTCTGGATCGGCTCGGCCAGCACTTCCCAGGCGTGGTCCAGGTCTTCGGCCAGGCGTTCTTCATTGAGTTGCAGCTTGCCCAGGCCGGTCTGCAGCGACTGGTGCGCCAGGATGGCGTAGCCCAGTGCCACGCCCATGTTGCGCAGCACGGTGGAGTCGGTCAGGTCACGCTGCCAGCGGCTGATCGGCAGCTTCTCGCTCAGGTGGCGCAGCAGGGCGTTGGCCAGGCCCAGGTTGCCTTCGGCGTTCTCGAAGTCGATCGGGTTGACCTTGTGCGGCATGGTGGAGGAGCCGATCTCGCCTTCCTTGAGCTTCTGCTTGAAGTAGCCGAAGCTGATGTAGCCCCAGACGTCGCGCGAGAAGTCGATCAGGATGGTGTTGCTGCGCGCCACGGCGTCGAACAGCTCGGCCATGTAGTCGTGCGGCTCGATCTGGATGCTGTAGGGCTGGAAAGTCAGGCCCAGGCCGAGCGGCTCGGGCGTCTCGACCACGTTCTTGCTGAAGGCTTCCCAGTCGATATCCGGGGCGGCGCTCAGGTGGGCGTTGTAGTTGCCGACGGCGCCGTTCATCTTGGCCATCAACGGCACGGCGGCAATCGCCTGGCGCGTCTTGTCCAGGCGTACCAGCACGTTGGCGATTTCCTTGCCGACGGTGGTCGGGCTGGCGGTCTGGCCGTGCGTGCGGCTCAGCATCGGCACTTCGGCAAACTTCTGCGCCATGTCGCGCAGGGTGTTGCAGATCGCGTCCAGGCCCGGCAGCAGCACCTGGTCGCGGCAGGCCTTGAGTTGCAGCGCGTGGCTGGTGTTGTTGATGTCTTCGCTGGTGCAGGAGAAGTGCACGAATTCGGAGGCGCTTTCCAGCTCGGGGCGGCCATCGAACTTGCCCTTGATCCAGTACTCGACCGCCTTCACGTCGTGGTTGGTGGTCTTCTCGATGTCCTTGATGGCGCGTGCGTCATCGACGGAGAAGTCCTTCACCAGATCCAGCAGGTACTTGCGTGCACCGGCCGTCAGGGGTTTGAACTGTTCCATGCCGGCATCGCTCAGCGCGATGAACCAGGCCACTTCCACCTGCACGCGGGCGCGCATGTAGCCGTATTCGCTCATGCTGGAGCGCAGGGGACGGAGCTTGGCGGCATAACGCCCATCGAGGGGTGATACCGCGGTGACGGGGGAGAGGTCGAGTGATTGCATGTCGTCCATTTTACGGCGTCCGGCTGTTTTTGTTGCAGTGCAGCATGAAGGGGTCAAATTCCAGTGGTGGATAAGCGACATCTCCCTGCTGGGGCTAGAATAGTACACCGTTTCACTTGGCCATATGTCGGCCGTCCTGTCACATGAAACTCATCGGATCCCTGGCCAGCCCTTACGTACGCAAGGTACGCGTGGTGCTGGCCGAAAAAATGCTGCCTTACGAGTTCGAGCTCGAAAACGTCTGGCTGGCCGATACGTCCATCGGGGAGCACAACCCGTTGCGCAAGATTCCGGTGCTGCTGCTCAAGACGGGTGAAGCGGTCTACGATTCGCGCGTGATCTGCCATTACCTGGACACGCTCAGCCCGGTCTGCAAGCTGCTGCCCTCCGAGGAGCGCGAGCGCCTGCAGGTACGCTGCTGGGAAGCCCTGACCGATGGCGTGCTCGACGCTGCCATCCTGGCGCGCCTGGAAAACATCTTCTCCGGCCGCAGCGAGGCACAGCGCTGCCAGGCCTGGATCGATCACCAGCTGCTCAAGGTCGATGCCGGCCTGGCTGAAATGAGCCGCCTGCTGGGAGATCGCCCGTTCTGCTACGGCAACCAGTTCTCGCTGGCCGATATCGCCGTTGGCTGCACGCTGGGCTGGCTGGATTTGCGCTTCCCCGAGATCGACTGGCGCAGCCGCCACGCCAACCTGGCCGAACTGCAGTCCCGCCTGGAGCAGCGCCAGAGCTTTATCGACACCGTCCCGGCCTGAATCCATCGGCCTTAGCTGCCACGGGCTTGATCCGCATCAAGACTTGAATTCGGTTGTCGATTATCATTCTCATCTGATAATCGACACACCACCATGTCCTCCTCCCCCGAACCCGACCTGCCCCTGTCCGAGCTGACAACCGGACGCTGGGCGACCGTGCGCGGCGTGCTGCCCGATGCGCAGGGCCGCGAAGACGAACTCATGCTGCGCCTGATGGAAATCGGTTTCGTGCCGGGCGAGCAGGTGCGCATCACCGCCGCCGGCTGGCCGGGCCGTGAACCGCTGGCGGTGCGTGTCGGCCACACCACCTTTGCGCTGCGCCGTTACGAGGCCGAGCGCATCCGCGTGGCGGCAGGAGCTGATGATGCCCGCTGAGCGCATCGCAGCGGCTACGCTGCCGCAGCGCGTGGCGCTGCTTGGCAACCCGAATTGCGGCAAGACCGCGCTGTTCAACCTGCTCACCGGCAGCCGCCAGAAAGTCGCCAACTACGCCGGCGTCACGGTGGAGCGCAAGGAGGGTATCGCGCTCACGCCGCAAGGCCGCAGCGTGTTCGTGCTGGACCTGCCCGGTACCTACAGCCTGCACGCCGCCTCGGCTGATGAAGCCGTCACGCGCGATGTCGTCACCGGCCAAAGCGATGAGCCCTTGCCCGATCTGCTGATCTGCGTCGCCGATGCCACCAACCTGCGCCTGAGCCTGCAGCTGGTGCTGCAGGCACGCCAGCTCGGCCTGCCGATGCTGCTGGTGCTCAACCTGTCCGACATGCTGGTGCGAAGCGGCATCGAGATCGACCATGCCGCCTTGTCGCGTGAACTCGGCATCCCGGTGGTGTATGCCGTAGGCGTGCAGGCCGGCGGCGCGCACGAGATCCTGGCTGCGCTGGACCAGCCGCTGCCGCCAGTTCCTGTGGCCAGGGCAGCGGCAGAATCCGGCGCGCATGGCGTGCTCGCGCTGCAGGCCGAGGTGCGCCGGCTGATGGATATCTCGGTGCGCTCGCACACGCGCAAGCTGGAGCTGACCGACCGGCTGGATCGCGTGGTGCTGCACCCGGTGACCGGACCGCTGCTGCTGGCGCTGATCCTGTTCCTGGTGTTCCAGGCGGTGTTCAGCTGGGCCGCCTGGCCGATGGAGCTGATCCTGGCCGGTACCGAGGCGCTCGGCAGCTGGATCCATGCCAGCCTGCCGGACGGTGCCTTGCGCAGCCTGCTGGCCGATGGCGTGATTGCCGGTGCCGGCGGCGTGCTGGTGTTCCTGCCGCAGATCTTGTTCCTGTTCCTGTTTATCCTGGCGCTGGAAGATTCCGGCTACCTGCCGCGTGCCGCCTTCCTGCTCGATCGTCTCATGGGCAAGGTCGGCCTGTCCGGGCGCTCCTTCATCCCGCTGCTGTCCAGCTTTGCTTGTGCCGTGCCCGGCATCATGGCCACGCGCACCATCGGCAACTGGCGTGATCGCCTGGTCACCATCATGATTGCCCCGCTGATGACCTGCTCGGCACGGCTGCCGGTGTACACGCTGCTGATCGCCGCCTTCATCCCGACGCGCAAGGTGCTGGGCCTGTTCAACCTGCAGGGGCTGGTGCTGTTCGGGCTCTACCTGTTCGGCATTGTCTCGGCCATGCTGGTGGCCTGGATCGCCAAGCGCTGGCGCAGCCGGCAGGATTTTTCACCGCTGCTGATGGAATTGCCGGCCTACCGCTGGCCGAATCTGCGCAACCTGCTGCTGGGACTGCAGGAGCGCGCCTGGATTTTCCTGCGTCGAGTCGGCACCATCATCCTGGCGATGAGCATCGTGCTCTGGTTCCTGTCCAGCTACCCGGCACCGCCGCCCGGGGCCACGGCTCCGGCGATCGAATATAGCCTGGCCGGCATGCTCGGTCGCGGGCTGGAGCTGCTGTTTGCGCCCATCGGCTTCAACTGGCAGATCAGCATCGCCCTGGTGCCGGGCATGGCCGCGCGCGAGGTCGTGGTGGGGGCGCTGGGCACAGTCTATGCCCTGTCCGGCAGCGAGGAGGGCGTGAGCGCCCAGCTGCAGACGCTGCTGGCCGGCCAGTGGTCGCTGGCGACCGGCCTGTCGCTGCTGGTCTGGTTCGTGTTTGCGCCGCAGTGCCTGTCCACGCTGGCCATGGTGCGCCGCGAGACGCACGGCTGGAAGCATGTCTGGATCATGCTGGCCTACATGTTCGCGCTGGCCTATGCCGCCAGCTACATCACCTACCGTCTGGCCCTGGCGCTGGGCGGCTGACCGGAGGATTCGCCATGTGGCAAGACCTGATCGTGGGCGTGATTGTCGTGCTGGCGGCGCTCTACGCCGTCTGGCGACTGATGCCCGGGCGCTGGCGCGAGCGTCTGGGTGGCCAGGCTGGTGGCTGTGGCAGCAGTACCAGCAGCGCCTGCGGCCAATGCCCGCACAAGCGATCGGGTGGTGGCAGCTGCCACTGAGCCTGCTGTGCTAGACTGTCCTGATCGTCGGTTCCCGTTGCGTCGCAACGGGTGAAAATGGGAATACCGTGCCGGGTCTTGCACCCGAATTCGGTAACTGCCCCCGCAGCTGTAATCGGTTTGCGTTGTCCGCTCATGCCACTGGATGCGTCCGGGAAGGCAGGTCAACGCGTCAGGCCGTGAGTCAGAAGACCTGCCGCGATACCAAGCTTTTTTCCATTGGGGCGGGGTGTCCCTGACATGAGGCCGATCATGCATGTATTCCTTGCTGCCTTCTGTTGCCCGGCGTGCGCGCCGGAGATGCCTGTCTGCGCCTGCCGATGCGGAGACCGGGCATGCCAGCCAGCCTGACTTCCTGTTCCGCGTTCCCGGCAGCCGCTGACCTGCGTCGGATGCCCTGTCCTGCATTTCCAGCGGGAGCCCGAGCATGCTGAACGAACAACGTACCCTGTCCATAGCCGCGATGCAGGTGATCCGGCGCAACGGCGATGTGGTCGCCTTCCAGCCCGACAAGATCGCCGTGGCGCTGACCAAGGCCTTTCTGGCGGTGGAAGGCAGCCAGGGCAGCGCCTCCTCGCGCATCCGTGACCTGGTGGCGCAACTGACCGATACCGTGGTGCGCTCGCTCACGCGGCGCCTGCCCGATGGCGGCACGGTACACATCGAGAACATCCAGGACCAGGTCGAACTGGCGCTGATGCGTTCCGGCGAGCACGATGTGGCACGCGCCTATGTGCTCTACCGCGAACGCCGCGCTGCCGAACGTGCGGCGCAGGCTGGCAGCGAAGCCGTGCCGCTGCTGCATGTGCTGGTGCAGGGCGAGCGCCAGCCGCTTGATACCGCCGCGCTGCTGGCGCAGTGCGAAGCTGCCTGCCATGGCCTGGGCGAGGGCGTTTCGGCGCAGCGCATCCTGGAGCAGGCGCTGCAGAACCTGTACGACGGCATCCCGCAGGCTGATGTGCAGCAGGCGCTGATCCTGGCCGCACGTACCCTGATCGAGCAGGACCCGGATTACGACTTTGCCACGGCGCGCCTGCTGTTGGCGCAGCTGATTGCAGAGGTGATCGGCGAAGCGGTGCTGCCGCAGGATGCCGCAGCAAGCCAGGCAGGCTACTTTGCACAAGGCATTGCCCGCGGCATTGATGCGCAGCTGCTGGATCCGCGTCTGGCTGATTTCGACCTGGAGCGGCTGGCAGCAGCCTTGCGCTGCGAGCGCGATGGCCAGTTCCGCTACCTGGGCCTGCAAACCCTGTACGACCGCTATTTCCTCCACATCGAGGGTCGCCGCATCGAGACGCCGCAGCTGTTCTTCATGCGCGTGGCGATGGGTCTGGCGCTCAACGAGATCGACCGCGAAGTGCGTGCGCTCGAGTTCTATGAGCTGCTGTCCAGCTTCGACTTCATGTGCTCCACGCCGACGCTGTTCAACAGCGGCACGCGCCATCCGCAGCTGTCATCGTGCTACCTGACCACGGTGGAGGATGACCTCGGCAGCATTTTCGGCTCGATCAGGGACAACGCGCTGCTGCAGAAATTTGCCGGTGGCCTGGGCAATGACTGGACGCCGGTGCGTGCGCTCGGCAGCCGCATCCGCGGCACCAACGGAGAGAGCCAGGGCGTGATCCCTTTCCTCAAGGTGGTGAACGACACCGCCGTAGCGGTCAACCAGGGCGGCAAGCGCAAGGGCGCCGTCTGTGCCTATCTGGAAACCTGGCACCTGGACATCGAGGACTTCCTCGACCTGCGCAAGAACACCGGCGACGAGCGCCGCCGCACGCACGACATGAACACCGCCAACTGGATTCCCGACCTGTTCATGCAGCGCATGCAGGCCGGTGCCGACTGGACGCTGTTCTCGCCGGATGAGGTGCCCGATCTGCACGGGAAGACCGGCCAGGCCTTTGCCGAGGCCTACATCGCCTACGAGGCGCAGGCCGATGCCGGCCAGATCCGCCGGTTCAAGCGCCTGCCGGCACAGCAGCTGTGGCGCAAGATGCTGACCATGCTGTTCGAGACCGGCCATCCCTGGATCACCTTCAAGGATGCCTGCAACCTGCGCTCGCCGCAGCAGCATGCCGGCGTGGTGCACTCGTCCAACCTGTGCACCGAGATCACGCTCAACACCTCCGACAGCGAAACCGCGGTCTGCAACCTGGGCTCGGTCAACCTGCCGGCGCACCTGCGCGATGGCGCGCTGGACCAGGACAAGCTGGCGCGCACCATCCGCACGGCGATGCGCATGCTCGACAACGTGATCGATCTCAACTACTACGCCACGCCCAAGGCGCGCAATGCCAACCTGCGTCATCGCCCGGTCGGGCTGGGCATCATGGGCTTTGCCGATTGCCTGTACACGCTGGGCCTGCCCTATGCCTCGGACGAGGCCGTGGCCTTTGCCGATCGCAGCATGGAAATGGTCTGCTACCAGGCCTATCTGGCCTCGACCGAACTGGCGCGCGAGCGCGGCTGCTATTCCAGCTTCCAGGGTAGCCTGTGGCAGCAGGGCGTGCTGCCGCACGAGTCGATCGCGCTGCTGGAGGCCGGCCGCGGCGAAGCGGTGCTAGTGGACCGTAGCAGCACGCTGGACTGGGAGGCGCTGAAACAGCGCATCGCGCAACATGGCATGCGCAACTCCAATTGCGTGGCGATTGCGCCTACTGCCACCATTTCCAACATCGTCGGCGTCTCGGCCAGCATCGAGCCGGCCTACCAGAACCTGTACGTCAAATCCAATCTGTCGGGCGAGTTCACCGTGGTCAATGCGGCGCTGGTGCAGGACCTGAAGGCGCTCGGCCTGTGGGATGAGGTGATGGTGGATGACCTGAAGTATTTCGATGGTGCACTGGCGCGCATCGAGCGCGTGCCGCAGGATGTGCGCGAGCGTTACGCCACCGCCTTCGAGATTGATCCGGTCTGGCTGGTGGAAGCCGCTGCGCGCCGCCAGAAGTGGATCGACCAGGCGCAATCGCTCAACCTGTACCTGGCGCAGCCCTCTGGTCGCAAGCTGGACGAGCTGTACCGCCTGGCCTGGCAGCGCGGCCTGAAGACCACCTACTACCTGCGCACGCTGGGGGCCAGCCAGGCCGAAAAGACCAGCGTGCCTGATAACGCCAGCCGCAGTGCCAGCACCGGTGGTCCGGCCCTGTGCAGCCTGGACGATCCCGGCTGCGAAGCCTGCCAGTAAGCCTTGATGACATGAGCGAGACCAGCGAGATGACTGCCTTCCGATTCGATGACTGGGAACTGCCGACCCAGACCCCCCCTGCACGCCAGCCCATGCCGGCCACCGCGGCACCTGCACCCGCTACAAGCGCAGCAGCTGCGCCCGCTGCTGCCGTGACTGCCACCCGCGCCAGCGACAAGCGCATCGTCAACGGCCAGGGCGATATCAACCAGCTGGCACCGTTCAAGTACCCTTGGGCCTGGTCCTATTTCCTGATGGCCAACAACAACCACTGGACGCCGCTGGAAATCTCCATGGCGCAGGACGTGCATGACTACCACCACCGCCTGACGCCAGCCGAGCGCCACATCTTCGAGAATGTGCTGGCTTACCTGACCACCTCCGACATCCTCGCCATGCGCAACATCGGCCTGGCCGTGATGGAGAAGATGACTGCGCCCGAGCTGCAGATCTACCAGGCGCGCCAGGTCTACGAAGAGGCGCTGCATACCTGGACCTACCAGCACTGCATCGAGAGCATCGGCCTGGACCAGCAGGAGATTTACAACCGCTACCGCGTGGTGCCGCAGATCCACGGCAAGATCGCCTTGGCGCAGCGCCGGCTCGAGAGCGTGATGGCGTCCGACTTTGACCTGAAGGACCGGGACAATCTGCACACCTTTGCGCTGTCGTACTTCTTCTTTGCCGTGGTGTTCGAGGGCTGCTGGTTCTACAACGGTTTCACGCCGATCTTTGCGCTGCAGCGGCGCGGCCTGATGAAAGGCACGGCCGAGCAGCTGCAGTACATCATGCGCGACGAGGTGCTGCATGCCGGCTTCGGCATCCGCGTGGTGCGCGAGCTGCTGGCCGAAGAGCAGCTGGAACTGGATCCGCAGGCACTGCGCCAGCTCTGGGACGAGGCCGAAGCCGCCGAGCAGGCCTATGCCAGCTACATCCTGCGTGATCCGGTCCTCGGCTACAACGCCGGGCTGCACATGCAGCAGTTCCGCTTTATTGCGAACCGGCGTGCACGCCAGGCCGGCGTCGCCGAGCCGTTTCCCGGGGCCAGCAATGTGCTGCCCTGGCTGGATGAGCAGGCCAATCTGCGCAAGGAAAAGAACTTTTTCGAGACCCGTGTCACCGAATACCAGAGCGGTGCTGCACTGGCCTGGGACTAGGGCGGCGCAGCTTCCCTACAATGGGGCATCGTCCTGACGGTGCTGCGCACCGGAATCCCTGCCCATGGAAGCCTTGTCTGCCGGCTGGTGGCTGTCGCTGCTGGCCATTGTCCTGATCGATCTGGTATTGACCGGCGAGCGCGCCGTGGTCATCGCCGAAGCGGCGCGCCAGCTGCCGCGCCGTGCCTATGGCGGTGCGCTGGCGGCAGGTACCGTGCTGGCGCTGCTGATGCGCGTGCTGATGACGGTCGGCCTGCTCTGGCTGCTGCAGACACCGGGCCTGTTGCTCGCAGGCGGCATCGTGCTGCTGGGCATTGCCTGGCGCACCCAGGCGCGACGCCATCGCGCGCTGATGCTGCCGGAAACGCCGGCCCAGGGCATCTGGGGCACCATGCGCAGCGTCGTCGTTGCCGATGCGCTGATGGGCATGGACAACGTGCTGGCGGTGGCCGGGGCGGCACGCAACACGGTGGATCTGGTGGTGATCGGCCTGCTGCTGACCGTGCCGATGATCGTGTTTGGCAGCCGCCATATTCCGCGCCTGCTGGCCGAGCTGCCACTGCTGCGCACGCTCGGGGCTGCGGTCATGGCGATCACGGCAGGCCAGATGATCGCGAACGAACCCTGGATACTGCGCGACATTTTTGCCGCCAGTCCGCTCTGGTACTGGGGGCTGGTGCTGGGCCTGACGCTGCTGGTGCTGTTGACCGGCTGGCGTCGCAAGCCGAAAACGGTAGTCACCAACAAGAACTGATCCGCAAGGGATCAGTTCAGGAGGTGTATCAGCGCGGGGTGGGTGGCTTGTCCTGGGGCTCCAGGCCGCGCTGCATCAGCTTGGCCATGCTTTCCGCTTCCTGGCGCAGCAGTGTGGGCAGCAGCGCCTTGATCGCCTGCAGCAGCAGTTCGGGCGTACCACGTAGCCACTCGTCCATGTGGCCGGGCAGGATCGTGTGTTCGCCATGGTTCTGCGTGGTGACCTGCATGGCCAGGCGCAGATAGGTGCGTACCAGACGACGCAGCTCATGCACCAGCTCATTCTGGATGGTCGCACCCTGATCAATGGTGACTCCCATTCTGGCCAGACGGTTGCCGAGCGGACGCAGCTCGGGTGCCAGGTGTTCGACACTGCCATCAGCGTGTATGCGCAGGATGCCGGACTGCTGCAGCTTCTGCGCCACTTCGGGGGTCAGCTGCTGGTCCCAGTCCTGCTCGATGATTTCCGGGGCCACGGTTTCTGTCGCACTTTCCGATGTACCGATCACGTTCAGAATGTGGGACTGGGCTGCGATCCAGGAGTCGGCATGGGCGGGCATGCGTGCATCCTGCTGCAGGATCTGCTTGATGCGATCCAGGCCAAAGCCTTGTTCACGCAGGCTGCGGATCACTTCCAGCCGGGCCGTGTGTTCAGAACCATACAGGCCCAGGCGGCCGCGCAGGGTGATCGGTGGCAGCATGCCGGCACTGTTGTAGGCACGGATGTTGCGGACTGACATCCCGACATAGGCGGCCACCTCCTCGATCGTCATGGTATGGGCTCCGGAGTCCGGAGATGTGGAGGCGCCTGTCTTACTGCTCATGTCTTGTCGCGATCCATAGTGATTGATGTGATGCATCTGTCATGCATGGCAGACGTCACAGACACCGGATTATACACGCCGGATGTCATGGAGGATAGCAGTACCATAAGCAATGTATCATCATTTGACCTTGCCTATCTTTCTCTTACTTCAGCCAGCCCCGCTTGCGGAAATACAGCATCGGAACCACGGCGCTCAATACCATCAGCGCAATCGCCCACAGGTAGCCCAACTTCCAGTCCAGCTCCGGCATGAAACGAAAGTTCATGCCGTACATGCTGGCCACCAGTGTCGGCGGCAGCATGGCGACGCTGGCCACCGAGAACAGCTTGATGATCTTGTTCTGGTTGATGTTGATGAAACCGACGGTGGCATCCATCAGGAAGTTGATCTTGTCGAACAAAAAGGTCGAGTGGCTGTCCAGCGAGTCGATGTCACGCATGATCTGGCGCGCTTCCTCGAACTGTTCGGCATCCAGCATGCGCGTGCGCATGATGAAGCTGATGGCGCGGCGCGTGTCAGTCGCGTTGCGGCGGATGCGGCCGTTCATGTCCTCCTGGCGCGCGATGATGTTCAGCACCTCGCTGGCCACATCGTCGGTCACGTCGCCTTTCAGCACCTGGTCGCTGGCCTTTTCCAGCTCCATGTGGGTTTCTTCCAGCGTGTCGGCGCTGTACTCGACGTCGGCATCGAACAGCTTGAGCAGCAGCTCCTTGGCGTCGGTGATCAGGCCGGTCATGCGGCGCGCGCGCAGCCGGATCAGGCGGAATACCGGCACCGTCTCGTCGTGGATCGAGAACAGGATGTTGTGGCTGCGCAGCTCCGGGTTGCTCTGGTTCAGGATGAAGGCCACGCGCACCGTGCCGGGATCGTCGTAGTCGGCCACCAGAAAGTCGGAGCGGATATGCAGCTCGCCGTTGTCTTCCTCGTAGAAGCGCGCCGATTCCTCGATGTCCTCGTCCATCGCGTCGTCGGGAATCGACAGGCCGTAGTGCTGCTTGATCCAGCGCTTTTCTTCGGGGGTCGGGTCTTCAAGATCCACCCAGATCGGCTTGAAACGGGTGAGTTCTTCCAGGGATTCGATTTCTTCCTGGAACAGGCGGCCATTGGCCAGCGTGAAAATATTCAGCATGACGGGGTCATCCGGTGTGGCATGCGGCAGTGGCATGCCAGGGGCGGGGAAAGGGACAGATCAAGCGCTTCCGGCGCTTGACAGCCGTTTACCGGACCGTCAGGCGCGGAAGCCAGCAACTAGGGCTAGGTTCCATATATGCGGGGACGCCAGGGGCTCCATGACAAGATAATCCCGGATTATCGCACTGCAGCATAGCGGGGGCAAGCAGATACGGCTCCGCACTTCATGCGCGTGGGTCCGTGTTGGCATCGTGCAGCATCCAGGCCTGCAATGGGTCGCCGCTGCCGGCATCGGCCAGGCGCTGCAGCAACTCCTCGGGCCGCAGGCTGAACTTGGTCAACAGCTTCTGCTCGTCGGTACTGGCCGCGCGACCGGCCAGCCGCGCAAACGCCTGTGGCAGGCCCTGCTCACCCTGCTGCAGGGCGTAGTCCCAGCGATTGCACTGGCCGTAGGTCTTGCGGTTGTCGGCGCCCATGCCGGACGGGAACATATTGGCATTGAGTTGCGCCAGATGCTCCAGGATCGCCTCGCGCCGCTCACCGGCCAGTTTCATGCGGGCAATCTCCATGAACACATCGCGCACCTGCACGCCAAAGTCGTCCGGGTTCTCGATGCGCAGCGGGAAGTACAGTTCAGAGCGGCCACCCTGCTTGACCAGGCAGAGCTCGTACTGGTTGAGCCAGGCGTGCGCTTCGCCGAGCTCGCGTGAGCGGGCATAGGCCTCGGCACTGGCAAACTGACTGATCGGCTGCCATTGCTCCGGGTGGAACAGGGCGTGGCCGAGCTCGTGCGCGAGGGTCGAATAACGCGAATGGATGCGCTGCGCCGGGTCCCCGGGCACGTAGAACAGGATGCGCTCCGGGTGGCCGTTGGCGGCAGAAAAATCGGCCGCCACATGTGCGAGCTGGCCGCCGCACGCCTGGAATTGCAGCAGCTGCTGCCACATCTCCGGGGTCTGGCGTACCGCCTGCAGCTCATCTGCCGGAAAGCCGGCCTGCTCCAGCGCCTGCAACAGGGCGTGCCCGACGGTATCAGCAGACGCGGCAACCGGCGGCCTGGCGCGCGACCACCGGGGCAGCATGGCTGGAGTCCTCAGCCGAGGCGCGCGACGTCGGGCGTGTCCACCCGCACATCGGCGCACTGGGCGCGCTGGCGCAGCGCATGCTCCATCAGCACCAGCGCCAGCAGGGCTTCGGCAATCGGCGTGGCGCGGATGCCGACGCAGGGGTCGTGCCGGCCCTTGGTCTGGACCACCACCGGTTCGCCTTGCAGGTTGATCGAATCACGCGGCGTCATGATCGAGCTGGTCGGCTTGATGGCGATGCTGACCTCGATGTCCTGGCCGCTGCTGATGCCGCCCAGGATGCCGCCGGCATGGTTGCTGGCAAAACCGCCGGGCGTCGGGGAGTCGCCGTGGTAGCTGCCGCGCTGGGCCACGCTGGCAAAGCCGTCGCCAATCTCCACGCCCTTGACGGCGTTCAGGCCCATCATGGCGTGGGCGATATCGGCATCGAGACGGTCGTAGATCGGTTCGCCCAGGCCCACCGGTACGCCGCTGGCGCTCACGCGCAGGCGTGCACCGCAGCTGTCGCCGGCCTTGCGCAGGCTGTCCATATAGCTTTCGAGTGCGCTGACATCGGCGCAAGGCGCGAAGAAGGGGTTATTCGGCACATGTTCCCAGCTCTCGAACGGGATGGCGATCTCGCCGATCTGCGTCATGCAGCCGCGGAACGTGGTGCCGTACTGCTCGAACAGCCACTTGCGTGCCACTGCACCGGCGGCCACCGTGGGCGCTGTCAGGCGTGCCGAGGAGCGGCCGCCGCCGCGCGGATCGCGGATGCCGAACTTGTGCCAGTAGCCGTAATCGGCATGGCCCGGGCGGAAAGTCTGCAGGATGTCGCCGTAGTCCTTGCTGCGCTGGTCGGTGTTGCGGATCAGCAGGCAGATCGGGGTGCCGGTGGTCTTGCCTTCATAGATGCCGGACAGGATCTCGACCTGATCGGCTTCGTTGCGCTGGGTGACGTGCCGGCTGGTGCCGGGGCGACGCCGGTCCAGCTCGGGCTGGATGTCGTCGACCGACAGCGCCATGCCGGGCGGGCAGCCGTCGATCACGCAGCCAATGGCCGGGCCGTGGGATTCACCAAAGTTGGTGACTGCAAACAGGGTTCCAAGGGTATTGCCGCTCATGGGGCCGATTATCGTGGATAAGCTGCTACTGTGACGCCACCTGCCACAGACAACCGGAATTTCCCATGCTTGAAGCCACGCTTTCCTACCTGCACATCCTGATGATCCTGTCGATGACGGTGTTCCTCAGCTCCGAGGCTGCGCTCTGCCGCCAGGAGTGGATGAACGCGAAAGTGGTGCATCGGCTGGCGCGGCTGGACCTGATCTATGGCTCGCTGGCGCTGCTGACGCTGCTGTCCGGCCTGGCACGGCTGTTCTGGGGCGCCAAGGGGCTGGATTTCTACCTGTCGAATCCGGTGTTCCATCTGAAGATGACGCTGTTCGTGCTGATGCTGCTGCTGTCGATCCGCCCCACGCTGACCTTTCTGCGCTGGCGCCGCCAGCTCCTGGCTGACGGCAGCCTGCCGGCCGCCGGCGAGATCAACAGCACGCGCCGCCGCATCATGGTCACGGCGCACCTTATGCTGGTGCTGCCGCTGCTGGCCGCCCTGATGGCGCGCGGCTTCTGGGGCTGAACCCGCTGCTGCGGGTTTGCCCTTGATGTGGAAACGGAACGTTCGTTCGCTCTTGTATTTTTCCTGTCACGCACGCATAGTAGGGGTACGGACATGTTCGCGTAAGCGCGGTCATCTGCGACGGCAGACCCGCCCCACAGCCGGAAGCCAGGCTTCCGGCAGCATCGCCCACCGGGCCACGAAGGAGGAGTCATGAACCTGACCATCACTGGACGTCATCTTGAAGTCACCCCTGCCATGCGCGAATACGTCACCACCAAGCTGCAGCGCATCACGCGCCACTTTGACCAGCTGGTAGACACCAAGGTCACCCTGTCCATCGAAAACGACAAGGACAAGGATCGCCGCCAGCACGCCGAGTGCAGCATCCGCGTCAAGGGCAATGACATCCATGCCGAAAGCAGCCAGCACGATATGTATGCCGCCATTGATGACCTGATGGACAAGCTGGATCGCCAGATCGTCCGTCACAAAGACAAGTTGCAGACGCACCAGCTCACCGAGGCGCAAAAGCGTACCGTGATGGAGCAGGCGCAGCAATAAGGTTGCCCGACAGCGCCGCAGCAATACTCCAGTAATGCTGCGGCGCAACATCATGTAAATATGTCACATGTGATGTTTGTCATATAGAATCGGTTCATAGAGCCAGTGCAGGGTTAACACTGAGTGGGTGCCTGCGCCGTGCGCATGATGTTGCAAAGTATGAGCCAATGAACAGACTCGCCTCCATTCTGCCGGCCACCCAGGTCGTTGTTAATGTGGATGTCACCAGCAAGAAGCGTGCTTTCGAGGAAGTAGGCCTGTTGTTCGAAGACCTGCACGGATTGAGCCGCGCTGTCATTACCGACAGCCTGTTCGCCCGCGAACGACTGGGTTCCACCAGTCTGGGTCATGGCGTTGCCATCCCCCATGGCCGTATCAAGGGTCTCAAGGCACCGATGGCCGCCTTGTTCCAGCTGGCGCATCCGATCGGCTTTGACGCGCCGGACGATACGCCGGTCGGCCTGCTGATCTTCCTGCTGGTGCCCGAAGCCGCCACGCAGAAGCATCTGGAAATCCTCTCCGAAATCGCCGAAATGCTGAGCAACGCCG
Organism: Brachymonas sp. J145; assembly: GCF_036312245.1. Lineage (NCBI taxonomy): Bacteria > Pseudomonadati > Pseudomonadota > Betaproteobacteria > Burkholderiales > Comamonadaceae > Allobrachymonas > Brachymonas sp. J145. The sequence goes on along the minus strand of NZ_JAZDCI010000001.1, from coordinate 447,378 downwards.
ATCTGCGCGAAAAGCTCATGACCACCCACGATGCCGCCCAGCTGCACCAGCTGGTGGCCGACTGGCAATCGGTCCAGCCCTTGTAATTAGCGGCGCTTATTTTTTTGCGCGCTTGCGGCTACCATGAAGGCATTGTCATTCCTTCATGGCAGGAGCCGCATCCATGAAACACACCGCGATCAGCGCCGACGTCCTGTTTGAATCCTTCCGCACCACGCTGCAATGGCAGTGGCTCGCTGGTCTGGGTGCTTCCGAGCGCCGTTTTGCCGAAGTGGCCGTGCGCGAAGCCAGTTCCGGCGCCGATCTGGTCGGCTACCTCAACTACATCCATCCCTACCGCGTGCAGATCCTGGGCCAGCGCGAAGTTGCCTACCTGACGCAATGCTCGCCGGAAGACCAGCTGCGTCGCACGGCGCGCATCCTGACGCTGGAACCGCCGGTGGTGATCCTGGCCGATGCGCAAGCGGCGCCGGAACCGCTGCTGCAGCTGTGCGAGCGCGCGCAGATTCCGATGTTCTCCACCGACGAGCGCGCCGCCTACGTGATCGACCTGCTGCGTACCTACCTGTCCAAGCACTTCGCCAGCCGCGAGACCATGCATGGCGTGTTCATGGACATCCTGGGGTTGGGCGTGCTGATCACCGGCGAATCCGGACTGGGAAAGAGCGAACTCGGCCTGGAGCTGATCTCGCGCGGCAACGGTCTGGTGGCGGATGACGCGGTGGACCTGTACCGCATCAACCAGACCACGATCGAAGGCCGCTGTCCCGAGCTGCTGCAGAACCTGATGGAGGTGCGCGGCATCGGCCTGCTGGATATCCGTGCCATCTTCGGCGAGATTGCCGTGCGCCGCCGCATGCGCCTGCGCATGATCGTGCACCTGGTGCGCAAGGAGACGCTGGAGCGTGATTACGAGCGCCTGCCGACCGAGCCGCTGATGCAGAACGTGCTCGGCGTGCCGATCCCCAAGGTGGTGGTGCAGGTGGTGGTGGGCCGCAACATCGCGGTGCTGGTCGAGGCCGCGGTGCGCAACATGATCCTGCAGCTGCGCGGCATCAACGTCTACGAGGAATTTGCCGCGCGCCAGCGTGCCGCCATGGCCAAGGGCTTTTCCGAAGACTGACGCGGCTAGCCGGCAGCGCGGCGCTGGAATAGCCCGCCGGGCAGGCGCGCCACCAGGCCGTCCAGTTCCAGGGCCAGCAGTTCGGCCTGCAGTGTCGCCGTGTCCATGCCGGTGCGCGCCAGCAGCGCATCCAGGCTGACCGGATCGTGGCCGAGTGCATCCAGCACCGGGTGGGGCTGGTCGGCCGGCGTGACCGAGACCGAGCTGGCCGCCCAGCCGGTGGCATGCGTCGGTCCGGGCAGCAGCGGACGCAGCTCTTCCAGCACGTCTTCCGCGGATTCCACCAGCTTGGCGCCTTGCCGGATCAGTGCATGGCAGCCGCGCGACTGCGGCGAGTGGATCGATCCGGGAATCGCAAACACCTCGCGCCCCTGTTCGCTGGCCAGCCGTGCCGTGATCAGCGAACCCGATTGCGGTGCAGCTTCCACGATCAGCACGCCGTGGCACAGCCCGGAGAGGATACGGTTGCGGCGCGGAAAATGGTGCGCCTGCGGTGGCGCGCCGAGCGCAAACTCGCTCAGCAGCACGCCGGACTGGCAGATACGGTGCGCCAGTTCGCGATGCTGCGCCGGGTAGACCCGATCCAGTCCGGTGCCGACCACGGCAATGGTGGCGGCACCGGCTTCCTGTAGCGCATCAAAACCGTCGAGCGCGCCTTCGTGCGCGGCGGCATCGATGCCGAGCGCCAGCCCCGACACCACGGTCCAGCCGTGGCGCGCAAAGCTGCGTGCAAACATGCGGGCATTGTCGGCGCCCTGGCTGGTCGGGTTGCGGCTGCCGGCCATGGCGATGCAGCGGCTGGGTGCCAGGCGGTCGCGCTGGCCCATGGCATAGAGCAGCACCGGCGGATCAGCCGTCTGCAGCAGCTGTGGCGGGTAGTCCGGGCTGCCGAGCGGGATCAGCCAGCGCGCAATGCCATCGGCCTGCGGTTGCAGCCATTGGCGAGTGCGATCGATCAGCGCCAGCGTGTCTTCGGACGGATGCAGCAGCGCCTCGACCTGGCGGCTGCTGATGACCTGCTCCAGTGCATGGCGCGATTGCGCCACTACCTGTTGTGGCAGGCCGAAGCTGGCCAGCAGCCGGCGTGCCGTGTCCGGGCCAATGCCGTGTGCCTGCAGCAGCTGCAGCCAGGCGACCAGTTCCTCATCGCTCATGCGGAATCATCCAATTTAAATACAAAGTATTGATTATCGTGCGATTCCGGCGGATTTTGCCGCCATGTGCCTGACAACAGCGTGGCCAAGCGTGCGGCCTGCTGCAGGAAATGGCAAAACACGGGAAAATACCGGTATTCGGCCACTGCAGGTGGCCTGTTGTCTTTCGAGTGATTCCATGGCCCTGCTTCCCATTCTTGTCTATCCCGATCCCAAGCTGCACACCGTGGCCAAGCCCGTGGCGCAGGTGGATGAGCGCATCCGCACGCTGCTGGATGACATGTTCGAGACCATGTACGAAGCCAATGGCATCGGCCTGGCGGCTACCCAGGTCGACGTGCATGAGCGCGTGGTGGTGATCGACGTGTCCGAATCGCGCGACCAGCGCCTGGTGGTGATCAACCCGGAAATCGTCTGGGCCAGCGAAGAGCGCGTGCGTGGTGACGAGGGCTGCCTGTCGGTGCCCGGCATCTACGATGGCGTGGAGCGTGCCGCGCAAGTGCATGTGCGCGCACTGGACGAGCAGGGCAACAGCCGCGTGATCGAGGCCGATGGCCTGCTGGCGGTCTGTCTGCAGCACGAAATGGATCACCTGGCCGGCAAGGTGTTTGTCGAATACCTGTCGCCGCTCAAGCGTGGCCGCATCAAGACCAAGCTGGTCAAGGCGCAGCGTGAAGCCGAGCGCGAGCAGAAATCCCGCCAGTCGGCATAAGCACGGGCAGGATCTTCCATGAAAGTGGTGTTTGCCGGTACGCCGGAGTTTGCCCAGGTGGCGCTGCAGCGCCTGCTGCAGGCCGGTTTCGAGGTGCCGCTGGTGCTGACGCAGCCGGATCGTCCGGCCGGGCGCGGCATGAAGCTGCAGGCCTCGCCGGTCAAGCAGACGGCGCTGGCGCATGGCATTCCGGTGCAGCAGCCGCACGGCCTGAAGCTCGATGGCAAGTATGCCGATGAGGCGGCGCAGGCACGCGAGGCCTTGCTGCAGGTGCAGCCCGACGTGATGGTGGTGGCGGCCTACGGCCTGATCCTGCCGCAATGGGTGCTGGACCTGCCGCGCCTCGGCTGCCTGAACATCCATGCCAGCCTGCTGCCGCGCTGGCGCGGTGCTGCGCCCATCCATCGCGCCATCGAATCCGGCGATGCCGAGACCGGCGTCACCATCATGCAGATGGACATCGGCCTGGATACCGGCGACATGCTGCTGACCGAGCGCCTGCCGATCACGGCTGCCGCTACCACCGCCAGTCTGCACGACCAGCTGGCCGATCTGGGCGGCCGCCTGATCGTGGAGGCGCTGGAGCTGGCTGCCTGCGGTGGCCTGCCACCGGCCACGCCGCAGCCCGCAGATGGCATCACTTACGCACACAAGATCGAGAAGGCCGAAGCCCGCATTAACTGGCAAGACTCGGCGGACCAGATTGCGCGCCGCGTGCGCGCCTTCACGCCGTTTCCGATTGCGCACACCACGGCAACGAATGCCGAAGGCCAGCACGAGCTGGTCAAGGTGCATGCGGCACAGCTGCTGGAGCAGGACAGCCAGGCCACGCCGGGCCAGGTGCTGGCCAGTGGTGCCGATGGCATCGATGTCGCCTGTGGCGATGGCCGCGTGCTGCGGCTGACCATGCTGCAGCGCGCTGGCGGCAAGCGCCTGCCGGTGGCCGACTGGCTGCGCGGCTTTGCCCTGCCGGCAGGAACCGTGCTGGGCCAGCAGGCCGACTGAACTCCCTGTACTTCCATGAGCACTGCCGTTTCCACCTCCGGGCTGGCGCCGCGCGACCGCGCGCTGGAGCCGCCTGTCCTGTCGCCGGCGATGATCCGCCAGCCGGCCTTCCGCGAGGGCTGGCGCAACTACTACCAGATCGCGCTCGGCATTGCCTCCTGGGGCCTGATGACGGGTGTCGCCATGAGCAATTCCGGCCTCAGCCTGTTCGAGGCCATGCTGATGACAGTGCTGGTGTTTGCCGGTACTGCCCAGCTGGCGGCGCTGCCGCTGATCGTGGCCGGTGCGCCGGTCTGGGTGATCCTGGTGGCGGCGTTCTGCGTCAACCTGCGTTTTGTCGTGTTCAGCGCGCACTTGCGCAACTACGTGATGCACCTGCCGTTCCGGGAGCGCATGATGTTTGGCTACCTGTCGGGTGACGTCAACTACGTGCTGTTCACCCAGCGCCATCCGCATCCGGCCACGCACGATCCGCAGCTGCGAGGCGAGCAGGTCGCCTGGTATGTTGGCAATACGGCGGCCAACTACGTCAACTGGTGTGTCGCCTGCCTGACTGGCGTGCTGCTGGCCAGTACCTTGCCGACATCCTGGGGGCTGGGTTTTGCCGGCACGCTGGCGGTGCTGGGCGTGATGTGCGCGATGCTGGACAGCCGCATGCGCATCCTCACGGCGATCCTGGCCGGTGGCGTGGCGGTAATGGCCTATGCGCTGCCACTCAAGCTGAACCTGGTGGTGGCGATCCTGCTCTCGGTCGGCATCTGCCTGCTGCTGGAATACACCGTGCTGCGCCGCCATGTGGAAGAGCAGGAAGCGCGCCAGCGCCGCCAGGGGCGCCCATGAGCATTATCAGCGTACCGGGCCAGACCGACTGGCTCACCATCCTCATCATCATCGGCCTGACGCTGGTGACGATTGTCTCGCGCAGCTTCTTCTTCATCTCGCGGCGCAATCTGCCGATGCCGACCTGGTTCCAGCGCAGCCTCAAGTACGCGCCGGTGGCGGCACTGGCGGCCCTGGTGATCCCGGAAATTGCCGTCACGCAAGGCGAACTGGCCAGCTGGAACGATGCCCGCCTGTATGGCGCACTGGCTGGTGCGCTCTGGTACTTCCGCCGGCGCAGCGTCATGGGCACGATCCTGGTCGGCATGGCGGTGTACCTGCCGCTGCATCTGGGGCTGGGCTGGTAGCACACGTGCTGGCGTAAACTAGTCCTTTTGGGGCGCCTTGCCCCGCGGACTAGCCTGCGAGACTGCTCATGACCTCTTCCTCCCGCATCCCTTTTGCCCTGTCCCTGTGCGCGCTTGGCGCGATGCTGTCACTGGCGGCCTGCTCGAAGCAGGAGGCAGCTCCGGCAGCCGGTGCGGCTTCCGCTGCCGCTTCGGCCACCGTCACCGCACCCGCCGATGCAGTCGAGGTGCTGATCGGCACCGTCAGCCCGCTGTCCGGTGGCATTGCCCACGTTGGCAAGGATGTGGAAAACGGCGTGCGCATGGCGATTGACGACATCAACGCCAGCCAGCCGGTGATTGGCGGCAAGCCGGTGCACTTCAAGCTGGTGGCCGAGGACGATGCCGGCGACCCGCGCCAGGCCACCACCGTGGCGCAGAAGATGTGTGACGCCAAGGTGGCCGGCGTGGTCGGCCACCTGCAATCCGGCACCACGATTCCGGCTGCGGACGTCTACAACAAGTGCGGCATCCCGCACGTGACGCCGGCAGCGACCAACCCGGACGTGACCAAGGCCGGCTACAACACCACCTTCCGCGTGATTGCCAACGACAACCAGCTGGCCGAAGCGGTAGCGGCCAGCGCCGCCCAGCAGGGCGTGAAGACGGTGGCCATCGTCGATGACCGCACGGCGTTTGGCCAGGGCCTGGCCGATACCTTCGAGGAGGCCGCGAAGCAGAACGGCATGGAAGTCGTGGTGCGCGAATTCACCAATGACCGGGCGACCGACTTCATGCCGATCCTGACCTCGATCAAGGCACGCAACCCGGATGCCATCATGTTTGGTGGCCTGGATGCGCAAGGCGGCCCGATGCTGCGCCAGATGCAGCAGCTCGGCATGAGCCAGGTCAAGCTGCTCGGTGGCGATCCGCTGTGTACCGAGCGCATGCCCGAGCTGTCCGGCAACGTCGCTACCGTGCAGAACGTGATCTGTGCCACCGGCGGCATTTCGGTGCAACGCATGCAGGGCGGCCAGGACTGGCTGCAGCGCTACAACAAGGCCTACAGCGGCCAGTTCCAGATCTACAGCCCGTACTCCTACGATGCCACCCAGGTGCTGGTGGCGGCCATGAAGCAGGCCGATTCCACTGATCCCAAGGTCTATCTGCCGAAGCTGGCGGCGCTGCAGTACCAGGGCCTGACCGGCGAGATCAGCTTCACGCCGCGTGGCGAGCTGCAGAAGCCGGCCGTGACCTTGTACCGTTTCCAGGACGGCAAGCGCGTCGAGCAGTAAGCCTCAGGGTTCGGACAGGATCGGATCGGGCAGCTTGACCACCAGCACCGGCACCGGGGCATCGTCAATCAGCTCGCGCGAGACCGATCCGCCCAGCATGTTGCGCAGCATGCCCTGGGCGCGCGTGCCGGTGATGATCAGGTCGCAGCCGTGCAGGTGCACCAGCTCGATGATGGATTGCGCCGGATTGCCGCTGCTGATCACTTCGGTGACGTAGCTGACACCGGCCTGCTCGATCAGGCGTACCGAGTCGGCCAGCGCGTCGGTGCCGGCACCATAGGCCACGTTGGCCAGCATTTCCTCGTTGCCCTGCGCCGTCAGGCGTTCGTAGGTGCTGGGCGATTCCTGCACGTTGGCCAGCACCACGCTGGCGCGCAGGCCGTTGCGCACCAGTTGCAGCGCGTACTGCACCTCGTGGTGGGACACTTGGCTGCCGTCGATGGCGATCAGGATCTTCATGCGGGTACTCCTTGTTCTCGTGGTCGTGCTGCTTCCAGTGTACAGGCGCGTACGCAGCGGCAGCAGGGGCTGCCAGCTTTTCTATAATGGCCTCAGTCACAGGATTTTCATCATTCTTACAGGGACACTCCATGCAATTCATCCGTTTTTCCGATCTGTGCGCCAACGGCCAGGCCAAGGACAAGCGCGTCTTCATCCGTGCCGACCTGAACGTGCCGCAGGACGACGAGGGCAACATCACCGAAGACACCCGTATCCGCGCCTCGCTGCCCTGCATCCGCATGGCGCTGGACGCCGGTGCCGCCGTCATGGTCACTTCCCACCTGGGCCGCCCGACGGAAGGCGAATTCAAGCCGGAAGATTCCCTGTCGCCGGTGGCAGCGCGCCTGGGCGAGCTGCTCGGCCGCGACGTGCCGCTGGTCAGCAACTGGCTGGATGGCGTCGAGGTGCAGCCGGGTGAGCTGGTGCTGCTGGAAAACTGCCGCCTGAACGTGGGCGAAAAGAAGAACAAGCCGGAACTGGCCGAAAAGCTGGGCCAGCTGTGCGACATCTTCGTGCATGACGCTTTTGGCACCGCGCACCGCGCCGAAGGCACGACCTACGGCATTGCGCAGTACGCGCCGATCGCCAGTGCCGGTCCGTTGCTGGCGGCCGAGATGGACGCCATCGGCACCGCCCTGGCCAACCCCAAGCGCCCGCTGATCGCCATCGTGGCCGGCAGCAAGGTCTCCACCAAGCTGACCATCCTGCAAAGCCTGGCCGACAAGGTGGATGGCCTGATCGTTGGTGGTGGCATTGCCAACACCTTCATGCTGGCCGAAGGCCTGCACATCGGCAAGTCGCTGGCCGAAGGCGACCTGGTGGACGAGGCGAAGAAGGTGATCGCCAAGATGAAGGAGCGTGGTGCCGAAGTGCCGATCCCGGTTGATGTGGTGACCGCCAAGGCCTTTGCTGCCGATGCCGCTGCCGAAATCAAGGACGCCAAGGACGTGGCTGAAGACGACATGATCCTGGACATCGGCCCGAAGACGGCGCAACTGCTGGCCGACAAGCTCAAGGCTGCCGGCACCATCGTCTGGAACGGCCCGGTCGGCGTGTTCGAGTTCGACCAGTTTGCCAACGGCACCGAAACCATCGCGCGCGCGATTGCCGCTTCCGATGCCTTCAGCATCGCCGGTGGCGGCGACACGCTGGCGGCGATCGCCAAGTACGGCATTGACAAGGACGTGAGCTATATCTCCACCGGTGGTGGCGCTTTCCTGGAAGTGCTGGAAGGCAAGACGCTGCCGGCATTCGAGATCCTGGGCAAGCGCGCCGCGGCGTAAGGATCCGGCTTGCAGGCTCCGCCTGGGGCCTGCCACAAGGCCCGTCAACCGGGCTTTCTGGCTTTTGCTAAAAAAGCACGGTGGTGCGATTGCGACGTTAACTGTTGCAGAAAAGCTGCAGAATCGGGGCCTGCAGTCCCTGTGGACGAATCACAAGGGGTTTGTGCTGCACTGCGGTAAGGCCAAGACTGGCCTCATATTCTCATCATTCATACAATGAGAGGTTCATGGGCGCGCGCCCGTGAGGGTAGCAGCCACATCAGTGCGTGGCTGCAGGCCCTTCTTCCAGTGCAGACGCTTGCCGACTGCCGCCCGCACTGAGATGTGAGAGATATGACCGAGACTTCCCAGCAAGCGACCGTGGATACGGCGCAGCCGATCACTCCCGACCAGCCGATGCCCCATCGCAAGGTCATCCGTTCCTGGACCGCTCCCTTTGCCCAACGCGACAACTGGCACGCCTTTGTGCTGCTGGTCATCGATTTTGCCCTGTTCTTTGCGCTGATCGCCGGCGCCGTGCTGTTTGAAGCCTGGTGGCTGCAGCTGGTGTGCGGTCTGGCTGCCGGCTTTGTCATCGGCCGTCTGTTCATCATTGGCCACGACGCCTGCCACATGAGTCTGACGCCGAACCGCCAGCTCAACAAGTGGCTGGGCCGCATCGCCTTCATGCCTTCGCTTACCGCCTACAGCCTGTGGGACGTGGGCCACAACGTGATCCACCACGGCTACACCTGCCTGAAGGGCGTGGACTTCGTCTGGGAGCCGCTGACCAAGGAAGAGTACGACGCGCTGTCGCCGACCAAGCGCCTGCTGCAGCGTATCTACCGCAGCGGCTGGGGTGCCGGCATCTACTACATGATCGAGATCTGGTGGCACCGCGAGTTCTTCCCGAACAAGAAGTACATGCCGACGCGCCGTTCCGTCTTCATCTGGGACAACATCCTGGTGCTGGTCTTCTGGCTGGTCTGGGCCGTGGCGATCACGCTGCTGGCGCTGGCCTTCGAACAGCCGGTGTGGCAGGCCTTCCTGTTCGGCATGGCTGCTCCGCTGATGTTCTGGTTCTACATGATCGGCTTCGTCGTCTATGTGCACCACACGCACGAGAAGGTGAGCTGGCAGAACGACAAGTCGGCCTGGGGCAAGGCAGCGCCGTTCGTTTCCACCACCGTGCACCTGACTTTCCCGTTCAAGATTGGCGCCGCCATGCACCACATCATGGAGCACACTGCACACCATGTGGATATGACGATTCCGCTGTACCAGCTGAAGAACGCCCAGCACCGCCTGGAAGAGCTGCTGCCCGGCCGCATCGTGGTGCAGCCCTTCTCCTGGAAGTGGTACTTCGAGACCGCCGGCAAGTGCAAGCTGTACGACTTCCAGCAGCAGTGCTGGACCGACTTTGACGGCGTCGCCACCAGCGTGCCGCGTACCGACATGACGGTGGTGCCGGCCTGATCGCCAGCCTGCCTTGATGTACAACCCGCCTGCAGTTCCTGCGGCGGGTTTTTTGTTGCGTGTGATGCTGCCGGGATACCTTTCACTAGCGTCAGCCCCTAGCCCCGGCGTCACACAGTCGTGCCAGAATCCCGGAAGCAGCCGCAGCGGCGGCTGTCTGCCACGGAGACCTCCATGCTGCGCCACGCCACCAAGATTGTTGCCACCATCGGCCCTGCTTCCAGCACGCCCGAGATGCTCGAAGCCATGATCCGCGAGGGCGTCAGCGTGGTGCGGCTCAACTTCAGCCACGGTGTGGCGCAGGACCATATCGATCGCGCACGCCTGGTGCGCGAGGCGGCACAGCGTGTCGGCCGCGAGATTGCCATCATGGCCGACCTGCAAGGCCCGAAGATCCGCGTCGGCAAGTTCGCCGAAGGCCGGATCGTGCTGGAGCCGGGTGCCAGCTTTGTGCTGGATGCCAGCCGCACCGAACCGGGCGATCTGCAGGGCGTCGGCCTGGACTACAAGGAGCTGCCGCGCGATGTGCGCCCTGGCGACACGCTGCTGCTGAACGATGGCCTGATCACGCTGCGCGTGGACCGCGTGCAGGGCGAGGCGGTGCACACCACGGTGCTGCTGGGCGGCGAGCTGTCCAACAACAAGGGCATCAACAAGCAGGGCGGCGGCCTGTCGGCACCGGCGCTGACGGCCAAGGACATGGAGGACATCCGCACTGCCATGAGCTTCCAGGCCGATTACGTGGCGGTGAGTTTTCCCAAGAGCGCCTCCGACATGGAAATGGCGCGCCACCTGTGCCATATGGCCGGGGCCGAGTACGGCCACCGCCCCTTCCTGATTGCCAAGATCGAACGCGCCGAGGCGATTCCGCGCCTGCCGGAAATCCTGCAGGCCAGCGATGCGATCATGGTGGCGCGCGGCGACCTGGCGGTCGAGGTCGGCAATGCTGCGGTGCCGGCGCTGCAAAAACACATGATCCGGCTCGCGCGCGAGCACGACAAGGTGGTGATCACTGCCACCCAGATGATGGAGAGCATGATCGTGAACCCGGTGCCGACGCGCGCCGAGGTCAGCGACGTGGCCAACGCCGTACTCGACGGTACCGATGCCGTGATGCTGTCGGCCGAAACCGCCGCCGGCCGCTTTCCACTGGAAACGGTGCGCGAAATGGCCAATATCTGCATCGCCGCCGAGGCGCATGACAAGTTCGAGCTCGATGCCGACTTCACCGGCAAGACCTTCAGCCGCATCGACCAGTCGATCGCCATGGCGGCGCTGTTTACTGCCCACCACATGAACGCCAGGGCGCTGGTGGCGCTGACCGAATCCGGCTCCACGGCACTGTGGATGAGCCGCTACCGCGTGCGCACGCCGATCTATGCCATGACCTCGCGCCAGGCCTCGCAGCGGCGCATGGCCCTGTTCCGCAACGTGCATGCGCTGCTGACGGAGACGCACCTGGTACGCGATACCGTGCTGCGCGAGGTCGAGACGCATCTGCTGCGCGAGGGCGTGGTGCAGCAGGGCGATACCTATGTGCTCACCTGCGGCGAGCCGATGGGCACGCCGGGCGGTACCAACATGCTGCAGGTCTGCCGCGTGCAGTAAGGGGTTGTTGGCTGGCCTTGCGGGCAGGGCTTGGGTAAAATGGGCGGATTCCCTGCCGCGTGCAGGGCGGGCTTGCCCTGCGCCAGCCTGCTTCCGGTTTTCAACTTCTAAGGAATCATCCCATGGCACTCGTATCGATGCGCGAACTGCTGGACCATGCTGCCGAAAACGGCTACGGCATTCCGGCCTTTAACGTCAACAACCTGGAGCAGGTGCAGGCCGTGATGTCGGCTGCCGACGAAGTGGGTGCCCCGGTGATCCTGCAGGCCAGCGCCGGCGCGCGCAAGTACGCAGGCGAGCACTTCATCAAGTACCTGATCCAGGCCGCTGCCGAAGCCTACCCGCACATCCCGCTGGTGATGCACCAGGACCACGGCACCAGCCCGGCGATCTGCCAGGGCGCGCTGGATCTGGGCTTTGGCTCCGTGATGATGGACGGTTCCCTGCGTGACGACGGCAAGACGCCGGCCGATTTCGATTACAACGTCTCCGTGACCAGGCAGGTCGTGGAAATGGCGCACAAGATTGGCGCCACCGTCGAGGGCGAGCTGGGCTGCCTGGGCAGCCTGGAAACCGGTGAAGCCGGCGAGGAAGATGGCGTGGGCGCCGTTGGCAAGCTGGAGCACAGCCAGATGCTGACCGACCCGGAAGAAGCCGCCCAGTTCGTGCAGGCCACGCAGCTGGACGCGCTGGCCATCGCCATCGGTACCAGCCACGGTGCCTACAAGTTCACCCGCCCGCCCACCGGCGACGTGCTGGCCATCAGCCGCGTGAAGGAAATCAACGCGCGCATCCCCAACACCCACCTGGTGATGCACGGTTCCTCCAGCGTGCCGCAAGACCTGCTGGACATCATCAACCAGTACGGTGGTGACATGAAGCAGACCTACGGCGTGCCGGTCAAGGAAATCCAGGAAGCGATCAAGTACGGCGTGCGCAAGATCAACATCGACACCGACATCCGCATGGCGATGACCGGTGCCGTGCGCAAGTTCATGCACGAGAATCCCTCCAAGTTCGACATGCGCGAATGGATGAAGCCGGCGCGCGAAGCGGCCAAGGCGATCTGCAAGCAGCGCTACCTGGAATTCGGTTGCGAAGGCCAGGGCGCCAAGATCAAGGGCATCCCGCTGTTCGTGATGGCCGAGATGTATGCCAAGGGTGACCTGAAGCAGAAGGTCAACTGATCGACGGCTGACCGGCAGGACCAGACTGCCGGTATCGCTCCAGCCCGCGTATGGCTGCCCCTGTGGATGCACAGATGGCAGCTGGCGCGGGCTTTTTGCTGCCCGCCCGCTATAGGAATTGGCTGACAGGCATCGTCGGCATCGGATGGCAGGCCGGGGATGCGTCTGCACGCACACTGGAATCAGCAAGTTTCCCCATGACCAGCCGGTTGTGGATTCCGATTCCACCTAGCGAGGAGAACATCATGAGCAATAGCGATATCGGCCAGCCTTCCCAGGACCCGCGTCCGATCGCCCAGGAGGCGATTACCCCGGAGGAAGCCAAGCGAGAAGTGTCCGGCGTGGCCGCAGGCGGCGGCGCCGTGGCTGGTGCGGCGGGCGGCGTTGCCATCGGTACTGCCGTGGGCGGCCCGGTGGGGGCGCTGGTAGGCGGCGTGATTGGTGCTGTGGCCGGCGCCGTGGGTGCCTATGCCGCCGTCGATGCCACCGACCCCGACTACAGCTACTGGAAGGACAACTACCAGCAGCAGCCACACTATGTGAACGACTACAACTACGACGATGACTTTGCGCCGGCCTACCGTCTGGGCTACCAGGGACGCCGTCGCTATGAAGGCCAGACCTGGGCCGAGGCTGAAAACTCCTTGCGCACCGACTGGGAGCAGCTCAAGGCCGGATCGCGCCTGAGCTGGGAGCAGGCTAGTGATGCCAGCCGTGCCGCCTGGGAGCGTGTTGAAGGCCAGGTACTGGGCGGTTCCGACAAGGCCTGATGCTGCGCCAGCCGAGCGCGCATCAGGGATAATAGGACATCCGCCCCGCTGGGGCGCATGTCCTTTTTACTGCCTGAACCATGAGCCAACCCGACGCCCTGCATACCTCTTCCCTCCAGTCCCTGCCGCTGCTGGCGCGCGGCAAGGTGCGCGACAACTACGCCGTGGGCGATGACCGCATCCTGATGGTGGCCAGCGACCGCATCAGCGCGTTCGACGTCATCATGGGTGAGCCGATTCCGGGCAAGGGTGCGCTGCTGACGCAGATGGCGCTGTTCTGGTTTGACAAGCTCAAGGGCATCGTGCCCAATCATCTGACCGGCGATGCCCCCGAGAGCGTGGTCAGCGCCGCCGAAGTGCCGCAGGTGCAGGGCCGCAGCATGCTGGTCAAGCGCCTGAAGCCGCTGCCGGTCGAGGCGGTGGTGCGCGGCTACCTGGCCGGCAGTGGCTGGCAGGAATACCAGCAGAGCCGCAGCGTCTGCGGCGTGCCGCTGCCCGAGGGCCTGCAGAATGCCAGCAAGCTGCCCGAGCCGATCTTTACGCCGGCGGCCAAGGCAGAAGTCGGCGAACATGACGAGAACATCAGCTTCGAGCAGGTCGAAGCCACCATCGGCAAGGAGCTGGCGGCACAGATGCGGGATATCAGCATCGCGCTGTACCAGGCCGCAGCCGATTACGCCCTGACCAAGGGCATCATCATTGCCGATACCAAGTTCGAGTTTGGCCTGGATGCCGACGGCACGCTGACGCTGATGGACGAGGTGCTGACGCCCGACAGCTCGCGCTACTGGCCGCAGGACGGCTACCAGGCCGCGTTCGAGGCTGGCCAGAACCCGCCGAGCTACGACAAGCAGTTCCTGCGCGACTGGCTGGACACCGCCACGGTGGATGGCAAGCCATGGGGCAAGGTGGCTCCGGCGCCGCAGCTGCCGCAGGAGGTGATTGACGGTACGACCGCCAAGTACCGGGAGGCGTTGCAGAAGCTGATGCAGTAAGCGTCCTTTGCCGCAGAAACAGACATGCCACCCAAGGGTGGCATGTTGCGTTGTGGGGGTACAGCTTACTTGTTGTTCCAGCCCGGGGGGTAGTTGTAGCCAGGGAAGCGCTTCAGCGCGTAGGCCTTGAACTCGGGCGAGCGGTAGGCGGCGATGACGTCCTTGGCCCACTGCGTGTCCAGGTTGTCATTGCGGATCGCGCCGATATTGACATACGCCTTGCTTTTCTCCTGGAACAGGCTGTCGCTGAGCTTCATGCCGCTGCTGACCGCGTAGTTGCCATTGACAATGGCAAAGTCGACATCGGAACGGGAGCGCGGCAACTGGGCTGCCTCCAGTGGCTTGAGCACGATGTTGTGCTTGTTGCTGGCAATGTCGCGTTCGGAGGCCGTGACGGGGTTGATGCCAGGCTTGAGCGTCACCCAACCCAGATCGCGCAGCAGCACCAGGGCGCGCGCCAGGTTGGTCGGATCGTTCGGTACGCTCACGATGCTGCCAGACTTGACGTCTTGCAGCTGCTTGTTCCTGCCTGCGTACAGGTTCATGGGCGCAGTCGGGACGTGGAATACCGAGGTCAGCGTCAACTTGTGCTGGGCGCGGAACTTGCTCAGGTAGGGGTGGTGCTGGAACACGTTGACATCCAGCGCACCTTCCTGCAGCGCCAGGTTCGGGCGGACGTAGTCGGTAAATTCGACCAGCTTGACCTTGTAGCCCTTCTTTTCCAGGATCGGGCGGATACCTTCTTTCACCTGGTCGCCGTAATCACCCACGGTGGTGCCGATGACGATTTCCTTTTTCGCCGGATCAGCGGCCAGGGCCGGCTGGCCCAGTGCGGCCAGCAGGGTAGCGGCCACGCTGGCCTTGAGCAAATCTCGCAGTGTCATGATGTCTCCTTCAGTTTCTTGTTTTTCAGGATGGGGTTGGACTTACTTGACCCAGCCTGCCGGGTAGTTGTAGCCGGGGAAGCGCTTCAGCGCGTAGGCCTTGAACTCGGGCGAACGGTAGGCGGCGATGACGTCCTGTGCCCACTGCGTATTCAGGCTCTTGTTCTGGAACACGCCCACGTTCAGATAGGCCTTGCTGCGTTCCTGGAACAGGCCGTCCTTCAGGTTCATGCCGCTGCTGACGGCGTAGTTGCCGTTGACGATGGCAAAGTCCACATCGGCGCGCGAACGCGGCAGCTGCGCGGCTTCCAGCGGCTTGAGCACGATGTTGTACTTGTTGCTGGCAATGTCGCGCTCGGACGCGGTGGTGGTCTTGATGCCGGGCTTGAGCGTGATCCAGCCCAGGTCACGCAGCACCACCAGCGCGCGCGCCAGGTTGGTCGGGTCGTTCGGCACGCTCACGGTGCTGCCGTTCTTCACGTCTTCCAGGCGCTTGCTCTTGCCGGCGTACAGGTTCATCGGCGCGGTCGGCACCACGAATACCGAGGTCAGCGTCAGCTTGTGCTGGGCGCGGAACTGGTTCAGATAGGGCTGGTGCTGGAACACGTTGACGTCCAGCGAGCCTTCCTGCAGTGCCAGGTTAGGGCGGATGTAATCGGTAAATTCGACCAGCTTGACCTTGTAGCCCTTCTTTTCCAGGATCGGGCGGATGCTTTCCTTGACCTGGTCACCAAAGTCGCCGACGGTGGTGCCAATGACGATTTCCTTTTTCGCCGGATCAGCGGCCAGGGCATGGCCACCCAGGGTGGCGAACAGGGCGGTGGCCAGCGAGGCCTTGAGCAGGGTACGGATGTTCATGGGTTGGTTTCCTGTAAAAAATGGGATGGGAATCAGCGCTTGTCCAGGCGCGCCGCGATCAGGTTGCCGGACACCTGGATCACTTGCACGATCAGGATCAGCAGCAGCGACATGGCGACCAGCACCACGGTGTCGTAACGCTGGTAGCCGTAACGGATCGCCAGGTCACCGATACCGCCACCGCCAACCACGCCGGCCACGGCGGAATAGCTCAGGAAGCTGATCGTCAGGATGGTGAAGCCGGCAACCAGGCCGGAGCGTGCCTCGACCAGCAGCACCTTGACGATGATCTGCAGCGGGCTCGCGCCCATGGCCTGGGCGGCTTCGAGCACGCCGCGCGGAATCTCGCGCAGGGAGGTTTCGGCCAGGCGCGCAAAGTAGGGAATCGCGGCAAAGGACAGCGGCACGGCGGCCGCCAGCGGGCCGATCGAGGTGCCTGCAACCCAGCGCGTGAAGCCGCTCAGCACCACCATCAGGATGATGAAGGGGAAGGAACGCACCAGGTTGACCAGCCAGCTCAGCGCGCCGCCGAGCACGCGGTTTTCGTACATCTGGCCCTTGCCGGTGAGGTAGAGCAGGATGCCCAGCGGCAGGCCGATCAGCACCGCGGCGGTCAGGCCGATGCCGAGCATGATGGCGGTTTCGATGGCAGCCTGGATGATTTCATCCTGCATGCCGGCCAGGTGCTCCCAGGCGGCAGCCCAGCTGAAGGTTTCTTCGTTGTTGCTGAAATCGTCCATGATCAAGCCTCCTCTGCCAGCAGCGCCAGTGCCTGCGGCGATTGCATGCGGAACTCGCCATCGCGTACGTCGGCGATCTCGACCACGCGGCCCTGGTCCATCACGGCGGCGCGGTGGCACAGCTGGCGCACCACGCGCATCTCGTGCGTGACGATGACGATGGTCACGCCAAAGCGCTGGTTGATCGATTGCAGGCAGTCCAGTACCGCGCGCGTGGTCTGCGGATCCAGCGCCGAAGTCGGTTCGTCAGCCAGGATCACCTTGGGGTTGGGCGCCAGCGCCCGTGCGATGCCGACACGCTGCTTCTGGCCGCCGGACAGCTGCGCCGGGTAGTGCTGCGCGCGGTGCGCCAGGTCCACTACCTCCAGGCATTCGGCCACGCGCTTGTCGATATCGGCCTTGCTCCAGCCGGCAATCTGCAGCGGAAAGGCCACGTTGCCGGCGACGGTGCGGTTGGCCATCAGGTTGAATTGCTGGAACACCATGCCCATGTGCTGGCGCGCCTGGCGCAGGCCGGCCGCATCCAGCGTGGTCAGGGTCTGCTCGCCGATGCGCACCGAGCCGCCATCCGGCCGCTCCAGCAGGTTGAGCAGGCGCAGCAGGGTCGATTTGCCAGCGCCGGAATGGCCGATCAGGCCAAAGATTTCACCCGCGCGGATGTGCAGCGAAGTGGGGTGTACCGCGTCAAACCAGCCAGACCCGTGTGGGGCGGGGTAACGCTTGAAAACCGAGTCGAGTTCTATCATCTGTCTGTGCCGCGGGTAGCGGCCTCCCTGTCAAGGAGGACGATTCTAGCAAATCCATGGCTTTATATGCCATTTAAATCATATAAAGATATTGTTTGAATATGACTTTGGAATATAAGGGATTTCCCCTGTGCGTTGCGCGGACGCTGGCATGTCCTGTTACCACTTGGCAGCCGCAAGCCGGAACTTTGCGCCTGCTGGCCACATCCATCAGGGAGCCATTCCGGCTTTCCGGGCCGCCTGCTGCAGGCCGACGCCCGTGATCCCAACCAGGAGATTCCCATGTCGATTGCAAGCCGTTTCGTTCCCCTGGCCGTGCTGGCCACCACCCTGCTGGCGACCACCGGCGTTGCCCATGCCGATGACCGCATCTGTCGCGGCACCATCAGCAACCAGACCATTGACGGCGATATCAAGGTGCCGCGCGGTGCCAGCTGCGTGGTGTCCAACAGCCGCATCGACGGCAACATCCAGTCCCAGGGTGCGGCCTCGGTGACGGTGCGCAACAGCACGATCGACGGCAATATCCAGCTCGACAAGGGCCGCCGCATCAGCCTGCGCGGCAATCGGGTCGATGGCGACATCCAGCTGATGGGCAACCGTGGCAGCATCGCGGTGCAGGGCAACCGCGTGGATGGCAACCTGCAGTGCAAGGGCAACAGCCAGCGCCCGACCGGTGGCAACAACCGCGTTGACGGCAACAAGGAAGACCAGTGCGCGCGCCTGTAAGTCGGTAGCGCTGATCGTCTCCCAGGGCTCCCTGCTCCGGCGGGAGCCCTTGTCATGTGGGGTCAGGCAATATCTGTCATGATGCCCCCTGATTCCCGTTAGATCCCAGGAGATTTTCATGCCCCAGTTGTTCGATGCCTACACGCTGTCTGGCCTGCCGCTGCGCAACCGTATCGTCATGGCCCCGATGACCCGTGCGCGCAACCCGGATGCCGTGCCGAATGACCTGACCGCGCTCTATTACCGCCAGCGCGCCAGTGCCGGCCTGATCGTGAGCGAAGGCGTGCCGGTATCGGAAATGGCCAATGGCAACCTGTACGTGCCGGGCCTGTACACGCCCGAACAGCAGGAGGGCTGGAGCCATGTCACGCAAGCCGTGCATGAGGAGGGCGGCGCCATCTTCGCCCAGCTCTGGCATGTGGGCCGCGCCTCGCACCAGAACCTGCTGCACGGCCGCAAGCCGCACAGCTCCACCGCCCGCACGGCCGACACCAAGGTGTTTGCCTATGACCTGAATGGCAAGCCCGGTTTTGTGCAGGCCACCGAGCCGCATGCGATGACGACCGACGAGGTGCGCGAGACCGCCTTCGATTTCGGCAAGGCCGCTGGCCGCGCTATCCGCGCCGGTTTTGACGGCGTGGAAATCCACGGCGCCAACGGCTATCTGCTGGAGCAGTTCATGAACCCGCTGGTGAATGACCGCACCGACCAGTACGGCGCCCAGACCATGGACGATCGCCTGCGCTTCGTGCTGGAAGTGGTGGACAACGTGGTGGCTGCCACGGCACCGGGCAAGGTCGGCGTGCGCCTGTCACCCTGGGGCCGCTTCAATGACATGCCCGATTACGCCCAGCTCGAGGAGACTTACCTGCAGCTGATCCGCAAGCTGGACGAGCGCGAGCTGGCCTATGTGCACCTGATGGACCAAAGCAATGGCCAGGGCCGTCCCGATGCCGAGGGCCAGAACGAAGCCTTTCTGCGCAAGGTGCGCGAGGCCTTCCCGCGCGGCGCCATCATCGTGGCTGGTGCCATGACGCTGGAGGTGGGCAACCATTTGTTGCAGCAGGGGCTGGTCGATTTGGTAGGCTTTGGTCAGCCCTTCATCCCCAACCCGGATCTGGTGCAGCGCCTGCAGCATGGCTGGCCGCTGGAGCAGCCGGATCGCCGCACCTATTACGGTGGCGGCCGCGAAGGCTATACCGATTACCCCAATTACCAGGGCTGACCCCGTGGCGGCTCCGGTAGTGTCCTGACGGAGATCGCCCATGCCACATCATCTGACTCCCTGGCGTTCCGCCGCACTGGCGGCGGCGCTGCTGGCTAGCAGCCCGCAGTTGCTGGCGCAAGCGGCTACTGGCCAGACCATTGCCAGTGGCCTGGAACGTCCCTGGGCGGTAGCCTTTCTGCCTGGTGGCCGATTCCTGGTGACGGAAAAACCCGGCCGGCTGCGCGTGATCGAGCCCGATGGCCGCATCGGAGCGCCAGTGACCGGCGTGCCGCGCGTGGTCGATGCCGGCCAGGGCGGCCTGCTGGACGTCATCACCGACAGCGGCTTTGCCAGCAACCGCACGCTGTACTTCTGCTTTTCCGAAGCCGGTGACAATGGTGGCAACAGCACCGCGCTGGCGCGTGCACGCCTGTCGGCCGACAACCGCAGCCTGCAGGACGTGAAGGTGATCTTCAGTCAAAAGCCCAAGGTGCGCAGCAGCCTGCATTTCGGCTGCCGCATTGTCGAGCGCACGGTGGCTGGCAAGCCCGACGGCACGCTGTTCCTGACGCTGGGTGATCGCTACAGCCAGCGCCATGATGCGCAGCGGCTGGGCAACCACCACGGCAAGGTGGTTCGCGTGGGCAAGGATGGCTCGGTGCCGCGTGACAATCCCTTCTTTGGCCGGCGCGATGCCTTGCCCGAAATCTGGAGCTATGGCCACCGCAACCCGCAGGGCGCCACGCTGGCACCCGATGGCACGTACTGGATCCACGAGCATGGCGCGCAGGGCGGCGACGAGATCAACCTGCCCAGGCCGGGCAAGAACTACGGCTGGCCGGAAACCAGCAAGGGTGTCGATTACGGTGGCGGCCCGATCGGCACCGGCAAGCCCAGCCTGCCCGGCGTTGAAGAGCCGCTGCACTTCTGGGATCCGTCCATCGCTCCATCCGGCATGGCTTTTGTCACCAGCGAGCGCTATCCGGGCTGGAAGGGCAACCTGATGGTGGGCGCCCTCAAGTTCCAGTATCTGGCTCGGCTGGAGCTGAAGAACGGCAAGGTGGTGGCCGAGCACAAGCTGCTCGACAAGGTCGGCCACCGTATCCGCGACGTGAAGCAGGGACCGGACGGCTGGCTCTACGTGGTCACCGACAACCCGGACGGCAAGCTGATCCGCGTACGGCAGTAAAACCCGGCTTCTGCATGCAAAAGGCGCCCATCAGGCGCCTTTGGTCATCGGATAGGGGCGATCAGCTCAGGATCACGCTGCTCAGGCGACGGCGGTAGGTGGCCACGGTCGGGTCTTCGGGCGGGATCTGGCCTTCGGCCACGGCCACGGCCGGCGGTTCGATGATGTCCAGGATGGCGATATAGCTCTTGCGCGCCTGGCCGTCGTTCCAGGTCTTGTCGCGCATCAGGATCTCGAGCAGTTCATCCATGGCATCGGTCCACTGCTGGCTGGCCATCAGGCGCTGGGCACGCGCGAAGCGGGCGTCAAAATCACGCTTGTTGGCGGCGATGCGGGCATCCAGCGCGGCCAGATCTTCGCCGCTCTCGCTGGCGTCCAGCGCATCCATCCATTGCTGCAGGCTGCCCAGGCGCTGCACGCTGGCCGCCTTGGCAATCACCGGGGCAAAGGCGACCTTGGCATCGTCCAGGCGATCCAGCTGCAGCAGCAGCTTGATGTAGTCGAAGCGCGCATCGTCATTCGCCGGGTCGGTGGCGACGGCGTGCTGCAGCTTTTCCAGGGCGGTATCGGTATCGCCGGCCTGCAGCGCAGCCTGGGCTTCGTCTTCTTCCTGCTGGGCCGCGACTTCTTCCGGGGCCGGCAGGTGCTTGTCGAGCAGGGCGCGGATCTGGCCTTCGGGCTGGGCGCCGGCAAAGCCGTCGACCGGCTGGCCGTTGACCATCAGGATCACCGTGGGCACGCTGCGCACGCCAAACATGCCGGCAATCTGCTGCTCGTCATCGACGTTGATCTTGGCCAGGGTGAAGCGGCCGGCGTAATCGGTCTCCAGCTTTTCCAGCACCGGCATCAGCTGCTTGCAAGGGCCACACCAGGGTGCCCAGAAATCGATCAGCACGGGGGTGGTTTGCGAGGCGACGATGACGTCGGATTCAAAGTTTTCGGTGGTGATATCGATCATGGTGTGGCGAAAGGGCTGGGGAGGGGGCTTGGCTGGACAGGGTGCCCAACCTTACAATAGAGGGATTGTGGCCTATTGCAGGCACGTTTTATTCATGTGGGATGTGTGGCCGGTATTTCAAGCCGTGCCAGCCGGTGGTCGTCAGGGCAACCGGCTTTTCGTGTTTCTGCACATCCGCAACCATCCAGACAACAGGAGTCAGCCAATGAGCCAGGTGCAAGTAGGCGTCATCATGGGATCCAATTCCGACTGGGACACCATGCAGCATGCCGTCGAGATCCTGCAGGGATTCGGCGTTGCTTTTGAAGCGCGCGTGGTATCCGCCCACCGCATGCCCGATGACATGTTTGCCTATGCCGAAACGGCTGCCGAACGCGGCCTGCAGGCCATCATCGCCGGTGCCGGCGGTGCGGCGCACCTGCCGGGCATGGTGGCTGCCAAGACGACCGTGCCGGTGCTCGGCGTGCCGGTGGCCTCGCGCCACCTGCAGGGCGTGGATTCCCTGCACAGCATCGTGCAGATGCCCAAGGGCGTGCCGGTCGCCACCTTTGCCATCGGCCAGGCCGGTGCTGCCAACGCCGCGCTGTTTGCCGTGGCGCTGCTGGCGAATCACGATCCGGCGCTGCGCCAGAAGCTGGATGATTTCCGCCAGCGCCAGACCGAAGCCGCACGCGCCATGGCGCTGCCGGTCAACCAGCAGAAAGGCACGGTCTGATGAGCGAACAGGACGCAGGCATGGTACAGACCGTGCGCGCTGACAGCGATACCGACAGCCTGCACACCACGCTGGGCGTGCTGGGTGGCGGTCAGCTGGGACGCATGCTGGTGCACGCAGCGCAGGCCATGGGCTATGACACCGTGGTGCTGGACCCGCAGGCCGATGGCCCGGCCGGCCAGGCCAGCCAGCAGCAGGTCGTGGCGGCCTATGACGATGCCGCCGGCTGGCAGCAGCTGGCCGATGCCTGCGATGGCATCACCACCGAATTCGAGAACGTGCCGGCTGCCGCGCTGGCCTGGCTGGCCGAGCGCAAGCCGGTATCGCCGCCGGCCCATGCCGTGGCGATTGCCCAGGATCGCGTGCAGGAGAAGGAGCACTTCACGCGCTGCGGCGTGCGCTGCGCTCCGTTTGCCAGCATCGCGTCTGACGCCGAGCTGCAGGACGTGACCGACGCCATGTTTCCCGCTATCCTGAAGACGGCGCGCATGGGCTACGACGGCAAGGGCCAGTCGGTGGTGCAGGATCGTGCCGGACTGGTGCAGGCCTGGGTCGAGATGGGTCGCGTGCCTTGCGTGCTCGAGAAAAAACTCGAACTGGCACTGGAGTGCTCGGTGATCGTGGCACGTGACGTGCAGGGTCAATTGGTGCATTTCCAGCCGCAGCGCAACGTGCACCATGGCGGTATCCTCGCCACTACTTATGCCTTCCCCGGGGCCGTGCCAGAGCACCTGGCGCAGCAGCTGGTCGAGGCCACCGGCCGCATCGCCGCCGGCCTGGAATACGTGGGCGTGCTCTGTGTCGAATACTTCATCCTGGCCGATGGCAGCTGGGTGGTGAACGAGATGGCGCCGCGCCCGCACAACAGCGGCCACTACACCATCGATGCCTGCGAGCACAGCCAGTTCGAGCTGCAGCTGCGCACCACCATGCACCTGCCACTGGTACAGCCGCGCCACCACAGCCCCTCGGTCATGCTCAACCTGCTGGGCGATGTCTGGTCCGATGCCGCTGGTGAACAGCGCATTCCGCCCTGGGAAGAAATCCAGCGCCTGCCCGGCGTGCACCTGCACCTGTACGGCAAGCAGGACGTCAAGCGCGGCCGCAAGATGGGCCATGTCACCATCACCGCCGCCAGCGTGGACATGTTGCAGGACAAGGCAGCGCAAGTCGCGCAGATTCTGGGCCTGCCCTACGAACGCCTGCAAGTTGCCGCCTGATGGCGGCAGTTCGCAGACGATAAATACCAGATGCTGCTGAAAGCTACCCCGGACATCGCCGCTGACGAGCGCCAGCAGGCGCTGCAGCAGGCCGCGCAGGTGCTGGCTGATGGCCAGCTGCTCGGCCTGCCGACCGAGACTGTCTACGGCCTGGCGGCGCGCGCCGATGACGATGCCGCCGTGGCCGCCATTTTTGCCGCCAAGCAGCGCCCAGCCAGCCACCCGCTGATCGTGCATGTGCCGGATCTGGCCAGCGCCGCAGCCTTTGTGGCGCCAGACTTTCTGGAACAGGCACCCACCCATGCCGCCAGCCTGATGCAGGCCTTCTGGCCGGGGCCGCTCACCGTGATCGTGCCGCGCCGCGATGGCATGGCGCAGGCGGCTGCCGGTGGGCAGGATTCGGTTGGCTTGCGTTGTCCTTCGCACCCGGTGGCGCATGCGGTGCTGCAGCTTGCTGCGGCACTGGGCGTCAAGGGCGTGGCTGCACCCAGCGCCAACACCTTTGGCCGTGTCAGCCCGACCACCGCCGCCCATGTGCAGCAGGAGTTTGGCGACAGTCTGACCGTGCTTGATGGCGGTGCCTGCCAGGTTGGCATTGAATCCACCATCATCGATTGCACGCGCGGCCAGCCGGTGCTGCTGCGCCCCGGCATCATCACGCCGGAAATGGTGGAGGCGCGTACCGGCATCCGCGTGCTGCTGCCGCACGAAGCCGCCACGCGCCAGGCGGCGCCGCGCGCCTCGGGCACGCTGACGGCACACTATGCACCGCAGGCGCGGGTCGTGCTGATGCCGACAAAATTGCTGCAAGAGCGTGCAAAAGACGGTAACTTGCCGTCAGATGTCGTTATCTGGAGCCGTACGACCTTGCCGGGCATGGCGCAGCGGGTCGCCATGCCGGACGATGCCGCTGCTACCGCGCAGCAGCTGTTTGCCCAGTTGCGTGATTTTGATGCGCAGGGCGTGCGCGAGATCTGGGTCGAAGCGGTGCCGGCGCATGCCGACTGGGCTGGCGTGGCCGATCGCCTGCAGCGCGCTGCAGCGGCTTGAGTTGGCCTTCTTGTAGTCAATACGCGGCAAAAGCGCGTAATTTCCTTTATCTGTCTCCGAATGTCGGCGGCTTGCCGTGCCGGTAGCGGATTTTCAGGCCCAGGATCATGCTGGCCAGCAGCAGCGTGATGCTGTTGGCAATCACCATCGGCCAGGAATGCAGCCACAGGCCATAGGCCAGCCAGAGCGCCACGCCCAGCGTGAACAGGCTGTACATGCCAAGCGAGATACCGGCGACGTCGCGCGTGCGCCAGCTGTGCAATGCCTGCGGCACAAAGCTGATGGTGGTCAGGGTGGCGGCCGCATAACCGGCCAGCGTGCCGAGATCGGCCATCAGCGCGTGCCCGGTTGCATCGCGGTCCATTCCACCAGCTGGTAGAAGGCGTCACGGGCGCGGCCGGCTTCGGCGCCATTGGCCATGGCCACCAGCACGTAGCGGCGGCCATCCAGGCCAGTGACATAGCCGGCCAGCGCATTGGCATCGCGCAAGGTGCCGGTCTTCAGATGGGCGCGGCCGGGCAGGCCGGTGGCCTGGCGACGCAGCGTGCCGTCCATGCCATACATCGGCAAGGAGGCGACAAAATCCGGCATCATCGGCGAACTCCACATGTACTGCAGCAAACCGCCAAGCGATGCCGCGGTGATGCGACCATCACGCGAGAGGCCGGAGCCGTTCACCGGCGTTGGCGGCGCATAAGGCCGGAGCTTGCGCTGCCACCAGTCCTGCACCGCGGCCTGGGCGCCGGCAAAATGACCCTGGCCATAGCGCTGCACGCCCAGCGTCAGGAACAGCTGCTGGGCCATCACGTTGTTGCTGAACTTGTTGATGTTGCGTACCGCCTGGGGCAGTGGCTCGGACTCGCTGCTGGCCAGCGGCGTGCCGCGCAGCAGGGCGGCCGGCGTGCTGCCGTAGCGTACCCGGCCTTCGAGCTGGCCACCCAGGCTCTGCCACATGCCGAGGATGGCCTTGCCGGCCTGTTCTTGCGGCTGCGGCCAGGCCGCCAGCCATTGCTGCTCGCCACAGCTGGCCGGGTAGCTGGCGGGTAGTGCAATCTGGCGCTGTGCCTGGCTGCGTGCTTCCAGCTGGGCGATCCAGCCGTTGCAGCTGCCGGCATCCAGCGGCAGGCTGGCCGGAATGCCGCTGTCGGCCATCGGCGGATCCAGCCGCAGCTGGGCCATGTTCTGGCTGGCATCGGGCTGGAGCTGCAGCACAAAGGACTTGTAGTTCACCAGCAGGCCGTCCGGTTGCGCGTTATAGGGCTGCAACGTCTCGCCATCGAAGGCGCCGGGATCACGCGCGGGCAGCTGGAACACGCTGTTGTCCAGCACCAGATCGCCGCTGATGCGCTGCACGCCGCGTTCGCGCAGCGCCCGTAGCAGCAGCCAGAGCCGCTCCTGCACCAGGCCGGGATCGCCGCTGCCTTGCACATACAGATTGCCCTGCAGCACCTGCTGGCGCACGCTGCCATCGCTCCACAGGCGCGTGTTCCAGCGGAAGCCGGGGCCGAGCTGGTCCAGCGCGATGCCGGTGGTGACCAGCTTCATCACCGAGGCCGGATTCATGGCCTGCGTCACGTTGTGGCTGACCAGCGGCAGGCCGCCATCGGCCGGAGCCACCAGCAGGGCTACTTGCGATAGCGGCATGCCCACGCGCTGCAGCGGTGCCGTTACCTCGACCGGCAAGGGCTGGGCCGGGGCCTGCAGCGCCAGTGGTTGCGCCTGCGAGACAGGCAGCGGTGTCAGCAGCGTCAGCGGCAACAGCACGGACAGATAGCGGCGCAGGCGCTGTTTCAGGGAGAGGGTCGATACAGGCTGGGACATGGCAGGCGAAATCTCCGGGAATCTGTCCGCATCATGCCATGGCCGCCACGCGACTGTGGAACAATGCGGGGCATCATGAGCGACGCTGTTTCACCCCCTGCCGATGCCTCCACGCTGCCCGTCCTGCGCCAGTGGGATGCGGCGGCCCCCCTGCACCTGCTGGCCATGGATACCGGCACCAGCGAGCTGACGATCGCCGTAGGCGAGTGGGCCGCTGGTTGCGCCATCGCCGGCGAGCCGCCTGCGCTGCAGCAATATGCCGGCGCCGGATCGGCCCAATCGTCTGCCACGCTGATTCCGGTGCTGCTGCAGCTCTTGCAGCAGGCCGGCCTGACGCTGCCGCAACTCGACGCGATTGCCTTTGGCGCCGGTCCGGGATCGTTCACCGGGCTGCGTACTGCCTGCTCGGTGGCGCAGGGGCTGGCGCTGGGGGCGGAGCTGCCGCTGCTGCCGCTGGATACCCTGATGGTGACGGCCGAAGACTACCGTAGCCGCCATCCGCTGCAGCCGGGCGACACGGTCTGGGCGCTGCTTGATGCGCGCATGGACGAGATCTACGTGGCCGGCTGGCGCTGGCAGCCGCTGCCCGATGGTGCACCGCACTGGGAGCCGCTGCACGATGCCGTGCTGGCACGCCCGGAAGACCTGCTGGCCGTGCCCGGCTTGACCGCCGATGCGCGGTGTGCCGGCAATGTGCAAGCGGTCTATGGCGAGCGCATGCCCTTGCAGGTGGCGCACGCCATGCCGGTGGCCGATGCCATGCTGCGGCTGGCGCCGGCCTTGCTGCAACAAGGCCAGGCCGTGGATGCCGCGCTGGCACTGCCGCGCTACGTGCGCAACAAGGTGGCACAGACCACGGCCGAGCGCGAAGCCGCCAAGGCAGCAGCTGGCAAGGCCTGATGCAGCACGAAGCCATACCGCAGACTGGCGTGCGCTTCACCCAGGCGCACCGTGCGCATCTGGACGAGATCCTGGCGCTGGAACAGGCCGCCTACCCCTTGCCCTGGTCGCGGCAGAACTTCATCAGCATCCTGGACGACAGCAGCGGCCGCTACACGGTGCAGCTGCTGCGCCTGCGCGCCGAGCGTGATCGCGAAGTGCTGGCGGGCTATTTTGTCGCGTTGCTGGGCGTGGAAGAGGCGCACTTGCTGAATGTGGCGGTGCACCCGCGGCTGCAGGGGCAGGGCTGGGGCCAGTTGCTGCTGCGCCAGCTGCAGACCTGGGCGGTGCTGCATGGCGCGCGCCAGATCTGGCTGGAAGTGCGCGACAGCAACCCGCGTGCGCGCCAGGTCTACGAGCGCTGGGGCTATGTGGAGATGGGGCGGCGCAAGGACTACTACCCGGCACTAGGCGGCGGCCGCGAGGCTGCGACCGTGATGTGCCTGCAGCTGCCGGATTGAAGCACCCCGGAATCGCCCCCAGCCCGGGTGGCGATTCTTTGCGACAATAGGCACTCTCATGCAAACACGCTCCGTTTCCCCTTCCTGCCGCCACGCCAGCGGCCTGCCGCCATGGCCCTGATGCTGGATCGCCGCCAGCGCGCCATGCTGGCCGAGATGGGCGTGCGCGTCTGGCTGCCCTTGCCCGAGGCCGCAGCACCGGTCGCTGCCGTCGCCGATGCTATCGCGCCGGCAGCAGAGCCTGTGGTTGCGCCTGTGCCGACCCCGGTGCCCGCTCCCGTGCCCGAGCCGATCCGCCCGCGCCCGCCCGCGCCGGTTGCCACGCCTGCGGCCTTCGCCGCTACCGATACCGGTCTGCAGCCACTGCCCTTGCTGCAAGGCCAATCGCTGCCGCAACTGCAGCAACTCGCCGACAGCTGCAAAGGTTGTGAATTGCACCGCACGCGCCAGCACAGCGTCTGGGACGCCACGCCGATCCCGGCGGAAGGCCCGCGCTGGTTGTTCGTGATCGATGCCCCCGGCGCTGCTGAAAACGCCAGCGGCCAGCCGGCCCAGGGCGATACCGGCAAGCTGCTGCAACAGATGCTGGCTGCCTTGCGTCTGCCCGCCGCGCAGGTGCGCCGCGTGCACGCCACGCGCTGCGCGCCCGAAGGCCGCGTCGCCACCCCGGCCGAAGTCGGCCATTGCTCGGCCTGGCTGCGCCGCGACATCGCGCTGTACCAGCCGGACCTGATCGTGGCGCTGGGCCGTGCCGCCGCCTGGGCCTTGTTGCGCAGCGAACAGCCGCTCGGCCAGTTGCGTGGCCAGCCGGCACGCATCCACTTGCCACCCGAAGACGCCGACCTGCAGCCCGTCCTGGCCGATATTCCCGTGGTGGTCAGCTACCCGCTCGACTTCCTGCTGCGCCACCCCGAAGCCAAGCCGCGTGCCTGGTCCGACCTGTGCCTGGCCGCCGACCTGCTGCAGCAGCGTCGCAGCCCTGTTTCCTCTCCTGATTCCGGAATCCCGTCATGACCTTCCTCGAAATGCTTGCCGCTGCCGAGCAGCGCAACCAGTCCCAGCTGTGCGTCGGCCTGGATCCCGACCCGGCGCGCTTCCCGCAACCCTGGCAGGGTGATGCCGGCCGCATCTACGATTTCTGCGCTGCCATCATCGATGCCACCGCGGATCTGGCGGTCGCCTTCAAGCCGCAGATTGCCTACTTTGCTGCGCACCGCGCCGAGGAACAGCTGGAACGCCTGGTGCAGCACATCCGCGCCGTGGCGCCCCAGGTGCCGGTCATCCTCGACAGCAAGCGCGGCGACATCGGCAGCACCGCCGAGCAGTACGCGATCGAGGCCTTCGAGCGCTATGGCTGCGATGCCGTCACGCTGTCGCCCTTCATGGGTTTCGATTCGGTCGAGCCCTATCTGCGCCGCCATGGCAAGGGCGCCTTCCTGCTCTGCCGCACGTCCAACCCCGGCGGCAATGACCTGCAGGCGCAGCCGTTGCGCGACGTTGTCGGCCAGCCGCTGCTGTACGAGCATATCGCCAGCCAGACGCAAGGCCCGTGGAACCTGAACGGCCAGCTCGGCCTGGTGGTGGGCGCGACCTACCCGCAGGAACTGGCGCGCGTGCGCGAGCTGGCGCCCAGCGTGCCGCTGCTGATTCCCGGCGTTGGAGCCCAGGGCGGTGATGCCGCAGCCACCATCCAGGCCGGCTGGCGCGGTACGCGTGCTGCCGACGGCAGCATCCGCAGCAGCGGTTTTGCCATCGTCAACTCCTCGCGCGCCATCCTCTACGCCAGCTCTGGCGATGACTACGCGGCCGCCGCGCGCCGCGAGGCCGAAGCCACGCGCCAGCGCCTGCTCGACGCCATGCCGGCCTGAGCGCGACAGCGGCCTGCGCCCCTGTCCTACAGCGTCGGCACTGCTGCACGTGGATACTGCAGACATCCGGGGTCGCCCAAGCGGCCCGCCTGCAAACACAAGGGAGAAGTGATATGTCGATTCTGTACTGGCTCATCATCGGCCTGATTGCCGGCTGGCTGGCCGGCCTCATCATGAAAGGCAGCGGCTACGGCGTGCTGGCCAATATCGGGCTCGGCATTGTTGGTGCCTTGCTCGGCGGTTTCCTGTTCGGCCTGCTGGGGCTGGGCGCTACGGGTGCCATCGGCAGCATCGTCACCGCCACAGTGGGTGCGGTCGTGGTGATTTTCCTGGCACGGATGTTGCGCCGCGCCTGACGCTGCCTGACGGCAGCATCACGACACAGGCTGCTTCGGCAGCCTGTTGCGTTTTGGAAGCAGATGCACTGCAAGAGGCAGAATTGATGCAGAATACGCCACGGTGTGTGCATGCTGTTACAGCATGGCCCAGCACACCACCAGCCATTACTGGAGGCATTCACTGCTGCGCCCCCGGCCGGCGGATTGTTAGATCGTGCATCAGCATTCTGCGCACAAGTCCTCGCTTCCCGCCCTGATCCTGGGCGCGATCGGCATCGTCTATGGCGACATCGGCACCAGCGTGCTCTACGCGGTCAAGGAAGTCTTCGGCTCCGGCCATGTCGCCTTCACCTACGCCAATGTCTATGGCGTGCTCTCCATCCTGTTCTGGACCCTGACCACCATCGTCTCGCTCAAGTACGTGACACTGGTGCTGCGCGCCGACAACAATGGCGAAGGAGGCCTGATCGCCATGCTGACGCTGGCCTCGCAGGCGGTGCAGGACCGGCCGCGGTTGCGCCGCGTGATGCTGCTGGTCGGCGTCTTTGGCACCTGCCTGTTCTATGGCGATGGCGTCATCACCCCGGCGATTTCCGTGCTGTCGGCCGTCGAGGGCCTGGAAGTGGTGTCGTCCGGCTTCCGCACCTACGTGATCCCGATCACGCTGCTGATCCTGCTGCTGCTGTTCAGCATGCAGAAATACGGCACCGCCGGCATCGGCCGCTTCTTTGGCCCGGTGATGGTGTTCTGGTTCCTGGTGATTGCCGCGCTCGGCGTGCTGCACATCGTCGACCACCCGGAAATCCTGCGCGCCATCAGTCCGCACTATGCCTGGGCCTTCATCTGGGAGAACCCCGGCACCAGTTTCATCATCCTCGGGGCGGTGGTGCTGTGCGTCACCGGTGGCGAGGCGCTCTATGCCGACATGGGCCACTTCGGCAAGCGGCCGATCCGCATCGCCTGGTTCAGCATTGCCATGCCGGCGCTCACGCTCAACTACTTCGGCCAGGGCGCGCTGCTGCTTGACAACCCGGCCGCCGTGCAAAACCCGTTCTTCATGCTGGCACCCGAATGGCTGCTGATCCCGCTGGTGGTGCTGGCCACCTGTGCCGCCGTGATCGCCTCGCAGGCGCTGATTTCCGGCGCCTTCAGCGTCACCAAGCAGGTGATCCAGCTCGGCTACCTGCCACGGCTGCAGGTGATGCATACCAGCGCGCGCGAAAGCGGCCAGATCTACATCCCGCTGGTCAACTGGGGCCTGTTTGTTATGATTGCGCTGGCGGTGGCGCTGTTCCGCTCCTCGTCCAACCTGGCGGCGGCCTATGGCATTGCCGTCACCACCGACATGCTGATCACCACCGTGCTGACCTTCTTCGTCATCCGTTACGCCTGGCGCATGCCGCTGCTGCTGGCACTGGGTGCCACCAGCTTCTTCTTCGTCATCGATATCGCCTTCTGGGCCTCCAATCTGCTCAAGCTGGTGCATGGTGGCTGGTTCCCGCTGGTGATTGCCGGCTCCATCTTCATGCTGATGCTGACCTGGCGCGATGGCCGCAACCTGCTCAACCGCAAGCTGCTGTCCGAAGGGCTGGAACTGGGCGGCTTTCTGGAATCGGTATTCCAGGCACCGCCAGCGCGCGTGGATGGCACGGCGGTGTTCCTGACGGCGCAGGCCGGCCATGTGCCGAATGCGTTGCTGCACAACCTCAAGCACAACAAGGTGCTGCATCGGCAGAACCTGTTTGTCACGGTGCGCAGCCACGAAGTGCCCTGGGTCGATCCCGAACAGCGGCTGGAGATGCAGGCGCTGGGGCATGACTGCTGGCAGGTGGTGGTGCACTATGGCTATATGGATGCGGTGAACCTGCCGCTGGCGCTGGAGTCCCTGCAGCAGCAGGGTTGCTGCCTGGATCCGATGCAGACCAGCTACTTCCTGTCGCGTGACAGCGTGGTGCCGACGCTGGGCGATGGCATGGCCCCCTGGCGCGAAAAGCTGTTCGCGCAAATGCACCACAACGCCAGTGGTGCGGCCGACTTCCTGCGCCTGCCCAGCAATGCCGTGGTCGAACTCGGTTCCAAGGTCGAGATCTAGCGCAAGCCGCCAGCGGCAATTTGCGGGACAATGGCGGTTTGGTGCACGGCAGCAAGTGCGTGCACCGGTCAAGCAAGGATAGCGTGTCGTGACTTCAACTTCTTCCATCCCGGTTGCAGAAAGCAGCCGGATGACGGCCAGCGAGCGGCGCTCCAGCCTCGGTCTGGCGCTGATCTTCGCCCTGCGCATGCTGGGCCTGTTCTTGGTGGTGCCGGTGTTTCCGCTGGCGGCCGCCAGCTACGAGGGTGCCACGGCAGCCAATATCGGCCTGGCCATGGGTATCTACGGCCTGACGCAGGCATTGCTGCACCTGCCGCTGGGCATGGCGAGCGACCGCTTTGGCCGCAAGCGCCTGATCACGCTGGGCATGCTGGTGTTTGCCGCGGGCTGCGTGGTGGCCGCGCTGGCCACCAGCATTGACGGCCTGCTGATCGGCCGGGCGCTGCAGGGCGCCGGTGCGGTATCGGCTGCGGTCACGGCCTTGCTGGCCGATCTCACGCGTGACGAGGTGCGTACCAAGGCGATGGCCATCATCGGCGGCAGCATTGGCCTGGTGTTTTCGCTGGCGCTGGTGATTTCGCCGCTGCTGGCGGGCTGGATCGGCCTGTCCGGCATGTTCTGGCTGGTGGCGGTGCTGGCGCTGCTCGGCATTGCCGGCCTGTATCTGCTGGTGCCCGACGAGCCGGTGCGCCTGGGCGCAGCTCCCTCGCGCGGCAGCCTGTGGCAGACGCTGCAGCATCCGGCGCTGCTGCGCCTGAATGCCGGCGTGTTCGTGCTGCATGCGGTGCAGCTGGCGATGTGGATGGTGGTACCGGCGCTGCTGGTACAGGCCGGATTGGAGCAGCCGCAGCACTGGCAGGTCTACCTGCCGGCGGTACTCGGCTCGTTTGTGCTGATGGGCGCGCTGCTGTTCCGCATGGAGCGTGCCGGCAAGCTGCGCCTGATGCTGCAGCTGTCCATGGTGCTGATCCTGCTGGTGCAGCTGGCGCTGTGGTGGATCAATGACCAGCTGCAAGGCGAGCAGCTGCCGGCACTGTGGCATCTGGCGGTGCTGCTGCTGGTGTTCTTTACCGGCTTCAACATCCTCGAAGCCTCGCAGCCCAGCCTGGTGTCGCGCCAGGCACCGGAGCAGTTGCGCGGCATGGCGCTAGGCGTGTACAACACGGTGCAGTCACTCGGCCTGTTTGTCGGCGGTGCGGTGGGTGGTTTCCTGCTCAAGCAGGACGGCCCGGTAGCGGTGACGCTGGCTTGCATCGCCCTGATGCTGCTGTGGCTGATGATCGCCTGGAACATGCCGGTGCCGGCACGCGCACACGCAAAAAACAGTAGAAAATAGTATTTTCTTCTTATATAATAGTGCCACTATCCTGTAGCATGGCTCCGGGGTATCATGCACTCCGGCGTGTCCCGGCATGGGGCATCGCCGGTTATCTCCAACTCCCTTGGTCACCATTCGCTACACCGGCAAGGGCCAAGCCTCCAGGACATCGTCATGGCATCTGTCAACAAAGTCATTCTCGTCGGCAACCTCGGCCGCGACCCCGAAATCCGTACCTTCCCCAGTGGTGACCAGGTCGCCAACGTCACGCTGGCCACTTCCGACCGCTGGAAGGACAAGCAATCCGGTGAAATGCGCGAGCACACCGAATGGCACCGCCTGGTGTTCAACGGCCGTCTGGCCGAAATCGTCGGCCAGTACCTGCGCAAGGGCAGCCAGATCTATGTCGAAGGCAGCATCCGCACGCGCAAGTGGCAGGACCAGGCCACCGGTCAGGATCGCTACGCTACTGAAATCCGCGTAGACCAGATGCAGATGCTGGGCAAGCGTGAAGGCATGGGCGGCCAGGGCGGCGGCTATGGTGACGATGAGGGCGGCTACGGTGGCGGTTACGGCGGTGGTCGTGCCGCGGCACCGCGTCAGCAGGCTCCGATGGCTGCACGCCCGGCGGCTCCGGCAGCCGCACCGGCGGCGGCTGCCCCCGCGGCCGCGCAGCCGATGAGCGACGCCGGTGGCTTTGGTGACATGGACGACGATATTCCGTTCTAAGAAACACCTGTCTGCCCTGTCAGGGGCAGCACGGCCATCGGATCATGCCCGCCTTGTGCGGGCATGCCTGTTTCTGGCGCTCAGTCCAGCGACTTGCGCAAATGTGCCGGCGGCAGCTTGAGCTGTTCACGGTACTTGGCCACGGTGCGGCGGGCACACTGGATGCCGCGCTCCGCCAGCAGGTCGACCAGGCGCTGGTCACTGAGCGGCTTGCGTACCTCTTCATCGGCAATCAGCTGGCCGATCAGGGCGCGCACGGCGGTGCTGCTGGTGGCCTGACCGTCATCGGTGCCGATGCCGGAACCAAAGAAATACTTGAGTTCGAAAGTGCCCCAGGGTGTCTGCATGTACTTGGCGCTGGTGGCGCGGCTGACAGTGGATTCGTGTAGCGCCAGCGCCTCGGCAATCTCGCGCAGCACCAGCGGCTCCATGGCCAGCACACCTTGCTCGAAAAAGCGTTGCTGGCGCTCCACGATCGCCTGGCTGACGCGCAGGATGGTGTCAAAGCGCTGCTGGATGCTCTTGACCATCCAGCGCGCCTCCTGCAGCTGCTGTTGCAGTGCCTGCACCGCTTCGCCCTGGTACTGGCGCAGCACGCCCGCATACCTGTCCTGTACCTGCACGCGCGGCAGCACCGCTGGATTGAGCCGCACCAGCCAGGGAGACTGCTGGCCTGCCGGAGCGCGCAGCACCAGAACATCGGGAATCACCACTTGTTGCTCGGCAGTGGCAAAGCGGCGGCCTGGCTTGGGCTCGAGGCGGGCAATCAGCTGCAGTGCCTGGCGCAGCGCAGGCTGGCCATGGCCGGTCAGGCGTGCCAGCGTGCGCAGGTCGCGTCGCGCCAGCAGTTCCAGCGGTTGCGCGCACAGGTCCAGTGCAATCTGGCGCGTGGCGGCATCGGTCTGGCTGGCGGGTAGCGCCAGCAGCTGCAGTCGCAGGCATTCGGCCAGGTCGCGCGCGCCAACGCCAGGCGGTTCCATCGACTGCAGCAGACCCAGTGCGATGCGCAAGTGGTCGTGCAGGGTTTCCTGGTCGCTATCCAGCAGGCTGTCCGGAATCTGCTGCTGCAGCGCGAGCGCCAGCTCGTCCAGGCTGTCTTCCAGATAGCCGTCTTCATTCAAGGATTCGACCAGCGCATACAGGGCAGCGCGGTCCAGGGCATCCAGCCGCAAGGCCAGCGCCTGCTGGTGCAAGTGGGTGCTCAGCTTGTCGGGCTGCGGCTTGCCGGACCAGGGCGACTCGTCATCATCAGGCTGGTGGCTGGCCCAGCGGGTATGGAGCTGCTCTTCGCTGGCCTGGCTGGATGCGTGGCTGTCTGCGCTATCGCGTTCGTTGGCGCCTGAAGACCAGTCGTCCCAGGCATCGCGCCCAGACCAGTCCTCGTCGCGGTCAAGGCGTTCGGCTGCGTCTTCCGCATGACTGGTGGCTGCTGCTGGCGGATCGGCTTGGTCGTCCGTACCGGTATCCTCCTCGGCCTGCTCCAGAAACGGATTCTCGGCCAGCATCTGCTCCAGCTCTTGCTGCAGCTCCTGGGTCGAAGCCTGCAGCAAGCGGATCGCGTGCTGCAGCTGTGGCGTCAGCGCCAGGTTCTGGCTGATACGGAGTTGCAGACCGGCTTTCATCAGCCGGCTTCCGGGTGGCTGCCTGCGATGTCACCTGACGCGAGGCAGGTGACGGATAACAGGACAGATAGCATGCAGATAAAGGCAGTTGTCAGCAAATGCGCATCACATGCTGAAGTTCTCGCCCAGATAGACGCGGCGCACATCGGGATCGGCGACGATATCGCTGGGCGTGCCAGAGGCCAACACGCGGCCTTCGCTGATGATGTAGGCGTGGTCGCAGATACCCAGCGTTTCGCGCACGTTGTGGTCGGTGATCAGCACCCCCAGACCGCGCTGCTTGAGGAAGCGGATGATGCGCTGGATGTCGAGCACGGCAATCGGGTCGATGCCGGCAAAGGGCTCATCGAGCAGGATGAAGCGCGGCTGCGTGGCCAGGGCGCGCGCAATCTCGACGCGGCGGCGTTCGCCACCGGACAGCGCCAGTGCCGGCGACTTGCGCAGGCGCTCGATGTTCAGGTCGGCCAGCAGTGCGTTGAGGCGCTGCTCGACCTCGTTGCGGTCCAGCGGCTTGCCGCGCTCGTCTTCCTGCAGCTGCAGCACGGCGCGGATATTGTCCTCGACGTTGAGCTTGCGGAAGATCGAGGCTTCCTGCGGCAGGTAGCTCAGGCCCATGCGCGAGCGCTCGTGGATCGGCAGGTTCTCGACCTGCTTGTTGCCAATCGCGATGCGGCCGCCGTCGGCACGGATCAGGCCGACGATCATGTAGAAGGAGGTGGTCTTGCCGGCACCATTGGGGCCGAGCAGGCCGACCACTTCACCGGTGCTCACGTCCAGCGAGACATCGGTCACGACCTTGCGCCTGCCATAGGTCTTCTGCAGCTGGCGTACCTGCAACTTGCTGGTCTCGGCACTTGCCGCAGCCTGGCTCATCGACGGCTCCCGGACTGGTTCAGCGGCACGATCGTGGCACGCACGCGGCCTGCCGGAACGGCATTGGCGGCACCGGTAGCCGTGGAGGCGCCGCCAGTCACGCTATAGGTCTCGTTCAGCTCGTTGTAGGTGATGCGGTGGCCAACGACCTCGTCGGCCACGGTGGAGCCGACCAGGCGGCGGATGCGGGCATTGCCGATCAGCTGCGTCTGCAGCGTGCGGTCATTGCGCACCATCTCGTTGGCCTGCGCTTCGATGTACTCGTTCAGGCCATCGCGCTTCTGGCGCAGCAGGGCCTGTTCGCCCGGACCGGCCAGCAGGGTGACGGTCTGGTTGCCCTGGGCATCCTGCTGCACGCGCACGGTACCGGCACGCAGCACGATGGTGCCCTTGGTGGCCACCACGCGACCGGTGAAGGTGGTGGTCTTGCTGGCATCGTTGTACTGCATGGCGTCCGCTTCCACGTTCAGCGGCTTGTAGCGGTCGGCGGTTTCGGCCTGCACCAGCACGGGCGCGGCCAGCAGGCAGGCTGCAGCCAGGGAAAGAAGCCGGGAACTGGTGAGGAGTGTCATGGGCATCGGGCAGAAAGTCTGCACCGATTGTAATCTGGTGCGGACCGGGCCGGGCAAGCCCGGCTGTGGAAGGCAATCAGCGGCGTTCCTGCGTCGCCAGGGCGGTGGCGATCTGGATGCCGCGCGTCAGGCCCTTGGCGGTCTGGCCGTCCAGGTAGTACTTGCCGGCCACGCCCAGCGAAGGCACGCCGTCGATGGCATAGGCCTCGACCAGCTGGTTGGCCTGGTTCAGCTTGGCCGACATGCCGAAGGACTGGTAGGCCTGGGCAAAGCGGCCGTCCTTCAGTTCGGGCTGCTGCGCGGCCCATTGCAGGATGGCGGCATCGGTAGTCAGGTTGATGCGCTGCTTGTGATAGGCCTCAAACACCTTGCCGTGCATGCGGCCGACCATGCCGACGGCTTCCAGCGCATAGAACAGGCGCTGCATCGGTGCCATTTCCGGGCGGAAGGCGACCGGTACGCGGCGGAAGTGGATGAAGGAGGGGGCCGACTTCATCCAGGCGTTGAATTCGGGATCAAAGCTGTTGCAGTGCGGGCACCAGTAGCCGAAGAACTCGATCACCTCGACCTTGCCGGCCGGGGCACTGGTGGCTGCCGGTTTGCGCAGCACCATGTAGTCCTTGCCAGCGGTGTAATCGCTGGCCGATTGGGCTTGCGCCGGCAGCGACAGGGTGGCCAGGCCGGTAGCGGCGGCAGTGGCACCGGCGATGCCGGCAAGCGTGAATTCGCGACGTTGCATGAGGTGGTCTCCAGTGGGTCTTGCCCGGAAGCGGTCGGGCGGGAACCTGGATTCTGATCGGTTCCCGTCCGGAAAGTGCCGCTGCCGGTGTATGGGGGTGTAACAGCCTGGGCGGATCAGCGTTGCACGCGCACCAGGGCGGCGGTCACGCCGGCGTTCTCCAGGCGGTTGCGCGCGCTGTCGGCATCGGCCTTGCTGTTGTAGGGGCCAAGGCGGACGCGGTAGATCGGACGGCCAGCCTGATCACGCTCGGTGACGCGCGGGTTCATGCCCAGCAGCGACAGGCGTGCCTTCTGGGCATCGGCTTCGGAGGCATTGCGGAAGGCGCCGGCCTGCACGAAATAGACGAAAGGCTCGTTGCTGGCGGTCGGAGCCGGGGCCGGCTTGGGGGCCGGAGCCGGAGCCGGAGTGGCTGCCGGCTTGGTGCGGGATTCCACCAGGGCACCGATCGGATCGTTGGACTGGTTGGCCTTGGCCGCAGCATCGGCCTTGGCTTTGGCGGCTGCGTCAGCCTTGGCCTTGGCAGCGGCGTCTGCTTTTGCCTTGGCATCGGTCTTGGCCTTGGCTTCCGCGTCAGCCTTGGCTTTCGCCTCTGCTTCGGCACGCGCCTTGGCGCGGGCCTGCTCGCGTGCCTTGTCGGCGGCCAGCTTGGCTTCGGCTTCCTTGCGTGCCTGCTCCAGTTCCTGGTCGCGATCACCCAGCACGGCCGGCGGGGTGCTGCTGTCGGGCTTCAGCTCGCTACGCGGCTCGGGTTCGGCTGCCGGCGGTTCGTCGGGGGTGGCGGGCTCATCCTGCGGCGCTGCCGTGTCAGGTTCTTCCTGCGTGGTGGCAGGCTCTTCAGCCGGTGCCGGCTTGGTCTTGCCCGGCTGCAGGCCGGCGTTCGGGTCCCACTTTTTCAGCGCCTCTTCTTCGGCGGCCTGTTGTTCAGTGGTGCGCACCGAGCTCTTGTCGCTGAAGGGCGAGGGCACCTTGGTGACATAGACGGCGACACCCAGGGCGACGGCCAGGCCGACCACCAGGCCGACGATAAAGCCGACCAGGCCGATGCCACGCTGGGCGCGGCGCAGGGGGCGGGAGGGGATGCGGTGTTGTA
Source organism: Brachymonas sp. J145 (assembly GCF_036312245.1). Taxonomy (NCBI): domain Bacteria; kingdom Pseudomonadati; phylum Pseudomonadota; class Betaproteobacteria; order Burkholderiales; family Comamonadaceae; genus Allobrachymonas; species Brachymonas sp. J145. The sequence goes on along the minus strand of NZ_JAZDCI010000001.1, from coordinate 408,363 downwards.
CTGCCTTGGTCATGCGTTGGGGCTCACATTTTTTCAGGGGCGCTCACGCCCAGCATTGCCAGTCCGTTGGCCAGCACCTGACGCGTGGCGGCAACCAGCGCAAGTCGCGCCGTGCGGGTGGCTTCGTCATCTACCAGGATGCGTTCGGCATCATAGTAGCTATGGTAGCTGGAGGCCAGTTCGCGCAGGTAGAAAGTCACGTCATGCGGGGCAAAATCGGTCGCGGCCGCACGCAGCATGTCGGGATACTGGGACAGCTTGACCAGCAGCGCCTGTGCCGCCGGTGTATCCAGCGCGGCCAGGTTGGCCTGGGCCAGCGTGGCGACATCGCCGCCCCATTGCGCCAGCACCGAGCTGATGCGGGCGTGTGCGTATTGCACGTAGTAGACCGGGTTTTCGTTGTTCTTGCTCAGCGCCAGGTCAATGTCGAAGGTGTACTCGGTATCCGGCTTGCGCGACAGCAGGAAGAAGCGCACGGCATCGGCACTGGTCCATTCGATCAGGTCGCGCAGCGTGACATAGCTGCCGGCGCGCTTGCTGATCTTGACCTCTTCGCCGCCACGCACCACGCGCACCATGGTGTGCAGCACGTAATCGGGGAAGCCCTGGGGAATGCCGACGTTGGCGGCCTGCAGGCCGGCGCGCACGCGCGCGATGGTGCCGTGGTGGTCGGTGCCCTGGATGTTGATCGCCTGGTGGAAGCCACGCTGGTACTTGGCGATGTGGTAGGCAACGTCCGGCACGAAATAGGTGTAGCCGCCATCACTCTTGCGCATGACGCGGTCCTTGTCGTCGCCAAAGTCGGTGCTGCGCAGCCACAGTGCGCCATCCTGCTCGTAGGTATGGCCGTTGTCGATCAGTTTCTGCACCGCATCGGCCACGCGGCCGCTGCTATACAGGCTGCTTTCCAGGTAGTAGTTGTCAAAGCGCAGGCGGAAGGCCTGCAGGTCCTTGTCCTGCTCGTTGCGCAGGTAGGCAACGGCAAACTGGCGGATGTTGTCGTAGTCCTCGACATCGCCGTTGGCGGTGAACTCGCGGTCATCGGCCTTGACCGTCTCGCGGTTCAGGAAGGCCTGGGCGATATCGTGGATGTAGTCGCCGTTGTAGAAGTTTTTCGCCAGCGGGTTGTCGGCATCGGTCGGCCAGCAGTCGTCGCCTGGCTTGAAGCCCTTGGCGCGCAGCTGCGTGCTCTTGGTCAGGGTGTCGATCTGCACGCCGGCATCGTTGTAGTAGAACTCGCGCGTGACCTGCAGGCCCTGGCTGGCGAGCAGGTTGCAGATGGCATCGCCGAGTGCGGCCTGGCGGCCGTGCCCGACGTGCAGCGGGCCGGTCGGGTTGGCGCTGACGAATTCGACCAGCACCTGGTCGGCGCGGGCCGGCTGGCTGCCGAAGGCGCTGCCAGCGGCCAGCACTTCGCGCACCACCTGCTGCTTGGCTTCGGGCTTGAGGCGGATGTTGAGGAAGCCGGGGCCGGCAATCTCGATCGCGGCGACCCACTGCTGGTAGGCCGGTTGAGCCTCGAGCGCGGCCTTGAGCTGTTCGCCCAGCGCACGCGGGTTCTGCTTGAGCGGCTTGGCCAGTTGCATGGCGGCGTTGGTCGCCCAGTCGCCATGGGCAGCCTGCTTGGGCAGTTCGAAGGCGGCGCGCGCACCGGCGCCGGGGCTGAGTTTTTCCAGCTCGGCCGCGAGTGCGGCGAGCAGATCGTGTTTGACTTGGAGCATGGCGGCTATTGTAAAGGGGTGCCTGCGACGGTGCTGGCCAATTCCGTGCGTGGCCGGCGGGTCTTGCGGACAGGCCCGGTGCGGATGATGCCTCGGGACAACAGGCGCTAGAATGGATTTTCCCCTCGCCACCATCCTGATCCCTGCCATGGACATGCTGCGCCCGCCCCCCGATGATGCCTTGCGCCGTGTCGTGCACGACGAGGTGCATGCGCGCCCGATGCCGCTGATCACGCTGCCAGCCCGTGTGCTGTATGTGGCGGTGCGGCATGCGGCCGACAACAGCCGCGAACAGGAGCTGGCGCACTTGCAGACCCTGCCGGGCCAGTCAGGCCTGACGCAGGCCGACCTGGCCAGCAGCTTTGCGCGCATGCGCCTGTCGGCGGCCAGCAGCGGCCAGGCCAGCCAGGTGCTGCAGTGGGAGCGCCATACCGAATTTACGCGCTATGTGCTGTTGTTGCCGCTGCCGGCCGGTTGCTGTGCCGGACTGGATCCGCAGCCGCCAGGTATCGATCCGGAAATCCGGCGCTGGCTGGCCGGTATTCCGGGCCAGACGATTGCCGCCATCGACCTCTGGATGCTGCACGACGAGCTGGATCCGGCGCAGACGGAGGATCGCATGGAGCGCGCACGCCGCTGGTTTGCCGCCATGCATGGCGACCCGCAGCAGCCAGTGCGCCTGTTTGGCGCGCAGCTGGGGCAGGGCCATTCCTGGGGCCTGAGTGACTTCCAGATTGGGCCGGATGGGTTCGAGCGCATGCTGGTACTGGCGCCGCAGGCCACCAGTGCCGAACGCGCCGGCCGGATCGCGCTGCGCCTGCTGGAGCTGGAAACCTACCGCCTGATGGCCTTGCGTGGCCTGCCCACGGCCAAGCAGCTCGGTCCGTTTCTGCACCAGGCCGAGCAGGAGCTGGTCACCATCACCGGCCAGATGAAGCAGGACGAGGCGATCGAGGAAGAACTGCTGGACCGGCTGATTGCGCTGGCTGCCAGCGTGGAACGTGCCACGGCCGAACATGCCTGGCGCTATTCGGCCAGCCGCGCCTACTTTGCGCTGGTGCGCGCCCGCATGGATGAACTGCGCGAAAAGCCGATCCGCGGCACGCAAAGCATGCGCGATTTCATCCAGCGCCGCACCTCGCCGGCCATGGCGACCGTGGCCGCGTCCGAAGAGCGCCTGAGCATGCTGTCCGAACGCATCAGCCGCAGCAGCGGCCTGCTGCGCACGCGCATCGATATCTCGGCCGAACAGCAAAGCCAGCAGCTGCTGCACAAGCTGACGCGTGGCCAGGAACTGCAGACGCGCTTGCAGACCACGGTGGAAGGCCTGTCGATCGCGGCGATCTCGTATTACATGGTGAGCCTGGTGCTGTATGCCGCCAAGGCGGCCAAGGGAGCCGGACTGCTGCCCTGGCAACCGGAAACCGTGGCTGGCGTGTCGATTCCCTTCGTGCTGCTGCTGGTCTGGTGGCTGACGCGGCGCATCCACCACAAGCTCTCGCACGATATCGGCGGCCACTGAGGGCGGCTGCGGCAGGGCCGGGAATCAGCCCTTGATGGTCTGCTCCAGCACGTGCAGCTGCTGGTTCAGGTCCTGGTCGTTGCTGCGTTCCTTGGCGATCTTGCGCACCGCGTGCAGCACGGTGGTGTGGTCGCGCCCGCCAAACATGTCGCCAATCTCGGGCAGACTCTTCTGCGTCAACTCCTTGGCCAGGTACATGGCGATCTGGCGCGGACGCGCGATATGCGCCGGCCGCTTCTTGCTGTGCATGTCGGCGATCTTGATCTTGTAGAAGTCGGCCACCGTCTTCTGGATGTTCTCGACGCTGATCTGGCGGTTCTTGATCGACAGCAGGTCGCGCAGCGCTTCGCGCACCAGCTGGATGTCGATGGCGCGGCCGCTGAAACGCGAGTAGGCGAGGATGTTCTGCAGCGCGCCTTCGAGTTCGCGCACGTTGGCGCGCACGTTCTTGGCGACGAAGAAGGCGACGTCCTCGGACAGCTCCTGGCCCTCGGCCTGCGCCTTGTTCATCAGGATGGCGACGCGCATTTCCAGGCCCGGCGGCTCCATCGCCACGCTCAGGCCGGAATCGAAACGCGACACCAGGCGCTGCGTGATGTTGGCCAGGCCCTTGGGATAGGTGTCGCTGGTCATCACGATGTGGCTCTTTTTGGACAGCAGCGCCTCGAAGGCGTTGAAGAATTCTTCTTGCGTCTTTTCCTTGCCGGCGAAGAACTGCACGTCGTCGATCAACAGCAGGTCGAGCGAGTGGTAGCGCGACTTGAACTCGTCGAAGGAGTTGCGGCGCGAGGCGGCGACCACGTCGTTCACGAACTGTTCGGCGTGGATGTAGAGCACGCGTGCCTGTGGATCCTGTTGCAGCAGCTGGTTGCCTACTGCCTGCAGCAGGTGCGTCTTGCCCAAGCCGACGCCGCCATAGATGAACAGCGGGTTGTACTTGATGCCGGGCTGGCTCGCCACGTGCAGCGCGGCGGTGCGCGCCATGCGGTTGGCGCTGCCTTCGACCAGGTTGTCGAAAGTGCGGTCACGATCCAGGCGGGAGTCGTATTGCGGGGCATGGCTGACCGGTAGCTGGTCGGCTGCCAGTACCGGAATCGATACGGCCAGGTCCGGCACCGGTGCCGGGGCGGCATGGCCCGCGGCTCCCTGCTGCTGTTGGCGTGCGGCCTGGATCACGGCGGCGCGTGCCACCGCCGGGCGCGGGGCGCGGGCGGCGATCGTCAGTTCGATCGGCACCGGGCGGTCGGCCAGCTGTTCCAGCACCACTTCCATGCGCTGCAGGAACTGGCTGCGGATCCAGTCCAGCTTGAAGCGGTTGGCGACCTCGATCACCAGCCCGTTGCCGTTGGCGTCAGGGCGCGCCAGCAGCGGCTTGAGCCAGGTGTTGAACTGTTGCGGCGGCACTTCCTGGGCCAGCACGTCCATGCAGGCGTGCCACAGGGCAGCGTCAGTGGATTCTCCGGCGGAGGGAAGGGCTTCTGCAGACATGTCGGAATGGCAAATGAGCAAATCTTGTTGTGGGAATCATGCCTGGATACGGCAGGGCGCGGGAGCGAGCCTGCCGTCGGGCCATTGTGTCTGGCCTGACAGCGCACAGGGGGCAGGGCGGAGCCTGATCTGTGCCGCGGAAGCAGCATTTTAGGCCGGGGCAGGCAATCCGGGGTGGTTTTTTCGCCCCGGTGCACCGCCATACCGGGATAAGTGATTGATCAGATGCGGATTTTTTGTGATAATCACAGGCTTTCCCGAAATTTTACGGGAGAACAGAGGCTGGGCAGTTGCCATTGTGGCGGTTGCAGGCCGGGTCCTGGTGCTCCGGGGCGCGTGTCGTCTGGCCTTGCTAATAACTACATGACCTGAGGATTTTCCCCATGAAACGCACTTACCAGCCTTCCAAGACCCGCCGCGCCCGTACCCATGGCTTCCTGGTTCGCATGAAGACCAAGGGCGGCCGTGCCGTGATCAACGCACGTCGCGCCAAGGGCCGCAAGCGCCTGGCCGTCTGAGTCTGCACGGACGCTGGCCGGCACTAGCCGCCTGCGGCCATGAGCACTCCGGCACGCATGCAGCGCCTGCGCCAACCGGCCCAGTTCCAGGCCGTGATGCAGGGAACTGTGCTGTATCGCACGCCCCATTTCGTGTTGCACGCCTTGCAGTGGCGTCCCGCTTCCGGGACTGCGCCGCAGGGCGCGCAGCCGTGTCAGCGCCGCCTGTTCGCAGACGGCGCTATCGCTATGGGGGTGCTGGTACCCAAGCGCTGGGCCAAGCGCGCCGTCACGCGCAACCTGATCAAGCGCCAGATGCGTGCCATCACGGCCGAACTGGCGTCTGAGCTGCCCCTGCATACAGCCATCGTACTGCGCCTGCGCGCCGGCTTTGACCGGCGCCAGTTCATCAGCGCCAGCTCCGACGCCCTGAAACAGGCGGTGCGTGCCGAGCTGCAGCAGCTGTTTGCGCGTACCGACTGGCGACGCCTGCAGCCGCTAGCGCAGCCGCCTGCCGTGCCGCTTGCGCCATCTGACGCACTGCAACATCCATCTGGCACAATGCAGGGCACACCATGAAGCGCATCCTCATCTCCTGCATCAAGGCCTACCGTCTGCTGCTCAGCCCCTGGCTGGGCAATGGCTGCCGGTTCGAGCCGACCTGTTCCGCGTATGCCATGCAGGCGCTGGAACGGCATGGTGCGGCCGCTGGCAGCTACCTGATGGTGGCGCGCCTGGCGCGCTGCCAGCCCTGGTGCCAGGGCGGATGCGATCCGGTACCCGAGCAGCCGCCGCGCCTGTTCACCCGTTTCACGGGTGCCGGGACTGCGCCTTCCCCCACTCGCGGCGACAGCCCGACTTCAACCCCCTCACGCCCATGATGAACGATATCCGTCGCTCCATTCTGTGGATCATCTTTGCCTTCTCGCTGATCCTGCTCTGGGACCAGTGGCAGATCCACAACGGCCGCAAGGCCACGTTCTTCCCGACCAGCACGCCGCCGGCGGCTACCGCTTCGGCACCTGCCGGCAGCGCCTCCGCTGTTGCGGGCACGGCGGTTGCCGGTGCAGCAGGTGCTGCGGCTCCGGCCGGCGCCGTGGCAGGCCAGCGCATCGACATGACGACCGATGTCTACCAGCTGACCTTTGACAGCAATGGTGGTTCCCTGATCGGTGCCCAGCTGTTGAAGTACCCCGAGCTGTCGAACGATCCGACCAGCACGCCGATCCATCTGCTGCAGAACAACCAGTCCTACCAGTACATGGTGCAAAGCGGCCTGAGCGGCGGTACGCTGCCCAGCCACGTGACGCCGATGACGCTGGTCACGCCCGAGCGCAGCCTGGCCGACGGCCAGGACACGCTGGTGGTGCGCTTCGAATCGGCACCGCAGGGTGGCGTGCAGCTGGCCAAGACCTACAGCTTCAAGCGTGGCAGCTACGCCATCGACGTGCAGCACGAGGTGATCAACACAGGTAGCGTACCGGTGGCGCCGCAGCTCTACCAGCAGCTGGTACGTGACGGCTCCAAGGGCCCGGGTGGCAACTTCTTCTACTCCACCTTTACCGGTCCGGCCTTCTACAGCGATGAAGGCAAGTTCCAGAAGGTCGATTTCTCGTCCATCGACAAGGGCAAGGCCGATTACCAGAAGCATGCGCCGGACGGTTACGTGGCCATGGTGCAGCACTACTTTGCCAGCGCCTGGCTGCCGCCGGAAGGCACGGCGCGCGAGAACTACGTGCGCAAGGCCGAGAACCTGTATGCGGCCGGCCAGCTGTTCAATGTCGGCGAAGTGGCGCCGGGCACCAGCAAGACCCTGGGCAGCACGCTGTACGTGGGCCCGCAGGAAGAAAAGATCATGCAGGCGCTGTCGCCCAACTTTGACCTGGTCAAGGACTACGGCTGGCTGACGATCCTGGCACGCCCGCTGTACTGGCTGCTGACTTTCCTGTACGGCTTCCTGCACAACTGGGGCTGGGCGATCGTGGCACTGGTGGTACTGCTGAAGGCGGCCTTCTTCTGGCTGAACCACAAGGCCTACGCCAGCATGGCCAAGATGAAGGCGATCAACCCCAAGGTGCAGGAACTGCGCACGCGCTACAAGGACGAGCCGCAGAAGATGCAGCAGGAGATGATGCGCATCTACCGCGAGGAAAAGGTCAACCCGCTGGGCGGCTGCCTGCCGATCCTGGTCCAGATCCCGGTGTTCATCGCGCTGTACTGGGTGCTGCTGTCCAGCATCGAGATGCGTGGCGCGCCCTGGATCCTGTGGGTGAAGGACCTGTCCACGCCGGACCCGTACTTCATCCTGCCGATCCTGATGACGGCCTCCAGCCTGCTGCAGGTGTGGCTGAACCCGACGCCGCCGGACCCGATGCAGGCCAAGATGATGTGGGCCATGCCGCTGCTGTTCAGCGTGATGTTCTTCTTCTTCCCGGCCGGCCTGGTGCTGTACTGGCTGACGAACAACATCCTGTCGATCGCGCAGCAGTGGTTCATCAACCGCAAGCTCGGCGTCAGCTGATGCCGCTGCCGACGATCACGGCCTGACATGACAAGGGCGCCTGCTTGCAGGCGCCCTTGTTGTCTTGGGGCTGGAGAAAATCAGTTCAGCGGCTGAACACCAGCAGCAGATTGTTGGCCGGCAGGCTGATACGCTGGCGCAGCTGCAGGCCGGCGCGGCCGGCTTCCTTCTCTACATCGGCGAGCTGACGGATGCCCCAGCTGGCATTGCGCTGGCGCAGGTCGGCATCAAAGGCCAGGTTGCTGGGGGCGGTGGGCACATCCTGTTCCAGGTAGGGGCCATAGGTGACCAGCAGGCCATCCGCTGTCAGGTGGCGAGCTGCGCCCTGCATCAGGCCGGGACAGCAGATCCAGGAGGCGATGTGCAGCATGTTGGCGCTGAAGATCAGGTCGAATTGCGCCTTGGCCGGCAAGGGCCAGGGATTGGTACGCACATCCAGTTCGATCGCCGGCTGCACGTTGGCGGCCTCCTGCAGGCGGGCGTGTGCGGCAATCGCCTCGAACAGCTCCTTGTCCATGTCGCTCGGTTGCCACAGCCAGCCGGGTAGTGCCGCGGCAAAGTAGGCGGCATGCTGGCCGGTACCACTGCCGATTTCCAGTGCCTTGCCCTGTTCAGGCAACAGGGGACGCAGGGCGTCCAGGATCGGATCCTTGTTGCGCTCGCTGGCGGCGCTGCTGGGCAGGGTACTGGTGGGCATCGTGTCTCCTCAGGTCGCTATCTGGCGGGCAATAAAACGGTTCAGCCAATCGGGCGTGAACGCCATCACCTTATACAGCATACGCGCATGCAGGCCAACCGGCCAATGTACCCGGCTCCAGCGCGGGCATTGCGCCGCCTGCCAGAGCACTTGCGCCACATCTTCCGGCTGCAGGTGCACGCCCAGACGGCGCAGGCTGAGCGGCTGGTTGCCATCCAGCAGGCCGGTCTGCACGAACAGCGGCATCAGGTCCATCACGCGGATATCCTGAGCCTGCCATTCGATGTTGAGGGATTCGGTCAGGCCGCGTACGAAGAACTTGCTGGCCGAATAGCTGGCCAGTGCTGCCTGGCCGTAGAAGGCAGCACTCGACGCCAGATTGATCACGCGAGCACTGGGGGTATCGCGCAGATAGGGGTGGGCGGCGTGGCAGCCGAGCAGCACGCCATGCACATTGATGCCGATCTGGCGCAGGTGCTGCGCCACACTGGTCTGCTCGAACGGGCCGGACAGCATGATGCCGGCGTTATTCACCAGCAGATCCAGCCGGCCGGTGTGGGCGTGGAAGTGCGCCAGCGCATCGCTCCAGTCTTCAGGGCGCGAGACGTCGAGCCGGAAGCACAGGCAGTTCTGGCTGCCCAGCTCCTGCTCCAGTGCCGCCATGCCGTCCTGATCGATATCGCCAATGCCGACAAACCAGCCCTGCTGTACGAACAGGCGCGCAGTGGCGCGGCCGATGCCGACAGCGGCACCGGAGATGAACAGGCAGGGGCGGGAATCGAAAGAACTGGACATGGCGGAATCTGGGCAAGAGGGTTGCAGGGATCGCCCATAAAAGAACGACCGTTTACCGAAATCATGCCCGATGGCGGCTGCAGCGCCTACCGGCGTTTCCCCGTGGGTGCAGGGCACTCCGTACAATGCCGGAATGTCTGATTTTCCAGGTGCCTGTCTGCCATGCTGAGCCGCTATAACGATCCGATTGCCGCCATTGCCACCGCGCCCGGCCGTGGTGCCGTGGGCATTGTGCGCCTGTCCGGCAAGGGCCTGGCGCCGCTGGTGCAGCAGTTGCTGGCGCGCGAGCTGGCACCACGCGTGGCGACCTATATGCCGTTCCCGGGAGACGATGGCCAGCCGCTGGACCATGGCCTGGCGCTGTGGTTTCCGGCGCCGCACAGCTATACCGGCGAGGACGTGCTGGAGCTGCAGGCGCATGGCGGCAGCGTGGTGCTGCAGATGCTGCTGGCGCACTGCCTGCAGGCCGGCCAGGCGCTGGGCATGCGCGTGGCGCAACCGGGCGAGTTCACCGAGCGCGCCTTCCTGAACGGCAAGCTGGACCTGGCGCAAGCCGAGGCGGTGGCCGACCTGATCGACGCCAGTACCGAAACCGCCGCGCGCAGCGCCAGCCGTTCGCTCAGTGGCGCCTTCAGCCAGGAAATCCACACGCTGCGTGATGCGCTGATCCACCTGCGCATGCTGGTGGAGGCGACATTGGATTTTCCCGAAGAAGAGATTGATTTCCTGCAGCAGGCCGATGCCGCCGGCCAGCTCGCCGGTATCCGCCAGCAGCTGAACGCGATCCGGCGCCAGGCGCAACAGGGCGCACTGCTGCGCGAGGGCATCCAGGTGGTGATTGCCGGCCAGCCCAACGCCGGCAAGAGCTCGCTGCTGAATGCGCTGGCCGGGGCCGAGCTGGCGATCGTGACGCCGATTGCCGGCACCACGCGTGACAAGGTGACGCAGACGATCCAGATCGAAGGCGTGCCGCTGCACGTGATTGATACTGCCGGCCTGCGCGATACAGCCTTGGCCGAGGTGGACCAGGTGGAAGCGATCGGCATCGAACGCGCCTGGAGCGAGATCACGCGTGCCGATGCGGTGCTGTTCCTGCATGACCTGACGCGGGTGGGCGAACCGGATTACGCGGCTGCCGATGCGCTGATCGCCGAACGGCTACGAACACAGCTGCCAGAGCAGGTGCCGGTGCTGCATATCGCCAACAAGGCCGATGCGGTGGCTGCTGCCGGCCAGCAGGACGAAACCCATCTGGCGATCTCGGCCAGGACGGGTGAAGGCCTGGATGTGCTGCGCCAGCGCCTGCTGCAGATCGTCGGCTGGCAGTCCGCGCCCGAAGGCGTGTTCATCGCCCGCGAGCGCCATGTGCAGGCGCTGGAGCGCGTGGCCACGCATGTGGAACTGGCCGATGCGCATCTCAACACCCCGCAGCCGGCGCTGGATATCCTGGCCGAGGAGCTGCGACTGGGGCAGAACGCGCTTAACGAGATCACCGGGGAGTTTTCGCCGGATGACTTGCTGGGGGAGATTTTTGGGAAGTTTTGTATTGGCAAGTGAGTGCCCATCATGAGTAGCAAGCCATTGATCCGCAACAGCACTGCCGAATTTCTGATCTTCACCGGCCAGGCGGGAGAGCAGAGCATCGAGGCGCGTTACGAAGATCAGACTATTTGGCTCTCGCAAAAGCTGATGGCCGAGTTGTTCAGCGTGGATGTACGCACTATCAGCGAACATCTGAAGAACATCTTTGCCAGCGAAGAACTGGCCGCGGAAGCAGTTATCCGGAAATTCCGGATAACTGCCAGTGATGGCAAAAATTATCAGACCCAGTTCTACAACCTCGATGCCATCATTTCCGTCGGCTATCGGGTGAACTCCATACGCGCAACGCAGTTCCGCCAGTGGGCCACTGGCGTCCTGCGTGAGTTCGCCATCAAGGGCTATGTGCTGGATCGCCAGCGCATGGAAAACGGCAGCTTCCTGGGTGAGGATTACTTTGAGCGATTGCTGGCAGAAATCCGTGAAATCCGTCTCAGCGAACGACGCTTTTACCAGAAGATCACCGACATTTATGCCACCAGTGTGGATTACAACAAGGATGCACCGACGACCAAGGCATTCTTCGCCAAAGTACAGAACAAGCTGCATTACGCCATCCACGGCCATACCGCGGCAGAGCTGATCCAGCAGCGGGCTGATAGCAGCAAACCGCATATGGGGCTGACATCGTGGGCGGGTGCCCCTGACGGCAAGATACTGAAAACTGACGTGGCAGTGGCCAAGAACTACCTGAGCAAGGACGAGCTGGAGTCATTGGGCCGTATCGTCAACGCCTATCTGGAGCTGGCAGAGGAGCGCGCCCGTCGCAAGATCCCCATGAGCATGGAAGACTGGTCCCGGCGTCTGGATGCTTTCCTTGAGTTTGATGATCGGGAAGTGCTGCAAGACAGCGGCAAGATATCTGCAAAACTGGCCCAGATGCATGCAGAAAGTGAGTTTGAAAAGTACAGGGTGGTGCAGGATGGCCTGTTTGAAAGCGACTTTGACAAGATCGTGAAAAAGTTGGCTGCCGGTGAACCGGACACCAGTGATGATGCATGAGCGGTAGAGGTTCAGGCTTGATCTGACCGGTTACCCCGGCCGCCTCCGATACGCCCCCGGCGCACTCCCCGTCCACTCCCGGAACGCCCGCTGAAAACTGGTCGGATCACCAAAGCCGACCAGCTGGCCAATCGCCGCCACCGGCAGCCGGCCTTGCGTCAGCTGCTGGATCGCCACATCACGCCGCAGCGCGTCCTTGATGCCCTGGAAGCTGCTGCCCTCGGCCTGCAGCTTGCGTGCCAGCGTGCGCTTGGAAAAATGCAGGGCGGCGGCGACTTCGGGCAGGCTGCAGGGCTGCTCCAGCCGTGGCTGAAGGTATTCGCGCACACGGTGGCTGATGATGTGCTCGGCGAAGGAGACGAACATCCAGTCGCCCGGCGCGCGTGCCAGAAAACCGGGAATCGATGCCGCATTCTGGCGCACTGGCATCTGCAGCTGCGGCAGGGCAAACCAGAGCGCCATCTCCGGCTGGCCAAAGCGCTGCGGGCCGGGATAGAGGAAGACCGATTCGGCGCCTTGTTCCGGCCTCGAGTGGCTGAAATCGACCCGTGCCAGCGGGATTTTCTGGCCGGCCAGCCAGGAGGCGATGCCGTGCACCAGCTTCAGCATCATCTTTTGCGCAAACAGGTTCTGCTGTACGGCTTCGGTGCGTGGCTGCAGCGCAATTTGCACGAGTGGGCCGTGCGGCCGCAGCGCAAAGTGCAGGTCGTCCAGCTGCAAGCGGAAATACTGGCAAAAGCGGTTCATCGCCGTCAGCAGGCTGGGGGAGCCGATCAGGCTCAGGCAGAGGAACTTGAGCGTGCCGCCGCGCAGCGGTCGCGCAAACATGCCCGGGGTTTCATCGTCATGCAACTGCGCCAGCAGGCGGTACAGCGTGGCGAACTGGCCAGTAGTGACGCGGGCACCCGCCTGTTGCAGCAGCGCCGGGGCGATGCCGGCCTGCTGCACGCAGCGCAGCTGCTGGGCGGTGTCTGATCCGCTGCCCTGCAGCAGGGCGCGTACCAGATCGATGGCGATGGTGGGCTGAGACGTCTGCATGATCGGATTGGCGGAATATGCCATGTTTTAGGCAAAGGCGGCAAACCCGATAGTAGTAGCATCTGCCTAGAATCAGATCAGTTTCCTGAATAAAAACCGATATCAGTGTAAACCCTTGGGTCTGTGGCAGGCCATTTCTCAACGGAATGCGCTCTGGCAGATCTTGTCATGATCCAGCCTTTGAGAACCATCCCATGCAGTTCCAGCTCACCGAAGAACAAGCCATGATCCAGCAGCTGGCGGCCGATTTTGCCCGCCAGGAAATCGCGCCGCTGGCGGCGCAGGCCGACCGCGACCAGCAATTCCATGTGCCGCTGCAGCAGCAGGCGCTGGCGCTGGGCCTGCTGAATATCGCCATGCCGGAAGCCTACGGCGGCGCCGGCCTGGGATCGCTGGAAGTGGTGCTGGTGACCGAGCAGCTGTGCCGTGCCTGCCTGGGGCTGGGCACCACGCTGTGCGTGAATGCGCTGGCAGCCGAGCCGATCCTGCTTGGTGGCAGCGAGGAGCAGAAGCAGCAGTGGCTGCCGCGCCTGACGCGAGATGGCGAGTTTGCCAGTTTTGCCCTGACCGAACCCGGTGCCGGCTCCGATGCCGCCGGCATCCGCACCACGGCTGTGCGTGATGGCGACAGTTATGTGCTCAATGGCAGCAAGATGTGGATTTCCAATGCCTCGCTGGCGAGCTTTTTTGTCGTGTTCGCCAAGACCGATCCGGCTGCCGGCCACAAGGGTATCAGCGCCTTTATCGTCGAACGCGACAGCCCCGGCCTGACGGTGGGCGAGCCGCTTGGCAAGCTCGGCCAGCGCGCCGCGCCGACCTGTGAGGTGTTCTTCAACGATGTGCGCGTGCCGCTGGCGCAGCGCATTGGTGCCGAGGGCGAAGGCTTTGCCCTGGCGATGCGCACCTTTGACCAGTCACGTCCGATGGTGGCGGCATTTGGCCTGGGGCTGGTGCAGCGCTGTATCGACGAGGCGCTGCCCTATGCCTGCGAGCGCAAGTCCATGGGCCAGCGCCTGATCGACCACCAGGCGATTGCGCACAAGCTGGCCGAGATGCAGATCCGGCTCGAGGCCTCGCGCCTGCTGACCTACCAGGCGGCCTGGCAGGCCGACCAGGGCCAGCGCAACACGCTGCAGGCCTCGGTCGCCAAGGCCTATACCTCCGATGCTGCCATGTGGGCGGCGAGCGAGGCGATCCAGGTGCTGGGCGGCATGGGCTACAGCACCGAATACCCGGTGGAAAAGCTGCTGCGCGATGCCAAGGTGCTGCAAATCTACGAAGGCACCAGCGAAATCCAGCGCAGCATCATCGCGCGCGAGATGGAGCGCAATCTGGCGCAGGGCCGCTAAGTAACCGCCAACACAAGGATTACCGACATGATCATGGCCAACGATCCCGTTATTCTGAGCGCCGTGCGCACGCCGTTTGGCAAGCGCAAGGGCGCCCTGCGCGAGACGCGCCCGGACGAACTGCTGGCAGGCATGCTGCAGCAGACACTGCAACAGGCCCAGGTGCCGGCAGACCAGATCGGCGACGTGATTGCCGGCTGCGTCAGCCAGGCCGGCGAGCAGGGCGCGAATATCGCACGCCAGGCGGTGCTGCTGGCCGGCTTGCCGGCCAGCGTGCCCGGTGTCAGCCTGAACCGCATGTGCGGCTCCAGCCAGTACGCCGTGCACGCGGCGGCGCAGGCGATTGCCGCCGGCGACCTGGACTTTGCCATCGGCTGCGGTGTGGAAAGCATGAGCCGCGTGCCGATGTTCCTGGACCTGACGCTGGGCCAGCATGCCTTTACTGGCTTCGACAATCTGCACCCGGGCATCCTGCAGCGTTTTGCCATTCCGCATCAGGTCGAAAGCGCCGAGCGCATTGCCGAACAGTGGCAGCTCAGCCGTGCCGACTGCGACGACTTTGCGCGTGAGAGCCATCGTCGCGCCCATGCCGCGCGGTTGGCCGGTCTGACAGGTGGTGCCGTGCCGGTGGCTGGCGTCGATGCCGAGGGGCAGCCGATCACGCTGGCATACGACGAGGGCGTACGCGCCGTGATCGATGCGGAGAAGATGGCGGCCATGGCCCCGGTGTTCCGCAGCCCGGAGCAGGGCGTAGTGACGGCGGCCAATGCCAGCCAGATGTCCGATGGCGCATCGGCCGTGCTGCTGGGCAGCCGTGCCGCCGCCGAGGCGCATGGCTTGCGCCCACGTGCGCGTTTCCGCGCCCGCGTGGTAGTCGGCTCCGATCCGATCCTGCAGCTCACCGGTGTGATTCCGGCTACCCATGCCGCTCTGCAAAAAGCCGGCCTGCAACTGGCCGACATGGACTGGATCGAGGTCAACGAGGCGTTTGCCAGCGTGGCGCTGGCCTGGGCACGCGAGTTCGATGCCGACATGGACAAGCTCAACCCCTGGGGCGGCGCAATTGCGCATGGCCATCCGCTGGGCGGTACCGGCGGCGGCCTGCTGGCCAAGCTGCTGGCCGGGCTCGATCACGTCGATGGCCGCTTCGGCCTGCAGGTGATGTGCATCGGCCATGGCATGGCCACTGCCACGGTGGTGGAGCGCCTGCCGGCCTGATCGGCTGGCAAACAACGATAACGAGGAGACAAGACATGACATCGACCCTGCTGCCGACTATCCGCCGCACCATTCGCAACACCCTGGGCGATGCGCTCCAGCGCGCCGTGCGCCGCTTCCCGGCCAAGGAGGCGCTGGTATTTGGCGAGCGCCGCTGGACGTACCAGGCGCTGAACCAGGCGGTCAACCGCATCGCCCACGGGCTGCTGGCGCAAGGCCTGCAACCGGGCGACCGCGTGGCCGCCTATGGCAAGAATTCCGATGCCTACGTGCTGCTCTGGCTGGCCTGCAACCGCGCCGGTCTGGTGCATGTGCCGGTCAATTTTGCCCTGACCGAATCCGAGCTGACGTACATCGTGGTGCAGTCCGGTGCGCGTGCACTGATCGCGGACACCAGCCTGCAGACGCAGGTCGCACAGGTGCGCGAGAGCCTGCCCTGTGAATTCCACGGCAGTTTCTACGGCGGCAGCGGCCTGGATGTGCTGGCACTGGCGCAAGGCAACGGCCCGGTGGAGGCGCCCGACATCGAGATTGACGAAAACGCCGTCTGCCAGATTCTCTACACCTCAGGCACCACGGCGGCGCCCAAGGGCGCGATGATGACGCATCGCTCGCTGCAGGCCGAGTACGCCAGCTGCATTGCCGCGCTGGAGCTGCAGGCCTCGGACCGTTCGCTGGCCTCGCTGCCGCTGTACCACTCGGCGCAAATGCATGTGTTCCTGATGCCGCACCTGCTGGTCGGCGCCACCACCTTCCTGATCCCGGCGCCACTGCCCGAGGCCTGCTTCCAGGCGATCCAGCAGGAAGGCATTACCTCGTTTTTTGCACCGCCCACGGTGTGGATCGCACTGCTGCGCCATGCCGGGCTGGAAACGCACGACCTGTCCAGCCTGCACAAGGGCTATTACGGCGCCTCCATCATGCCGGTCCCCGTGCTGGAAGAGCTGCGCCAGCGCCTGCCGCGCGTGCGCCTGTTCAACTGCTACGGCCAGAGCGAGATTGCGCCGCTGGCGACCGTGCTGTCACCGGAAGAGCATGCGATCCAGCCGGCCTCGGCCGGCCGTCCGGTGCTGAACGTCGAAACGCGGGTCGTCGATGACGAGATGAACGACATGCCGGTGGGCGAGATGGGCGAGATCGTGCACCGCTCGCCGCAGGTCATGGTCGGCTACTGGGACAAGCCGGAACAGACCGCCGAAGTGTTCGAAGGTGGCTGGTTCCATTCGGGAGATATCGGCTATTTCGATGCAGATGGCTTCCTGTTCGTGGTTGATCGCGTCAAGGACATCATCAACACCGGTGGCGTGGTGGTGTCCAGCCGCGAGGTCGAAGAGGCGCTTTACACCCATCCGGCCGTCGCCGAGGTGGCGGTGATCGCGCTGCCGGACCAGCGCTGGATCGAGGCGGTCACTGCCGTGGTCTGCCTGAAGCAGGGCGCCAGCGCGACGCAGGAGGAGCTGGTGGCCTACGCGAAAACGAAGCTGGCACCGTTCAAGGTGCCCAAGGCGGTGCATTTTGTCGATGACCTGCCGCGCAGCACGGCCGGCAAGTTGCTCAAGCGGGAGCTGCGGCGGCAGTTTGCCGCGGCGTCGGCCTGAGTCATCAGCCGGGGTTCAGGCCAGCCAGCCCGTTCGCAGCGATACCCCGGTGGCGACAAAGACGATGCCGATCAGCGTCACTGGCACGATGTGCCAGGCCATGTCGGTCAGTTTGCCGGGCTGGTGTAGCCGGGGAATCACGCGAAAACGTGCATCCAGTGCCAGCAGCACCGTAAGGAGTAGCAGAAACAGCTTGATGCCGATCAGGCGCGTGACCGGGTCGCCAAACGCCAGCCATTGGCCGTAGTCAGGCTGCAGCTGCATCGCCATCCAGAATCCGGTGATGACCTGGACCAGCAATGCCGGCATGCCGATGCGCTCGTAGGCCGATTCGAACTTCAGCAGTCCGTCCACATCCTGCTCACGCAACACGCGTGGTAGCACGGTGCAGGCCAGGATCAGGTGGCCTCCGGTCCAGACCGTGGCACCCAGTACATGCAGCAATAGCGCCCATCCGTACATGATCCGGCCTTCCTAGCTCGCATCGGCCGGCAGGTTGAACACCTGCCGCAGATAGGTCAGGTAGCCTTCGTCCTCGACCATGGTCTTGCCCGGGGTGTCGGAAATCTTCGCCACCGGCTGGTCATTGCAGCGCACCATCTTGAGCACGATTTGCAGCGGCGCCGGCCCCAGGTCGTTCATCAGGTTAGTGCCCACCCCAAACGCGGTCTGGCAGCGGCCGGCAAAGCGGTCATGGATTTCGATGCAGCGCGGGATCGTCAGGCCATCGCTGAAGATCAGCAATTTTGTCAGCGGATCACAGCGGTTGGCCGCGTAATGCGCGATCATGCGCTCACCCCAGGTGAACGGATCGCCGCTGTCATGGCGCACGCCATCGAACAGCTTGCAGAAATACATGTCGAAATCGTTCAGGAAGGCTTCCATGCCGTAGACGTCCGACAGCGCAATGCCGAGGTCGCCGCGGTATTCCTGCGCCCACTTCTCGAAGGCGAATTTCTGGCTGTCGCGCAGGCGCGGTCCCAGCGCCTGGCAGGCCTGCAGGTATTCGTGCGCCATGGTGCCCATCGGGCGCAAATCCATTTCCTTGGCGTACAGCACGTTGCTGGTGCCGGTGAGCTGGCTGTGGCTGTCAGTGCCCAGGCGCGCCTTCATGATCTGCAGCACCTCCTGCTGCCAGGCACCGGAGAAGCGCCGGCGTGTGCCGTAATCGGCCACTTTCACACCGGGATGCTGCTGCAGCAGGTCCAGCTTGTCTTCCAGCCGGCGGCGGCCTTCGCTCCAGTCCAGCCCGGGCGAGGTGTTGCGCGTATAGACCTCGCTCACGATCGCCAGGATCGGGATCTCGAACAGGATGGTGTGCAGCCAGGGGCCACGGATGCGGATATCGATCTCGCCATTGTCCAGCGGCGTCAGCGTCACGGCCTTGTCGTTCAGCTTGAACAGCGCCAGGAAGTCGACAAAGTCGCTGCTGATGAAGCGCAGGCTGCGCATGTAGGCGAGTTCGTCTTCGGTAAAGCGCAGCTGGCAGAGCAGGCGGATTTCCTCGCGGATTTCCTCCAGATAGGGCGTGAGCTGCACGCCGGCTGAGCGGCACTTGAACTTGTATTCGACCTGGGCGGCGGGAAACTGGTGCAGCACCGCCTGCATCATGGTGAACTTGTACAGGTCGGTATCGAGCAGGCTCTGGATGATCATGGCGGCGTCGTGGGAAGGTCTGTTGATCGTTCAAGCATACTGCCAAATGCGGGGTACGGCGTGCGGTATTGGGATATCCGCCGCGGCGCAAGTCCATGCAGGGTAGACCAATCCCGCTACGCTGGCTGGCCACCTTGGCCGGTGCGCCAGGCAAGGCGGTTCATGTCGGCAATGGTAGCGAAAACGGCAGCAGCTTCGCGGTATTCATCGCATCGGCGAGGGCGCGGTGGTGCTGCCCTTCGAGAACCAGTCCAACCAGCTGGAGGGCCGTGCCCATGCCGGTCTGCCGGATGCCGCGCCGTTGTGCAAACGCCGCCTTCAGGTTCAGGTGCTGCCAGCCGGCCAGTGGATGGGGAGTCTGGTGCTGCTGGCAATCGCGCAGGATCTGGCGCGCATCGTACTGGCCCCAACTCGCCCAGATCGGTTCAGGGACTGCATGCAGACTGGCAAAGTCGGCCAGCTCAGCTGCCACCTCCGGCCAACAGGCGGCCGTATCCACATCTTGCTGCGAAATGCGCGTCAGTTCGCGACAGAAGTTGCTCAATAGCGGCTTTTGCACTGGTCGCACAAAGCGCTGGAAGGTGTCCCGTACCGTACCATCCGGCGTGGCCCAGCAGGCGCCTACCTCGATGATTTCCATATCGGCGATGCCGCTCTGGTGTTCTTCGCAGGTGGCTTCGAGATCGATGACCAGGATCATGCAGGGTCCTCAACCAGCCAGCGCCAGCCTGGCACCAAAGCCAATAAACAGGCCACCAACGGTTCCAGTAGCGGACGCTGCCAGCCGGCGTCGCCGCTGGAAAACCCCGGCCAGCCAGCTGCCGCCCAGGATCAGTACCGCCAGGTACAGCATGCTGAAAAACTGCACGATGATCCCCAGGATCAGGAAGGACAGCGCTGGCCAGGCATAGTCCGGCGAGACAAACTGGATGAAGAAGGAGACGTAGAACAGGATTGCCTTGGGATTCAGCAGGCTGATCAGCAGCGCTACGCGGAATGGCCGGTCCTGCCGTGGCGCGCTGGCTGGCGCAGCGGCCTGCTCCGGCTGGCGCCAGCGCGCGATAGCCGCGCGCAGCAGGCCCAGGCCAAGAAACACCAGATAGCCGGCCCCGGCATACTTGAGCAGCACGAACACCGCCGGATAGGCTTTCAGCAGCGAGGCCACGCCAGTTGCGGCCAGCACCATCAGGATCAGGTCACCCATGAAGATGCCGGCGGCGCCCCAGAATCCAGCCGCCACGCCCTTGCGCGAGGACACCGTCATCACGTAAAGCGAATTCGGCCCCGGAATCAGCACGATGAAAATCGTGCCGAGGATGAAGGTGGCGAGGTCGGTGACGCCGTAGAACATGGCGAGCGCAGGAGCCGCAGGTGCTGCTCCCGGCGGCAGCTGTGTTGCTTAGCCGCAGCTCCCCATATGCCCGCACTGTGTGCAGTAATCGCAGCCATCCTTGCGGATCATGGCGTGCGCGCCGCATTCGGGACACTTTTTGCCGGCCATCACCGGCAGCAGGTTCTGCTGCTGGCTCATCACGTCAGGCGTGTGGTTGGGCGAGGGCGCATCGATGTCCTGCAGCGGCAGTTCCATCTGGCTGCGCTCGGCGATCAGGTTCTGCAGCGCGTAGGCAATTGCGGCCACTTCGGAATCGTGCCAGCGCGGCACCAGTGTGCCGTCGGCCTTGGCGTAGGTGCCCAGACGCACCGGGCCGCGGTCCCAGCTGACCTTGCGCAGGTCGTCCAGCGCGCGGTCCAGGAAGCCGCCACGCGCGGCCAGCGACAGCGAGCGCATGGTGGCGGTAATCCACTGCTGCGATTCGCTACTCTGGCCCACCGGCATGAAGAATTCGATGGCGCGCTCGACATTGCGGCCGTCTTCGCCTTCGATCGGCATGAAGGAGACGATCAGGTACAGGCGCTGCTTGCCTTCCTGTGTCCAGTATTCGATCTTCTCGGCCACGGCGTTCAGCGCGCCCTTGGGGCGGCTCTCGATCACCACGCGCATCGGATCGACCGGTTCGGCGGCGGGAGCGGCCGGCTTCGGCTCTTCCTTCTTGGCCGGCGTAGCTTCCAGCACGGCACCCAGGATGCTGTTCGGGCGGTAGGTGGCCAGGCCCTTCAGGCCGGCGCGCCAGGCGTGGTGGTACAGGTCCTTGAAGTCCTCGTAGGGGTAGTCGGCCGGGATGTTGACCGTCTTGGAGATCGAGGTATCGATGAAGGGTTGCACCGCCTGCATCATGCCGACGTGATCGGCGGCAGACATTTCCAGCGCCGAGACGAAGTACTCGGGCAGCTTGGCGTCCTGGCCATGCAGCGCGTGGTACAGGCGGTAGGCGTGGTCTTCCACCACGTACTCGCTGGTGGAGCCGTCTGCTTCGCGCTTGCGGCGTGTGTAGGTCCAGGAGAAGGCCGGTTCGATGCCGTTGGAGGCGTTGTCGGCAAAGGCCAGGCTGACCGTGCCGGTAGGCGCGATTGACAGCAGGTGGCTGTTGCGCAGGCCGTGCTTCTTGATGTCGGCCTTGATGTCGGCCGGCAGGCGGCTGGCAAAGCTGTCGTTGCCCAGGTAGGCCTTGGCGTCAAACTTGGGGAAGGCGCCTTTTTCCTTGGCCAGCTCCACGGACGCGCGGTAGGCGGCATTGCGCATGCGCTCGCCGATCTGGGCGGCCATCTGGCGGCCCTCCTCGCGGTCATAGCGCAGGCACAGCATGCTCAGGGCGTTGCCCAGGCCGGTAAAGCCGACGCCGATACGGCGCTTGGCGGCGCTTTCCTCGCGCTGCTGCTCCAGCGGCCAGAAGGTCACGTCGAGCACGTTGTCGAGCGCGCGCACCTGGATCGCCACCGATTTCTCGAAAGCGTCAAAGTCGAAGCTGGCGGTGCCGCCCACATTGAAGGGATGGCGCACGAAGCGCGTCAGGATCACCGGACCCAGGTCGCAGCAGCCGTAGCTCGGCAGCGGCTGTTCGCCACAGGGGTTGGTCGCCGCGATCTCTTCGCAGTAGTTCAGGTTGTTGTCGCGGTTGATCTGGTCGATGAACAGGATGCCCGGCTCGGCAAAGTCGTAGGCCGATTGCATGATGGTGTTCCACAGCTCGCGTGCCGGCGTCTTGCGGTAGACCCAGTTGCCGTCATCGCGCTGGTAGGCGCCGGCGTCCATCACCTTCTTGCCGGGTTTGGCCTTGTGCACCAGTTCCCAGTCGGTACCGTCGGTCACGGCCTGCATGAAGCCGTCGCTCACGCCGACCGAGACGTTGAAGTTGTTCCAGCGGCCCGGCGTGCGCTTGGCCGTAATGAATTCCAGCACGTCCGGATGGTCGATGCGCAGCACGCCCATCTGGGCGCCACGGCGTGCGCCGGCGCTCTCTACCGTGGAGCAGCTCTGGTCAAAGACGTTGATGTAGCTGCACGGGCCGGAAGCGATGCTGGCCGTGCCCTTGACCTGGGCACCCTTGGGGCGGATGCGGGAGAAGTCGTAGCCGACGCCACCACCACGGCGCATGGTTTCGGCGGCTTCGCGCAGGGCTTCGTAGATGCCGGGGAAGCCTTCGTCGTCAAAACCCTGGATGCAGTCGCCCACCGGCTGCACGAAGCAGTTGATCAGCGTGGCCTGGATGTCGGTGCCGGCAGCACTCATGATGCGGCCTGCGCCGATCGCGCCGGCGCGCAGGTTCTCCAGGAACTTCTGCTCCCACTCGGCACGCAGTTCGGGCTTTTCGGCACCGGCCAGCGCGCGGGCAACGCGGGCGTAGATCTCGTCGGCGGAGGATTCACCGGCCTTGCAGTATTTCTCCTGGATCACGTCCTTGCTGATCGGTTGTTCGGGCAGTTCGAGGGTAGACAGGGGGTGGCGGGCAGGAGTATCCATGGCAGACATCACATCAGTTCAATAGGGGGCGTACAAGGGGAAACGGCATGCTGTGCCGGGGTGCAGGGGCTGTGTTCTTGTAGCCTCTGGTGGGCTTTTTTGCTTGTGCCCTGCAGGGGCAGCATGCCGTGTCGATCAGTCCAGTTTAGCCGGTTTGGGGGGAGTTGGCCGATCGGGGAAATGCCTGATAAATCAGCATTCTGCCGCAAGCCCTTGAGCCGCTTGCGTTTCGCGACCGGGCGTGCGGGAAAGTGGATTGTATCAGGCTGTTACAGTCGGGCGCTCGCCGCTGACGAGCCAGTTGAGCAGGTCTTCGACCGGGCGGATCTGGTTGCCGAAAGGCAACACGCCGGCACCGCGGAAGAACAGGCCCTTGTTGACTTCGCCGCGCTGGGCATCGGCCAGCTGCTTGTCGATACAGAACTGGCCGACCTCGGCATTGCCGTCGCGCAGGCCGCAGTGCACCAGGCAGTCGAAGGCCATGTTGCAGCGCTTTTCGTGCGCCACGGCCTTGAGCTTGGGTTCGATGCGGATGTACTTTTCCAGCCAGGGCGAACGCACGCCGCGCGCCGGCAGGCCGGCCACGCTGGTGAACTCCACCACGTCTTCCGGGCCGGCATTGGCCAGCACCTGCTTGAACTCGGGCGCAGCATCGCTTTCGCGCGATACGGCAAAGGCGGTGCCCATCTGCACCGCGCTGGCACCCAGTGACTGCAGGTGCAGGATGTCCTGCATGGAGTTGATGCCACCCGCCGGAATCAGCGGGATTTCCTTGGCATAACCGGCCTTTTCCAGGAACTCGCGCACCTGCGGCAACACCACGTCAAAGTCGAAGCGGCGATCATCCAGATCGGCGATCTTGGCGGCACCCAGGTGACCGCCGGCCAGGCGCGGGTGCTCGATCACGATGGCATCGGGCAGGCGGCCTTTCTTTTCCCACTTCTTGATGATCAGCTGCACGCCGCGGGCGTCGGACAGGATCGGGATCAATGCGGCCTTGGGGTGGTCCTTGGCCAGGTCGGGCAGGTCCAGCGGCAGGCCGGCGCCCACCACCACGGCATCGATGCCGGCTTCGAGCGCGGTACGCACGTTGGAGGCATAGGCGCTGATCGCCTTCATGACGTTGACGGCGATCAGGCCAAAGCCCATGGAGCCTTCGCGGGCACGGGCGATTTCGCGGCGCAGCGCTTCGCTGTTGGCGTCGTTGATGACGGCGCGCGCGTAATCGACGTCACGCGATTTTTCCAGGTGCTGGGTCTGCTCCATCAGGTCGGGGTGCAGGCGGCGCAGGTCGACCGAGGAGATGGTGCCGATGGCGCCGTGGCGCGCCACGGTACCGGCCAGGCCACCCGCCGAGACGCCCACGCCCATGCCGCCCTGGACCACCGGCAGCAGCGACTTGCCGGCCAGGCTCCAGAGCTTCAGGCCGGAGGCCGTGGCCTTGTCGCGCAGGCGCTCGACCAGGGCGCTGGCGTCGGCCATGGTGGGCAGGGAGGGAGTAGGGGCAGGGACTTGCATGTCGATCCGGGAAAACAGAATGGCGGGAGACTACCAGCTGGGTAATGCGCTGGACTTGTGTTGCGTCAAGCCAGTCCATCGTCGTGACTGGCTGCAGAAAGGGCTACCTTCTAGGATAATACGCCAATGACGAAACATCGCATTGTGGTAGGCCTTAGTGGCGGCGTGGATTCTGCCGTGAGCGCCTGGCTGCTCAAGCAGCAGGGGCACGAGGTCGTGGGCATCTTCATGAAGAACTGGGAAGATGACGACGACACCGAATACTGTTCTTCGAACATCGATTTTGTCGATGCCGCAGCCGTGGCTGACGTGATCGGCATCGAGATCGAGCACGTCAACTTTGCCGCCGACTACAAGGATCGCGTGTTTGCCGAATTCCTGCGCGAGTACCAGGCCGGCCGTACGCCGAATCCGGACGTGCTGTGTAATGCCGAGATCAAGTTCAAGGCCTTCCTGGACCACGCCATGCGTCTGGGTGCCGAGAAGATCGCCACCGGCCACTATGCGCGTGTTCGCGACAATGCCGCCACCGGCCTGACAGAGCTGCTCAAGGGCTGTGACGTGACCAAGGACCAGAGCTACTTTCTGCACCGCCTGACGCAGGCGCAGCTGCAGAAGGCGATGTTCCCGGTGGGCGAACTGCCCAAGACCGAGGTGCGCCGCATCGCCGAGGAAGTCGGCCTGCCCAACGCCAAGAAAAAGGACTCGACCGGCATCTGCTTTATCGGCGAGCGTCCGTTCCGCGAATTCCTCAATCGCTACCTGCAAAGCCAGCCCGGTCCGATCAAGGACGAGAAGGGGCGCAAGATTGGCGAGCACATGGGCCTGAGCTTCTACACGCTGGGCCAGCGCCAGGGCTTGGGCATTGGCGGCATCAAGGCCAAGGGCGCGCAACGCGGCGGCGGCGAGCACCAGCCCTGGTTCGTGGCGCGCAAGGACATGGCCAGCAACACCCTGTATGCCGTGCAGGGGCATGACCATCCCTGGCTGCTGAGCCACACGCTGCAGGCGACCGACCTGAGCTGGTGCGCCGGCAAGCCGCCGGTGGCGGCCCAGTCGCCGGCCGGCTTTACCGCCAAGACGCGCTACCGCCAGCAGGATGCGGCCTGCACGCCTGCGCTGCTGGCCAACGGCGCGCTGCAACTCGATTTCCCCGAGGCGCAGTGGGCGGTGACGCCGGGACAGAGTGCCGTGCTGTACGACGGCGATGTCTGCCTGGGTGGCGGCGTGATCACGGCCTGATCCGGGCTGGCGCGGCGGCACGCCGGGCAGCGGGCTGCCAGTGGGTTTTCTCCTGCAATCGGCGTACACTGGGGGTATCAGTCGCATGTATAACGAGACAGAAGGAGCCTCCATGAGCAAGCCCCTCACCGCTGCGCAAATCCAGGAACTCAAGACCCTGCTGGAACAGCGCAAGGCCGAGATCGAAGCACGTCTGCATGATGTGCGCGATGGCCAGACCCGCGCCGAGCACGCGCGCGAGATCATCCAGACGCGCGGCAGCGTGGAGCGCCAGCATAGCTCCGACCGCGAGGTGGACCTGGCGCTGAGCGACATGGGTGAGGTGGAACTGACGCGCGTGGAAGCCGCTCTGGCGCGTATCGAGGCCGGTGTCTACGGCCTGTGCGACGAATGTGGCTGCCATATTCCCTTTGAGCGCCTCAAGCTGGAGCCGCCTACGCAGCACTGTGTGGCCTGCAAGAGCCGCTGGGAACGCCAGGCCGGCGTGGTGCCCGACTCCAATATGTGATGCCCGACTCCGCAGAGCTGGAAACCCTGTGCCAGCAACTGGCGCAGGCGCTGCAACAGCGTGGCTGGATGATGGCCACGGCAGAAAGCTGCACCGGCGGCCTGATCGCCGGTGCCTGTACCGGCTTGTCCGGCTCCAGCGTCTGGTTCGAGCGCGGCTTCGTGACCTACTCCAATCTGGCCAAGCAGCAGATGCTGGGCGTGCCGGAATCGCTGCTCGTGGCGCATGGCGCGGTCAGCGAGCCGGTGGCTGCGGCCATGGCGCAGGGCGCGGTGCAGCAGTCGGCGGCGCAGGTGGCGCTGTCCGTGACTGGCGTGGCGGGTCCAACCGGCGGCAGCGTCGAGAAACCGGTGGGTACGGTCTGGTTTGGCTGGCAGCTGGCCGGGCAGACCTTGACCGAACACCATCTGCTGGCCGGTGACCGGGCGCAGGTGCGTGCGCAGACGGTGCAGATCGCACTGGCGGGCCTGCTGCAGCGCCTGCAGGCCGCCGGCTGATCCCCATTTCCCCGGCCGCCAGTCAAAAAAAGCCCCCGTACGCTGTGGCGTAACAGGGGCGAGGCTGCTGTGGCAGAGGATCTTCCGGCAAGGCACTTGCAATACCGTGCCGGAAGTGTCCCGGAGCGGCTGCTCCGGGGTGTGTCTTTAGCGGGCAGGGCCGCGACGCTGCTGTTTCATGGCGTCGAACTCGGACTGGCTGATGCTGCCGTCCTTGTTGCTGTCCAGGAACTGGAACCAGGCGTTCTGGCGCTGCTCACGCTGCTCGGCATTGGCCTGCATGCGGGCATTCATGCGCTGCTGTTGCGCCTGACGGGCTTCAGCCGGCGTGATCTTGCCGTCCTTGTTCAGGTCCAGATCGGCAAACGTGGCAGGCGTGCCGCGCATCTGGCCCATCTTGCCGCCACGCTGGCCCTTGTCGCCCTTGATGCCGCTGCGCTGCTGCATGCGGTCGTAGCGGAACTTGTCAAATTCAGCCTGGCTGATGCGGCCATCCTTGTCGGCATCGTACTTCTGCAGCAAATCCGACTGGCTGTTCTTGCCGAAGTTGCGCAGTTGGCCGCCGGCATCGGCGCGTTCCTTCATGCGTGCCTGCTTGAAGGCATCCATCTCGGCCTGAGTCAGATAGCCGTCCTTGTTGGCGTCCATGGCGGTAAAGCTGGACTGGCCGCGCATCTGCTTGCTCATGCGCTGGCCCTTCTGGCCCATCATGCCGGAGCGCATGCCCGGGCGTACTTGCATCAGCTCGTCATGGCTGATGCGGCCGTCCTTGTTCAGGTCGGCGGCGGCAAAGTCGGGGAAGCTGCTGGCATCGCGCTGTGCCGAGTTGGTGACCAGCTCGGTGCGCATGCGGTTGTACTCGTTGCGATCCAGCGAGCCGTTGGCGTTCAGGTCATAGGCCTGGAAGATCGGCTGGTTGCTGCCGGGCATGCCAGAAGGTTGCGCGACCACCGGCAGGGTGACGACACCGGCCAGGGCAACAGAACCAATGGCCAACATGATGCGACTCTTTTTCATGGAACCTCCTGAGGGAATAGAGACGTTATTGAAACTTGTGATGTATCCATTGTGCGGCGTTCAAGCGCTCACAGGTGCTAATGAAAAGCACAAATATGTACCGACTGGTTTCGGCTGGGCCCTGTAGCGCCATATTTGTAACAATCACGGAAAAGGGCCGGTTTGTTACCGGCCCTTGTTCAGTGTGAAGGCGGATGGAATCAGCCTTGTGCAGCGTCCTTCAGCTCACGGCGCCACTGGTGCAGCAGCGGCTCGGTGTAGCCGTTGGGCTGCTCTTCGCCCTTGAACACCAGATCCAGCGCAGCGCGGTAGGCATAGCTGGTGGCGGCATTGCCGGCCAGCGGCTGGTACAGCGGATCGCCGGCGTTCTGCTGGTCCACCACGGCGGCCATGCGTTCGAAGGTGTCACGCACTTCCTGCTCGGTGACGATGCCGTGGCGCAGCCAGTTGGCCATGTGCTGGCTGCTGATGCGCAGCGTGGCACGGTCTTCCATCAGGCCGATGTCGTGAATGTCCAGCACCTTGGAGCAGCCGACGCCTTGGTCAATCCAGCGCACCACATAGCCCAGGATGCCCTGCGTGTTGTTCTCGATTTCCTGGCGCTTCTCTTCATCGCTCCAGTCCGGATTGCTGGTGACCGGCACTGACAGCAGGCCGGTCAGCAGGTCGTCACGCTGGGCGGCGGCATCGATCTTTTCCAGTTCCTGCTGCACTTCGGCCACATTGACCTGGTGGTAGTGCAGGGCGTGCAGCGTGGCACCGGTGGGGCTGGGCACCCAGGCGGTGTTGGCTCCGGCCTTGGGGTGGTTGACCTTCTGTTCCAGCATCTCGGCCATCAGGTCGGGCATGGCCCACATGCCCTTGCCGATCTGCGCCTTGCCGCGCAGGCCGCAGGCCAGGCCGACCAGCACGTTGTTCTTCTCGTAGGCCTGGATCCAGGCGCTGCCCTTCATGTCACCCTTGCGGATCATCGGGCCAGCCTGCATGGCGGTGTGCATTTCGTCGCCGGTGCGGTCCAGGAAGCCGGTGTTGATGAAGGCGATGCGGCTCTTGGCGGCGTTGATGCAGGCCTGCAGGTTGATGCTGGTGCGACGCTCCTCGTCCATGATGCCCAGCTTCACGGTGCTGTCGGGCAGGCCGAGCAGCTGTTCCACTCGGCCGAACAGCTCGTTGGCGAAGGCGGCTTCGGTCGGACCGTGCATCTTCGGCTTGACGATGTAGATGCTGCCCTTGCGCGAGTTGCGCAGGCCGTTCTTGCCCAGGCCCTTGAGGTCGTGCATGGAAATGGCGGTGGTGATCACGGCGTCCATGATGCCCTCGGGGATTTCCTTGCCCTCGGGGCCCCACAGGATGGCGGGGTTGGTCATCAGGTGACCGACGTTGCGCACGAACAGCATGGAGCGGCCATGCAGGCGCAGCTCGTCCTTGCCGTTGGGCGTGGTGTAGAGGCGGTCCGGGTTCAGGCCGCGCGTCATCTTCTGGCCGCCCTTCTCGAAGGTCTCGGTCAGCGTGCCGCGCAGGATGCCCAGCCAGTTGCTGTAGCCGAGCAGCTTGTCTTCGGCGTCCACAGCGGCCACGGAGTCTTCCAGGTCCATGATGGTGGAGACGGCAGACTCGATCACCACATCGCTGATGCCGGCCAGGTCGGATTGGCCGATGGTGGTGCTGCGGTCGATGCGGATGTCGATATAGAGGCCGTTGTTCTGCAGCAGGATGCTGGACGGGCCGCGCGCATCGCCCTGGTAGCCGGCAAACTGGGCCGGATCCTGCAGGCTGGCGATCTGGCCGCCCTTGACGGCAACACGCAGCTGGCCATCTTCGACGAAGTAGGCGGAGGCGTCCGCGTGGGAGTTGCCGGCCAGCGGTGCTGCCTGGTCCAGGAAATTGCGGGCGAAGGCGATGACCTTCTCGCCGCGCTTGGCGTTGTAGCCCTTGCCGCGCTCGGCACCATCGATCTCGGCGATGGCGTTGGTGCCGTACAGGGCGTCGTACAGGCTGCCCCAGCGGGCGTTGGCGGCGTTCAGCGCGTAGCGGCCATTCATGATCGGCACCACCAGCTGCGGACCCGCCTGAATGGCCAGTTCGTCATCGACGTTGGTGGTGGTGATCTTCACGCCTTCGGGCTGCGGCACCAGGTAGCCGATCTGCTCCAGGAACTGGCGGTAGGCGGCCATGTCGCGGATCGGGCCGGGGTTGGCCTGGTGCCAGGTGTCCAGTTCGGCCTGGAAGCGGTCACGCTCGGCCAGCAGGGCGGCGTTCTTGGGGGCCAGGTCGGCCACCAGCTGGTCAAAACCCTGCCAGAAGCTGTCCTGGCTGATGCCGAGGTCAGGCAGCACCTGCTGGTTGATGAAATCGTACAGCGGGGTGGCCACTTGCAGCTGATGGGCCTGGGTGCGTTGCGTGGTCATGGAACTTCCTTTCTAGCAATACGGACAAATGCACAAAAACGGAGGGCGCTGCCATGCAGCAGTCTATGGGTGTTACTGTATTACAACTTGTGCGTGGGATTCACCCCCAAAAAATCCACAGATTCGTGACTTTTACGAATGTAATATGACCGTAACCTAGGGAAATCCCTTATTCTGGCGGTGTCGCACCAAGGCGTCCGGAGTGAATGGGCCGGGCCAGCCAGGGGGGCGACAGGCCGCCTGTCACCGCAAGAGGGATGGCTGTCCGACATCAGGGATATTCGGCAGCTGACAGATCGACCTGCAGAGAGTCCCGGAAAATCCTTCCATTCCCTCCAGCAGAAACGGAACACACCATGTCCCCAGCCACCCAGCGCAAGGTCAACCAACTGGCACGCCAGACCGCGCAACTCTCTTTTGCCGCACCGCAGGTGATCGCTCACCGTGTCGGTCGCATGGCCACCTCCGGCATCGCGCCGCGTTCTGACGATGTGCAGGAATTCAACCGCATGTACATGGAGAAGGTTGCTGCCTTCTCCGAATCCTGGCAGGCCATGGGCCTGCAGGCGATGCAGTCGCAGTTCAAGCTGATGAGCACCTGGATGGGTGCCTTCTCGCGCCCGGGCATGTGGATGCAGCCCTGGACCGGCAACGCGAAGGTGTCGGAGCAGTGGCAAAAGTCCATGCTCGACATCATGAACACCGGCATGAAGCCGGTGCGTGGCCGTGCCGTGGCCAATGCGCGCCGCCTGAACGGCCGCAGCAGCCGCTCCTGATGAGCGGCCAGCGGGTTGGCGCTCAGGCGTTCAGCCCGCGAATGCCGGTCTTGCCCGGAGCTGGCTGCAGTTCCTGACGCAGGCCGGCAGTCACTTGCACGCGGCCATCGGCATGCATCAGCAAGGCCTTGCTGATGCCCCACTGCTGCAGCCGCTGCATGGCCTGGTCGGAGCCCGCCACCATGGCCGCCGTACCCAGGCCGTTGACCTGGGAGACAGTCGGCATGACCAGCGTCAGGCCGTTCACGCCCTGGGTCGATTGACCGGTGCGTGGATCCATGATGTGGTGGTAGCGGCGACCACCGGCATCCTGGTAACGCTCGTAATCGCCGGATGAGGCCACCACGCCGGCGCGCAGCGGCACCACGGCCATGAGTTGATCCGGCTGGTGCGCATCGCGGATACCGATACGCCAGGGCTGGCCATCGGGGCGTGCGCTGGCCAGCACGTCACCCCCCCCATTGACCATCACGCCGCGCAGACCGGCGCGCTCCAGCGAGGACAGGCCGGCCTGCAGGATCGGCAGCTTGGCCACGCCCCCCAGATCCAGCTGTGCCGCCGGATGGCGCAGGCGTGCCTGCAACCTGGATGGGGAAAGCTCCAGCGCCGAGGCGCGGGTGTGTTGCAGCAGGCTGCGCGCCACCGGTGCCGGCAAGGGCTGGCCGCCAGGGTCGGCCTGCTGGGTCAGGCGGCCCAGCAGCGGATTGAACAGGCCCTGGGTGCGCTGCGACAGCGCCTGGCCTTGCTGCAATACTGCCATCAGTTCAGGAGCCACGCGGATCATGCCGCGTTGGCCGCTGGCGCGGTTGATCTGGCTGACCTGGCTGTCCGCATCGAAACGGCTCATCAGCTTTTCCAGACGCTGCATCTCGGCAAAAGCCTGATCCACCAGCCGGGCGGTGCCGGGTTGGCTGCCATCGGCGACCGTGATGCTGATGCGTGTGCCGAGGAGCTGGCGCCGGGCCTGGTAGGGCTTGAGCGTGTTGCTCCAGACGGGCAGGGGTGCCAGGGCCAGCAGGCTGCCTGCTGCCAGCAGCTGACGACGGGGAAGGCTCGGAAGGTGATGTGGCATGGAATCCTCTTTCTGGCAAGCGCCGTCTGCGCACGCTATCGGCGGGTTGCCGCAAGCGGTCTGCAGTCCGGTTGCCGATTAATCCTTTTACTTTAGTGCAAAAAGCGGGGTTCCTGCGCAATATCCATGCTTGCATGTAAGGCATGGATATTGGCAAATGCCAGCAAAGTGCGATGGATTGAAAGGTTATTCAATGAAAAGGTTATTGAATCAAAAGGATATTTTGCCGAATGGTTATGAAACAAGGATTTACAAATAGAGGGGTTGGTGATAGGCTGGCGCTGTTATCCGATAGATTACCCGGATATCTTTGATTTAGATCAAATCGTGTAATGTTACAAAAGGGGTGATATTATGAGCGAAACCACCAAGAAGACAGTCGAGGAGCCGGGCGTGATTGGACGTCGCCGATTCCTCAATTCTGCTGCAGCACTCGGCGTGGCCGGTGTGGCCAGCGTTGGCGTCGTCGCCTGCAAGGACGAAGGTGCCAGTGGTGCAGGTGCCGCCAGCGGTGCTTCCGGCGCCGGTGCAGGCAAGGGTGCGGCGCACAAGGTGGGCGGTGCCGGCTCGGTAGAAGTCAAGCCGGGCGAACTGGATACCCATTACGGTCTGTGGAGCAGCGGCCATACCGGTGATGCCCGTATCCTGGGTATTCCTTCCGGCCGCGAACTGCTGCGTATTCCCTGCTTCGTGCCGGACGCGCTGATTGGCTGGGGCCAGACCAACGAGTCCAAGGAAATCATGGGCACCCGTCCCGATGGTTCGCTGCAATATACGGTGGCCGATACCCACCACATCCACGCCTCCTACAAGGACGGCATTTACGACGGCAAGTACGCGTGGATCAACGACAAGATCAACGCCCGTCTGGCGCGTTTCCGTCTGGATTACATGGTCTGCGACAAGATCACCAAGATCCCGAATATCCAGGGCTTCCACGGTATTTTCCCGGACAAGCGTGACCCGGTTGATCCGGCCATCAACTACACCACGCGCGTGTTCTGCGGCCAGGAGTTCCATGTACCCATGCCCAACAAGGGCGCGGACATGACCGACAGCACCAAGCACCACTGCCTGTTTACCTGCGTCGACGCAGAAACCATGGAGGTGCGCTGGCAAGCCCGCATTGATGGCAACTGCGACCTGATTGCCACCTCGTTTGACGGCAAGCTGGCCGCCAGCAACCAGTACAACACCGAAAACGGCGTGCTCTATCCCGAAATGATGTCGGCCGAGCGCGATGCCTGCCTGTTCTTCAACATTGCCCGCATCGAGCAGGCCGTGAAGGATGGCAAGTTCACCACCATTGGCGATTCCAAGGTGCCGGTGGTCGACTGTACGGTCGAAGCCAACAAGGATCCCGCGACCGCCCTGTCGGTGCGCGTGTCGGTGCCGAAGAACCCGCACGGCGTGAACGCCACGCCGGACGGCAAGTACTTCATCTGCTCTGGCAAGCTGTCTCCCACGGCTACCATCATCGAGCTGCAAAAAGTGCTGGACTGGTTCGACGGCAAGTTGGACGATCCGGACAAGTCCATCATCGGCGAGCCGGAAATCGGCCTGGGCCCGCTGCACACCACCTTTGACGGTCGTGGCAACGCCTACACCACGCTGTTCCTGGACAGCCAGGTGGTGAAGTGGAACATCGACCAGGCGATCAAGAAGTATGCCGGCGACAAGGCCATCAACCCGGTCGTCCACAAGCTGGACGTGATGTACCAGCCGGGCCACATCAACGCCACCAACGCCGAAACGATTGCCGCCGATGGCATCTGGATGGCCGTGGGCAACAAGTTCTCCAAGGACCGTTTCCTGCCGGTGGGCCCGATGCACCCGGAAAACGACCAGCTTGTCGACATTTCTGGCGACGAGATGATCCTGGCGCACGACAACGCCGTTCGCCCCGAGCCGCACGACTTCGTGATCTTCAAGCGCGAATGGCTGCAGACCAAGCAGGTCTACGCGCTGGATGACCATCCGCTTGCGCTGAAGGATCCGAAGGACGCCGGCGTGACGCGCGAAGGCAAGAAGGTCACGGTGCGCATGGCTTCGATTGCGCCGACCTACATGCCGATCGAGTTCACGGTCAAGGTGGGTGACGAAGTGACGCTGATCCTGACCAACCTGGACAAGGTCGAGGACCTGACGCACGGCTTCGCCATTCCGGAGTACAACGTGCAGTTCCTGGTCAACCCGCTGGAGACGAAGTCGGTCACCTTCAAGATCGACAAGCCGGGCGTGTTCTGGTACTACTGCACGAACTTCTGTCATGCGCTGCACCTCGAGATGCGTGGCCGCATGATCGTCGAAGCCTGAGAGCGGGAGTAGATGACGGGGCCGGGCTTGGCAGCAGGTTCGGCCCTGTTTGCATGGATAAGCAGGAGCAGCAGCATGAGTTGGATGAAGTTTGTCCGGAAACTGGGGCTGGCATTGGGTGTGACCCTGGGCATGGCCGTGGCGCAAGCCGCCCCCCTGGGGGCCGGTGCCGGCGGGTCACAGGCGTACGAGGCGGAATTGCCGGCCAATCTGGCAACGGCCGCCGACATGTGTGCGCTGCTGCCATGCAAGGACGTATTCCCTGGCGCCGTGTCCTTCTCGGAAAAGAAGGGCCAGCCGCCGTATGTAGAAGCGCTTGACGCCAACCAGAAGCCCATGGGCTACGTCATGCTGTCGACCGACATCACCGATATCCCGGCGTACTCCGGCAAGCCGGTGGTGACGCTGATCGGCATGGATCTGACCGGCAAGTTTGTCGGCGTCAAGATCCTCAAGCACTCCGAGCCGATCCTGCTGCTCGGCATTCCCGAGTCCGAACTGCTGAAATTCAACGACCAGTACATCGGCCGCATGGTGACCGACAAGCTGGAAGTCGGCAAGTCCCGTCCTGACGACGACGTGATCGGGCTGGACGCGATTTCGGGCGCCACCGTGACGGTGATTGCCCAGAACCAGGTGATGATGACGTCCGGGGCTGCCGTGGCGCGCCAGGTCGGCATCATTGCGCCCAAGGTGCGCCAGCCGGTGGTCTATGCACAGCCGGCGGCCGGCCAGGCGGCACTCGACTGGGATACGCTGGTCAAGCAGGGCGCCGTGAAGAAGGTGGTCGTGCGTACCGACCAGGTCGGCCTGGAAAAATCCAGGGATCCGTATATTGAACTGTGGTTTGGTGCGCTCAACTCCCCGGTGTTGGGTCCGGCGATTCTGGGCGAGACCAGCTGGCGCAACCTGATGGGCCAGCTCAAGGAAGGGGAAAACGCGATTTTCGTGATCCGCACGGCCGGCCGTGAATCGTTCAAGGGCTCCGGCTTTGTGCGCGGTGGCATCTATGACCGTATCCTGGTGCACCAGGACGGTGACAGCTTCTCTTTCCGCGACAGCGATGCGCTGAACCTGTATGGCATCCAGGCCGCCAATGCGCCGCGCTTTACCGAATCCGGCATTTTCCTGATCCGCTCGAATGCCTTCTCGGCCGCCTATCCGTGGACCTTCAGCTTCCTGGGCAACCACGTGGACCAGGCCAAGGGCACCAAGGATTTCATCAGCTTTGCCACCGATTACTGGCTGCCCGCAGCCTATCTGGAAGGCGGCCGCCCCAAGATCGTCAAGCCGGAAGCGACCTGGGTCAAGATCTGGAAGTCGCGCGCACTCGAAATCAGCCTGTTTGCGCTGCTGCTGGTATCCGTGGCAGTGGTCTACGCCGTGCGTGACCGCCTGACGCGCCTGTCCAGCCACAAGAACAAGTGGCCGGTCAACATCTTCAAGTACAGTTTCTGGGGCATTTTCGTGGTCTGGGTCGGCTTCATCATGATGGCCCAGCCCTCGATCACGCAGGTGCTGACCTGGCTGCACGCGCTGCTGTTCCGCTGGGAGTGGACGCTGTTCCTGAGCGACCCGTTCATCTTCTTGTTCTGGGTCTTCATCTTCATCACGATCTTCGTGTTTGGCCGCGGCCTGTTCTGTGGCTGGACCTGTCCGTTCGGCTCGATCCAGGAGATCATCCACAAGGTGGCCGGTGCCATCGGCCTGAAGCGCTACCAGTTCCAGCTGCCGCAGGTCTGGCATGACCGCCTCAAGTGGATCAAGTACGCGGTGTTCTTCGGCCTGGTGCTGGTGTCGCTGTTCTCCATGGGCCTGGCCGAGATCCTGGCCGAAGTGGAGCCGTTCAAGACCACCTTCCTGGTCGGCCTGACCAACCGCAGCTGGCCGTATGTGACCTTTGTCGCCGTGATTTTCGGTATCTCGATCTTCATCGAGCGTCCCTACTGCAAGTACGTCTGCCCGCTGGGCGCCTCGCTGGCCATGCCGAGCACCTTCCGCTGGTTTGGCCTGAAGCGCAAGGCTGACTGCAACAGCTGCAAGGCCTGTGCCAAGGGCTGTGGTGCCCAGGCGATTGACGCCGATGGCCGCATCGACCACCGCGAGTGCCTGCACTGCCTGGATTGCATGATCCTGTACACGGACGACCACACCTGCCCGCCGCTGTCCAAGGAGCGCAAGCAGCGTGAGCGTGACGGCAAGCCGCTGACGGCGATTGGCCGCGACGGCTACTTCATCCCGATCGTGCCGATCGAGCAGGATCGCCAGTACCAGCATGCGGCTGCGCTGCTGGCCAGGAAGCCGGATCCGCGTCTGCCGACCGACGTGGCGGTGCCGCCGGTGGCCGCCGCTACCGGCCTGCAGCGAGTCTGGGCCGAGATCTGGGATCACCTGTGGCCGTTCAGCCGTGAAGGCTGGAGCACTGCACGCCTGCTGCAGTCGGCCGGCATTGCGCTGGCACTGGCCGCCACCCTGGTGTGGATATTGGCAGCCCAGGGCAGTGCATCACCTATCATGGTGATCGGCTGGTGGCTGGGCTGGAGCGTGTTTGAAGTGCTGATCCGCCTGCAGGGCAAGCGCTATGTCAAGGATGGCGTCTGGTGGGGCAAGGTCTACCGCCGTGCCAACGTGATGGACATGCTCAGCTATGTCGGATTCAAGAACCTGCTGATCGGAGCCGCGCTGTTCTGGCTGCTGTCCCGCGCCGGCTGGATGGTGATTGCGTAAAGGGTTGGGCATGCTGGGTTTCAAGCGCCGTCCAGGCGGATGTATTTCTTCATGTCGGCAGATCTGGCTGGCGGCCTTGCTGGCCCTGCCGGTCCTGAAAGCCGAAGCCGTGACCACCTGGACGGTACAACCCGGACACAGCATCCAGGCCGCCATCGAGCAGGCCGCGGCGGGTGACACGATCGAGGTACAGCGCGGGCTCTATGTAGAAAACCTGCGCATCGAGAAGCCGCTGACGCTGCGCGGCCTGGATCGCCCCACCATCAGTGGCGGCGACAAGGGCGACACGATCCGCGTGGTCGCGCCCGATGTGGTGATCGACGGCCTGATCGTGTCCGATTCCGGCGGCAGCCTGCGTGAGCAGAACGCCGGCATCTACATCCAGCCGGGTGCGCATCGCGTCATCGTCAAGAACAGCTTCCTGAGCTACAACCTGTTCGGCCTGTGGATCGAGAAGGCCAATGATGTCCAGATCCTGAACAACAACATCACCGGCAAGCGTGACTTTGACAGTGCCCAGCGCGGCAATGGCGTGCAGCTCTACAACACCGAAGGTGCGCGCATCTACGACAACGAGATCAGCT
Source organism: Brachymonas sp. J145 (assembly GCF_036312245.1). Taxonomy (NCBI): domain Bacteria; kingdom Pseudomonadati; phylum Pseudomonadota; class Betaproteobacteria; order Burkholderiales; family Comamonadaceae; genus Allobrachymonas; species Brachymonas sp. J145. Next base: position 371,138 of record NZ_JAZDCI010000001.1, on the reverse strand, counting down.
TTGTGCGAGATGGCCTATACATCGACGTATCGCACCAGGCCGAGTTCAAGCGCAACAAGATGCACCATAGCCGTTACGGCACGCACTACATGAACTCCTACTACAACCTGTGGGAGGACAACGATGTCTGGAGCAACCGCGGCGGTCTGGCGCTGATGGAAGTGCGCAACCAGGTGATCCGCAACAACCGTGCCTGGAACAACCAGGACCACGGCATCATGCTGCGCACGCTGCAGGATGCGGTGGTGGAAGACAACATCGTCATGTACAACGAGCGTGGCCTGTTCGTCTATGACGTGGAATACACCGACCTGAAGCGCAACGTGGTGGCCTACAACCATATCGGCGTGCACCTGTCCGGTTCGGCACGCAACCCGGTGGATGGCAACGACTTCATCGAGAACCATGAACAGATCAAGTACGTGGGCACGCGTGACATCAAGTGGGGCGGGCCGCAAGGCAACTACTGGAGCAATTACCGCGGCTGGGACCGGGACGGCGATGGCAAGGGCGATATTCCGTACGAGGCCAACGATGTGGTGGACCGCCTGACCTGGCGTTACCCGACGGTGCGCCTGCTGCTGGCCAGTCCGTCGGTGCAGGTGCTGCGCATGATTGGCGCGCAATTTCCCATTCTTCGTGTTCCCAGTGTGGTGGAGGAATCTCCCCGCATGTTGCCGCTTTCGACCGCCTGGGCCGAATGGCGTGACCGTCTGACCAAGGATTCCAACTATGCCCCGTGAGAGTAGCAAGCGTTCCGACATGGAGGTGACCATCCGTGCCGAAAACGTCGTCCGGCGTTTCGGTGCCTTTGTGGCGGTGGATGATGTCAGCCTGGAGATCCGGCGCGGCGAGGTGTTCGGCCTGATTGGCCACAACGGCGCCGGCAAGAGCACCATGTTCAAGATGATGCTGGGTCTGCTGAAACCGACCAGCGGCCATATTTCCATCCACGGCGTACCGGTTGATGGCGCTGGTGCCCGCGAAGTACGCCGCAGCATCGGCTACCTGCCCGAGAACGTGACCCTATGGGACAACCTCAACGGCTTGGAGACGCTGCAGTTCTTTGCCAAGCTCAAGCGCATCGACGACAGCGAATGCCCCGGCCTGATGGAGCGAGTCGGACTGGGCCATGCCGGCAGCCGGCCGGTGCGTGCCTATTCCAAGGGCATGCGCCAGCGTCTCGGCTTTGCCCAGGCGCTGATGGGCCAGCCGCAGGTGCTGTTCCTGGACGAGCCGACCACCGGCCTGGATCCGTACGCGATCCACTTTTTCTGGGACACGCTGGCTGAGTTGCGGGACCAGGGCCTGACCATCGTGCTGACCTCGCACATCCTGGCCGAGTTGCAGAACCGTATCGACCGCGTGGCGGTGCTGGCCAACGGCAAGCTGCAGGCGATGGGCTCGGTGCAGGATTTGCGCGCCGGTTTTGACCTGCCGATCACGATCCAGGCGCAGCTGTCAGAAGCCGACAACCCAGCCATGCGCCAGGCGCTGCTGGCTGGACTGCCGCCCGAGCTGGCGGCCTGTCCGCAGGAGTGGTTGACCAACCAGGTCAGCTTCCAGGTACCGCGCACGCACAAGTCGGCCCTGCTGCAGCACCTGCTGCGCCAGCCGGAACAGGTGCAGGACATCCAGATCGTCGAACCGTCGCTGGAGGACATGTTTTTTGGCGTGGAGGACAGCCGCAAGGCACCCGCCGCGCGCATGCAGACAGGAGGACAGGCATGATTCAGCCCGGACAGGTCATGACATTGGCCATGAAGGAGTTTCGCGATCGCCTGCGCAATCGCTGGGTGCTGGCCGTGGCGCTGGTGTTTGCCGTGTTCTCGCTGGTCATCACCTACGCCGGAGGTGCCCAGCAGGGCGCGGTCGGCGTGCGCTCGCTGGAGTTCACCATCACCAGTCTGGTCAGCCTGGTGATCTATCTGGTGCCGCTGATTGCGCTGCTGCTGGGTTTCGATGCCATCGTGGGAGAGCGCGAGCGCGGTTCACTTGACTTGCTGCTGGCCTATCCGATCACGCGTGGCGAACTGCTGCTGGGCAAGTACCTGGGGCTGGCACTGGCCATGACGCTGGCGATGCTGGCCGGTCTGGCAACGGTAGGCGTGGTGCTGGTCTGGCAGTTTGGCAGCAGTGCGCTGTTCCACTACTCAGGATTCGTGCTCAGCGCCATGCTGCTGGGGCTGGTGTTCCTGAGCCTGGCCGTGCTGGTATCGGTGCTGGTCAATGACCGCACGCGTGCGTCCGGCGCCGCCATCGTGCTCTGGTTCCTGTTCGTGCTGGTGTTTGACCTGGTGCTGCTGGGCGTGCTGGTAGCCACCAGCGGCCATTACGGCGGCGATATCTTCCCTTACCTGCTGATGCTGAACCCGACCGATGTGTTCCGCATCATCAACGTGTTCTCGACCGAGAGCCTGCGCAATGCCTACGGCCTGGTCAGTGTCGTACCGCCCCTGCTGTCGAATGTCGGCGTGCTGGCGGGCGTGATGCTGGCCTGGATCGTGGTGCCCCTGATGATTGCCAACTGGAGATTCAAACCATGACCATGCAAGGACTGCATGCCCGCGGCTGCCTGTGCTGCTCGGGCGAAGCGCGCCATCTGGACGCCGCAACCCAGGAACGCCGCTTGTTCCTCGGTCTGCTGGCGCTGGCGACCGTGGCGCCGCTGGCCGCCTGCGGCAAGAGCGAAGAGAAAGCCGCCAGCACCGCACCGGTGGAAATCACCCGCAGCACGTCCTGCGAACTGGACGGCATGCTACTGATGGACTATCCCGGTCCCAAGGGCCAGATCCACTATGCCGGCATGGACCAGCCGCTGTTCTACTGCGACACCATGGAAGTGCTGAACACGCTGCTGGTGCCCGAGCAGGTGCGCAAGGTGAATGCCGTCTATGTGCAGGATATGGGCAAGACCGACTGGGACAACCCGCAAGGCGCCTGGATCGATGCGCGAACCGCCATCTTTGTGCATGGCAGCAAGCGCAAGGGCTCCATGGGCCCGACCTTTGCCAGCTTCAGCCAGGAGGCCGACGCGAAGAAGTTCATCGAGGAATACGGTGGCGAACTGGTGCGCATGAGCGACATCACCCCGGAGATGGTGGATCTGCGCGGCGGGGCCAACCTGGACAACCGGATGTAAGCCATGGCGGATCATCCCCAGAATGCCCCTCCCGGGCAGGCGCGTACTACACGCCGCCGCTGGCTCTGGCTGGCGGGCGCGGGTGTGGCCGCCGTGACCGGAGGCGTGGTCACCCAGGGCTACTGGACGCGCTGGTGGCAGCCAAAGGAGGAAGTCGCGCTCGATGTCTGCATCGTTTCGCCGCCGATTCCCTACGATCCGGCCAGTGGCAAGCCGATGGAGGCACCGCGTGAGGTGCCGGAGTCGGCACGTTGTCCGGTGTGTGGCATGTACCCGGCGCGTGACCGGATCTGGGCCGCCCAGGTGCTGTACCGCAATGGCGATGCCCACTTTTTCGATTCCCCGATCGACCTGTTCCAGTTCCTGGACGGGGTCGAGCGCTTCAACCCGGGCCACAGCCGCGCTGATATCCTGTCGATGTGGGTGACGGATGCCGCCAGCCGCAACTGGACGGCGGCCGAGCTGGCCTGGTACGTGCATGGATCGGACGCGCTCGGGCCGATGCGCATGGGGGATCTGCCGGCATTTGCCGACAAGGCGCAGGCGCAGGACTTCAGCAGGCAACGTGGCGGCAAGGTACTGTCGCATGCCGAGGTCACGCCAGCCATCATCAAGACCATGTCGGTAGAGCGTAACCACGCCCTGCATGAAGGCATGCACGACGACCACTAGAACCAGAACCAACCGGTCTTCGGACCAGATAGCAAGACGCATTCATGAAAAAGAACGTTATCGGAGTTTCTGCCAGCACGGCAGCACAGGCGACCGGCGCAGGCTGGGATCGCATTCCCTTTTTTGGCTATCAGGGCATGGGCCGCCAGGCCAACCCCTGTATTGGCGCTTCTTACGTGGCGCCGGTCACGCTGGAGCCGGGTGCCGCTGGCGTCGCCGACGTGCAGCCGCAGCGCGGCTTTGAAACCGTCACCCTGATGTTCCAGGGCCAGCTGCAGACGCGTGATTCAGCCGGCCATGCCGCCATGCTGGAAGCCGGCGATGTGCTGTGGAACTGCGCTGGCCGCGGCCTGCTGCGCCAGGACCAGGGCGGCCCGCGACTGGCTGCCGAAGGCGGTACGCTGGAGCTGGCCACGCTCTGGGTCAACCTGCCAGCCGACTACAAGATGACCGATCCGCACCAGCAGCACCTGGCGGCGGCCAGCATTCCGGTAGTCGAGCTGGGCGATGGCGTGGGCGAACTGCGCGTGATTGCCGGCGAGTACGAAGGCGTTGTCGGACCGGCAGAAACCGTGACGCCGCTGCAGCTGTGGGATATCCGCTTGCAGGCCGGCGAGCAGGAAACCCTGCTGAAGCTACCCAGCCACTGGTATGGCGTGCTGCTGGTGCTGGAAGGCGCGGTGCATGTCAACTACTGGCAGCAGCCGGTGACGGCACAACACCTGGTGTTCCTGGGGACGCCGGGCCAGGAGGTGGGCCTGCGCGCCGAGCAGGATACGCGCCTGCTGCTGATCAGCGGTGAACCGCTGGACGAGACGATTGCCGGCAGTGGCGAGCTGGTGCTGAATACGCCGGAGCAGGTCGAACAATCCCTGCAGGATCTTGCCGCTGGCCAGTTCGGTACGCTGTGACAGGCTGCATCAAAAGCGTAAAAAACTTTTGTAACGGCGACGATTTCTGCTGATTGGCTGGATTTCTGCCTGCTATCATGCGCAGCATTTTGTTGCAAATGAAAGGGCGGAAAAAATGGAAGCCATCAAGGACTTTTTTGACGCAGCAGGGGGCTACGTCTGGGGCGTGCCGATGCTCACCTTCCTGGTGGGTACCGGTGTCTTCCTGACGATTCGCCTGCGTCTGCTGCAATTCACCACACTGGGCTTTGCCCTGAAGCAGGCCTTCACACCGCATGCCAAGCGTGCCGATGGCGGTGACCACGAGGGTGACGTGTCGCACTTTGGCGCGCTGATGACGGCGCTGTCGGCCACCATTGGTACCGGCAACATCGCCGGCGTGGCGACTGCCGTGGTAGCCGGTGGCCCGGGTGCCGTGTTCTGGATGTGGATGACGGCGCTGTTCGGCATGGCCACCAAGTACGCCGAAGGCGTGCTGGCCGTGAAGTACCGCGTCACCAACTCCAAGGGCGAGATGTCGGGCGGCCCGATGTACTACATCGAGCGCGGTCTGGGCAAGAAATGGCTGGCCGTGCTGTTCGCCATCTTTGGCGTGCTGGCCTCTTTCGGTATCGGCAGCTCGGTGCAGTCCAACTCGGTGGCGCAGGCGATCCACGCCAGCTTCTCGATTGACACCTGGATTACCGGCGTGGTGCTGACGGTGTTCACCGGCCTGGTGATCCTGGGCGGCATCCGCAGCATTTCCCGCGTCTCGTCGGCCATCGTGCCGATCATGGCGGTGGGTTATGTGCTGGGTGGCCTGATCGTGATCGCGATGCACCTGGACCTGCTGTTCCCGGCGCTGGAGCTGATCCTGACCGATGCCTTTACCGGCGAAGCGGTGGCAGGTGGTGCGCTGGGTACCGTGATCCGCTATGGCGTGGCGCGTGGCGTGTTCTCCAACGAGGCCGGCATGGGCTCGGCACCGATCGCGGCGGCAGCGGCCAAGACCGATCACCCGGTGCGTCAGGCGCTGGTGTCCATGACGGGTACCTTCCTCGACACCATCATCGTTTGCAGCATCACCGGCATCGTGCTGGTGATGGGTGGCATGTACACCAACGGCCAGACTGGCGCGGCGCTGACGACCATGACCTTCAGCCAGATGCTGCCTGGCGTCGGTGGCTGGATCGTGACCTTTGGCCTGGTGTTCTTTGCCTATTCCACCATCCTGGGCTGGTGCTACTACGGTGAGAAATGCGCGACCTATCTGGTCGGCGAGGGCGGCGTGCTGCCCTACCGCATGATTTACGTTGCCTCGGTCATGGCCGGTACCGTGCTCAGCCTGGACCTGGTCTGGTCGGCTTCCGACGTGTTCAACGGCCTGATGGCGCTGCCCAACCTGATTGCGCTGGTGCTGCTGTCTGGCGTGGTGGTGAAGGAAACGCACGACTTTTTCGAGAAGCGTCGCACTGGCGAACTGCCGTAAGCACCACCGAGTCATCCGGACATGAGAAAGCCCTGCAGGTTCGCCTGCAGGGCTTTCTTGTCTTCAGCGCTTGCCAGCCGATGCTGGCGTGCCGACTGGCTTACTTGATCGCCCGGCTCACGGCCTTGCCACCGAGTACGGCGGCCAGGACCATCACGGCGGCGATGACCAGGAACACGATGAACAGCAGCTTGGCGATACCGGCCGAGGCACCGGCGATGCCGCCAAAGCCCAGCGCACCGGCAATCAGTGCAATCACGGCAAAAATAATGGCCCACTTCAACATGATGAATCCTCCTTGGTGTCTGGCGCTGCAGGCTGTCTGCAGCAGGTGATTCCAGTGTGCCGGCAGGCGGGCGAGGCGGGCATCAGGCGGCATCCCGGCCTGGCGTAGGACGGAATGCCGTGCGCAGATCAGTCTTGCGCCGCCTCCAGCAGCTGCTGCAGGGCGGCTGCGGCGGCCTGTTGTTGCGTGCAGTCGAGGGCTTCCAGCTGCGCCAGCACGCCAGCCAGGGCGGCAGCGCCTTGCTGTTTCAGGGCGGCAATCGCACCGGCCGCATCGCGCGGGTTGGCGTAGCCCTTGCTCTGCAGCAGCACCTCGCCGTTGGCGGCGCTGAGCTTGAAGTAGAACTGGCCGTCCTGTTCGCGGTACTGCTTGAACACCGGCAGCGCGGTCTTCTTGTCGGTTGTCTGGGTGGTGCCTTGTGCGGCCTGGGCCAGCGAACGCAGGCCGGCGGCTTCGCGCAGCTGGCGCGTGTAGGGCGTGGATTCGACGCGCGCCTTGTCGGCGCCAGCCAGCAGGATGCGCTCGACCTCGGCCGGGTTGGCGATCAGCTCGGCGTAGCGTGCGCGCATCGGTGCGATTTCGCGGTCAATGCGCTCGAACAGCAGCTGCTTGGCTTCGCCCCAGGCGATGCCGTCGGCGAAGGCCTGGGCAAAGGCGGCGGTTTCCTCCGGCGTGGCAAAGGCCTGGTAGATCTGGAACAGGGCCGAGCCTTCGGTGTCCTTGGGCTCCCCGGGCGCACGCGAATCGGTCACGATGGACAGGATGCGCTTCTTCATCTCGGCCTGCGGCACGAACAGCGGAATCGTGTTGTCGTAGCTCTTGCTCATCTTGCGGCCATCGAGGCCGGGCAGCAGCGCGACCTGTTCGTCCACCACTGCCTCGGGCAGCACCAGCAGATCCTTGCCGTACAGGTGGTTGAAGCTGCTGGCGATGTCGCGCGCCATCTCGATGTGCTGGATCTGGTCGCGGCCGACCGGCACCTTGTGCGCCTTGAACATCAGGATGTCGGCCGCCATCAGCACCGGGTACATGAACAGGCCGGCAGTGACGCCATCGTCCGGCTCCTGGCCGGTTTCAAGGTTCTTGTCGACCGATGCCTTGTAGGCGTGGGCGCGGTTCAGCAGGCCCTTGCCGGTGACGCAGGTCAGCAGCCAGGTCAGCTCGGGAATTTCGGGGATATCGCTCTGGCGGTAGAAGGTGACGCGTTCGGGATCGAGCCCGGCGGCGAGCCAGGTGGCAGCGATTTCCAGCGTGGAGCGCTGGATGCGCACCGGGTCATCGCACTTGATCAGCGCATGGTAATCGGCCAGGAAGTAGTAGCTCTGCACATCGGCACGCAGGCTGGATTGCACGGCGGGACGGATCGCGCCGACGTAGTTGCCCAGGTGCGGCGTGCCGGTGGTGGTGATGCCGGTGAGAAAGCGGGTGGTGGAGGTGCTCATGGGAATCTGCAACAGAAAAGGCCGCGCAGGGCGGCAATGGAACCATTATCGGTCAAGCGGCAAGCCGGTGGAGCGCTTCAGGCATCGGGCCGGCGCCAGATCCAGAGGCCGACCAGCAGGCAGACCAGCGCCATCAGCAGGCCCAGCCAGAAGTGCGGCGTGCCCCAGAGCCGCGCCAGCACCAGCAGGCAGGACAGCGCCATCATGACGATGGACAGCCACTTGCCGCGGCGCGGGATGGCGCCGCGCTCGTCCCAGGCGCGTACCTGGGTGCCAAAGCGCGGATGCGTGCGCAGCCAGTGGTGCAAGCGTGGCGAGGCGCGTGCCCAGCAGGCGGCAGCCAGCAGCACAAATGGCGTGGTCGGCAGCACCGGCAGGAACAGGCCGATGATGCCCAGCACCAGTGCGATGGCACCGATGACCCAGAGCAGCAGGCGGACCGTGTGCCGGAACATGCCGCCGGCTTACTTGAGGCGCGTGATCAGGCTGGAGGTGTCCCAGCGGTTGCCGCCGGCTTTCTGCACATCGCCGTAGAACTGGTCGACCAGCGCCGTCACCGGCAGCAGCGAGCCGTTGCGGCGTGCCTCGTCCAGCACCAGGCCCAGGTCCTTGCGCATCCAGTCCACGGCAAAGCCGAAATCGAACTGGCCTTCGGCCATGGTCTTGCCGCGGTTGTCGAGCTGCCAGCTCTGCGCCGCGCCCTTGCCGATGGCGTCCAGCACCTGCGGCATGTCAAGGCCGGCGTTCTGGCCAAAGGCGACCGCTTCGGCCAGGCCCTGCACCAGGCCGGCGATGCAGATCTGGTTCACCATCTTGGTCAGCTGGCCGGCACCGGCTTCGCCCATGCGCGAGCAGGCGCGGGCAAAGGCGTCCATTACCGGCGCGACGCGGGCGTAGTCGGCTTCGGCGCCGCCGCACATCACGGTCAGCAGGCCATTCTGGGCGCCGGCCTGGCCGCCGGAGACCGGGGCATCGACAAAATGCAAGCCACGTGCGCGCGCAGCGGCATCCAGCTCGCGTGCGACCTGGGCCGAGGCGGTGGTGTGGTCGACGAACACGGCATTGGCCGGCATGCCGGCAAAGGCGCCATCGTCACCCAGCACCACGCTGCGCAGGTCATCGTCATTGCCGACGCAGCAGAACACGATATCGGCACCCTGGGCGGCTTCACGCGGGGTGGCAGCCAGCGTACCGCCAAATTCCAGCACCCACTGCGAGGCCTTGGCCGGCGTGCGGTTGTAGACGGTGACCTGGTGGCCGGCCTGCTGCAGGTGGCCGGCCATGGGAAAGCCCATCACGCCCAGGCCCAGAAAGGCGACGCGGTGCGGGTTGCAGGGGGCATAGGACTTGGGCTGGATGCTGGACATGGGGGCTTCCTTGCTGAATCGGAGAGGGATGGAATCGTCCGATGGTAAACCAGCGCCGGCCTCAGCTGTCAGCCAGCTGCTCCGGAAAGCGTGCGTGGCGGCGGGCTTCTGCCAGCGTGATGCGCTGCGCTTGCACCAGTTGCTGCAGCTGCTGATCCAGCGTCTGCATGCCGTGGCGGGCACCGGTCTGCATCGCCGAGTAGAGCTGGCTGCTGCGGCCTTCGCGCAGCTGGTGGCGGATCGCCGGGGTGGCGTGCAGCAGTTCCAGTGCGGCGATACGGCCCTGGCCACTGGCAGGCCGGCACAGCACCTGGGCGATGACGGCGAGCAGGGTATCGGCCAGCATGCTGCGCACCAGCTCCTTGTCACCGGCCGGAAAGGCATCGATCAGCCGGTCCACCGCGCGCTCCGGCGTGCCGGCATGCAGCGAGGCCAGCACCAGATGGCCGGTTTCGGCGGCAGTGAGTGCGAGCCGGATGGTATCGGCATCGCGCAGCTCGCCGATCAGCAGGCAGTCGGGATCCTCGCGCAGGGCGGCCCTGAGCGCACTGGCAAAACCGGTACTGTGGCGGCCGATCTCGCGCTGGTGAATCAGTGCCTGGCCGGGCGGATGCACGAACTCGATCGGGTCTTCCAGCGTGAGGATGTGGCAAGGGCGCTCCGCCGCCAGTTGCTGCAGCAGGGCCGCCAGCGTGGTCGACTTGCCGGAGCCGGTGGCACCGCAGACCAGCAGCAGGCCGTGCGGGCGCAGCACCCAGTCGCCCAGCTGTGGCGGCAGGCCGAGTTCGGCCAGCGTGGGGGTCTGCCGCGGCAAGACACGGATGGCGGCCGCAGTACCGCGCAGTTGCCAGTAGGCATGCAGGCGGAAGCGGCCCAGGCCATCACGGCTGAAGCCGGCATCGCATTCGTCCCCCTGCAGCCAGGCCTGGCGGCGGGCTTCATCGAGCAGGGGCAGGACCAGCTGCTGCAGGCCGGCCTCATCCAGTACCGGCAGCGCCAGCCGTTGCAGCCGGCCATCGATGCGCAGTAGGGGTGGTTCGCCAACCGACAGGTGCAGGTCGGAAGCCTGCTGGTCCAGCATGGCCTGCAGCAAGGAAGCAATCATAAAATTAAATCAAAAGAATTAATTATAACGATGCGGTCGGATGCCCAGGCGATAAAAAACCCCGTGCAGCCAAGGCCGTACGGGGTCCAATCCGGCCTGTGGTGCAGGCCGGCATGTGCAGGAGGCGAATCAGTTCGACAGCGGGGCGCGCTGCGTCATGGCCACCGGGGTTTCCGGCACCGGGTAGCCAGCGGCACCAAAGGTTTCGACAATCGCCTTGTGCGTGTCGAAATAGACCTGCCAGTAGTGGTCGGTGTGGGTGTAGGGACGCACGCACAGCTTCGGACCTTCGGGCGTGAACTCCAGGATCTCGATGTCCGGAGCCGGCTCGGCGGCCACATTGGGGATGGCGGCGATCACCGGCTTCAGGCGCGCGATGGCATCCAGCGGGTTCACGCTGTTGGCGATCTTGGCCACGCAGTCCACGCGGCGCACCGGCAGTGCGCTGAAGTTCTGGATGTTGTCGCCAAAGGCCTTGCCATTGCCAACCACGGTGACCACGTTGTCCATGGTGACGATGGTGGTGGTGAACAGGCCCAGCTCCTTCACGGTACCGATCACGCCACCGGCGGAGATGAAGTCACCCACCTTGTACGGACGCAGCACTTGCATGAACAGGCCGGCGGCAAAGTTGCCCAGCATGCCGCTCCAGGCTGCGCCAATCGCCAGGCCGGCACCAGCCAGCAGTGCGGCAAACGAGGTCGTCTGCACGCCGAACACGTCCAGGATCGCCAGGATCAGCAGCAGCGTCAGGATCGCGCCGATGATGGATTCGAGGTACTTGCCCAGCGTGGCGTCGATCTTGCCGGCACGCTGCATGCTGCGGCTGATGAAGCCGACAACCTTGTTGATGATCCAGCGGCCGATGATCCAGATTGCCAGCGCTGCCAGCAGCTTGAGCAGGAAATCGATGCCCTGCGTGGTGATGAAAGTCCAGATGGCTTCCGTATTCATGGGGAATTCCTCCTTGAAAAGATGACCGCGCTATCGTAGGCAGGGAACATGACAAGTCGGCGTCTGGATGTTGTCCGGGCGTGACATATCCCCGCTTTGGGGTGATTTGTGCTGCGGGCTGACACGTGGTCTCCCGTTGCCGACACCGGGCCGCGCCTGCTACGATCACGCCCCATGCACTCCACCGATTCCGATTCCATCGCCACGCGCCTGCAGCAGGTGCGCGCGCGTATTGCGGCTGCCGAGGCGCAGGCCGGCCGTGCCGCTGGCAGCGTACGCCTGCTGGCCGTGTCCAAGACCTTTCCCGCGGCGGCCGTGGCCGAAGCCGCGGCGGCCGGACAGCAGGCGTTTGGCGAGAACTATGTGCAGGAGGCGGTGGCCAAGATCGGCGAACTGGACGGGCTGGCGCTGGAATGGCATTGCATCGGCCCACTGCAAAGCCGCAAGACCGGCCAGGTGGCCGCGCATTTCGACTGGCTGCACAGCCTGGACCGGCTGGAAGTGGCGCAGCGCCTGAGCCGCCAGCGCGATGCCGGCAAGGCAGCGCTGCAGCTCTGCCTTCAGGTCAACATGGATGGCGGTGCCAACAAGAGCGGCCTGATGCCGGAACAGGTGCTGGAACTGGCACTGGCGGTACGCGAGCTGCCTGGGCTGGAGCTGCGCGGCCTGATGAGCATTCCCGAACCCTATGCCGATCCGGCGCAGACGCTGGCGGTGCACCAGCGCACACGCGAACTGTTCGAGCAGCTCGGCGAACAGCTGGCACTGCCGCGCTGGGACACGCTGTCCATGGGCATGAGTGCCGATCTGGAGCAGGCGGTGGCCGCCGGCAGCACGCTGGTGCGTATCGGCACGGCGATTTTCGGCAGCCGCGCCTATCCGCCGGCGGGCTGAGCGCGCCAGCGGCGCAGGCCTTCCAGGCCCAGCATCAGCAGCGCCAGCCAGATCGGGCCATAGGTCCAGAGCGCGCCGGCCCCCATGCGCTCGCCCACCAGCAGCGACACCACGAACAGCAGCGCCGGTTCCAGATAGCCGAGCAGGCCGAACAGGCCCAGCGGCAGGCGCTGGCTCGCCATCAGGTAGCTGCCCAGTGCGATGCCGCTCATCAGGCCGAGCAGCGGCAGCAGCAGCCAGAGCTCCGGCCGCTGCGCGATCTGCTGCACGATGCGGCCATCGGACAGCCACCAGATCGCCAGCGGCAGCAGGATCAGGGTCTCGGTCCAGATCGCCGGCAGGCCGCTGACGCGCATGCGCCGGTGCAGCATGAAGTAGGGCACGTAGAGCTGCACCAGCAGCGTGCTCCAGTGCAGGCCGCCGCTTTGCCACAGCGCGTGTGCCACGCCTATGGCCGCCAGCAGCACGGCCAGCCGCTGCATCGCGCTCAGGCGTTCGCCATAGACGAAGCGGCCGGTCAGCACCAGCGACAGCGGCAGCAGGAAATAGCCCAGCGACACGTTCATCGCCTGGCCATGTAGCGGTGCCCACATGAACAGGCCCATCTGCAGGCCGAGCAGCGAGGCCGACAACAGCATGCCACCGATCAGCAGCGGTTGCTGGCGCAGGCGGCTGAACCAGGCGCGCATCGCCGGCACCGCCTGGAGGCGCCAGATCAGCAGAGTGAGCACCGGCAGGCCCAGCACCATGCGCCAGGACAGGATCTCCATCGCCTGCAGCGGATGCAGCAGCAGCGCGTAGTAATACAGCGCGCCAAACAGGACCGACGCAGTGATGGATAACAGGATTCCGGAAAGCATGGCAGGCAGTGTACAGTGTGGAATGTCATGGCTGGCACAGACCAGCCAGGTCGCCTGCACGCCCGTGCCAGGCCCAATGCCCCCATACCGATTCAGGAGAGAGACATGCCCGGACTGCTGCCCCACGTGGACCCCGATGGACTGCTGGAATTTTCCGTGGTCTACACCGACCGCGCCCTCAACCATATGTCACAGCGCTTTATCGGCGTGATGCAGGACATCATCAGCGGCCTGCGCGAGGCCTATGGCGCGCACAGCGTGGCGATCGTGCCGGGCGGCGGTACCTACGGCATGGAAGCCGTGGCACGCCAGTTTGCCCACGACAAGAAGGTGATGGTGCTGCGCAACGGCTGGTTCAGCTTCCGCTGGACGCAGATCCTGGACACTGGCCGCATCACGCAGGACGTGCTGGTCGCCAAGGCGCGCCCGGCCGATGGCAGCGCGCAGTCGCCCTGGTCGCCGGCGCCGCTGGACGAGGTGCTGGCCACGATCCGCGCCGAACAGCCGGCCGTGGTGTTTGCGCCGCACGTGGAAACCGCCAGCGGCATCATGCTGCCCGATGACTACATCCGCCAGGTGAGCGATGCCGTGCATGCCTACGACGGCCTGTTCGTGCTCGACTGCATCGCCAGCGGTGCGGTCTGGGTCGACATGAAGGCGACCGGCGTGGACATCCTGCTGACGGCACCGCAAAAAGGCTGGAGTGGCACGCCCTGCGCCGCCATGGTCAGCTTCAGCGAGCATGCGCGCCAGGCCATAGAGAGCACCACCAGCAGCAGCTTTGCCTGCGACCTGAAAAAGTGGCTGCAGATCACCGAAGGTTACGAAAAAGGCCAGGCTGCCTACCACGCCACCATGCCGACCGATGCGCTGGTGACGCTGCGCGACGTGATGCAGGAAGTGCGCGCCTATGGTTTCGACAAGCTGCGTGAGCAGCAGCACGAGCTGGGCCGCCAGGTGCGCGCGTTGCTGGAGCAGCGCGGCTTCCCGAGCGTGGCCGCCGAAGGCTTCAAGGCCCCGGGCGTGGTAGTCAGCTACACCACCGATCCCGAGATCCAGAATGGCAGCAAGTTTCGCGCGCAAGGCCTTCAGGTGGCGGCAGGCGTGCCGTTGCAGTGCGACGAGCCGGACAGCTTCCGCACCTTCCGCCTAGGCCTGTTCGGCCTGGAGAAGTGCCAGAACATCGAGCGCACCGTCGGCCAGCTGCGCGACGCACTCGACCAGATCCAGGGCTGATGCCAACGGGCCGGCAAGCCGGCACCGTCTGTGTTTAGCGGAAGATCACCGTGCGCTGTCCGTTCAGCAGCACGCGGTGTTCGCTGTGCCATTTCACGGCACGCGCCAGTACCTGGCTTTCGGTGTCCTGGCCGATTGCGGTCAGGTCTTCCACCGTCTTGCTGTGGTCCACGCGCGCCACGTCCTGCTCGATGATCGGGCCTTCGTCCAGGTCCGAGGTAACGTAGTGCGCGGTGGCACCGATCAGCTTCACGCCGCGGTCATGCGCCTGGTAGTAGGGCTTGGCGCCCTTGAAGCTGGGCAGGAAGCTGTGGTGGATGTTGATGGCGCGGCCGGACAGCGATTCGCACATGCTGTTGCTCAGCACCTGCATGTAGCGCGCCAGCACCACCAGTTCGGCGCCTTCGGATTCGATGATTTCCAGCTGGCGGGCTTCGGCCTGCGGCTTGTTGTCCTTGTTCACCGGAATGTGGTGGAAGGGCACGTTGTAGCTGGCGGCCAGCTGGTAGAAATCGCGGTGGTTGCTGATGATGGCGCGGATGTCGATCGCCAGCAGGCCGCTCTTCCAGCGGAACAGCAGATCGTTCAGGCAGTGGCCCTGGCGGCTGCACAGGATCACTGTCGGCATCGGCTCGGCGCGCGGGTGCAGGCTGGCCTGCATGCCCAAGGGCGCGGCGAAGGCTTCCAGCCGGGTGCGCAGCACGGCCACGTCGGCCTCGGGGCAGACAAAACCGACGCGCATGAAGAACAGGCCGGTCTGGCTGTCGTTGTACTGGGCAGCTTCTTCGATATTGCCGCCCTGTTCCATCAGGAAACCGGAGACGGCGTGGACAAGGCCCATGCGGTCAGGGCAGGACAGGGTGAGGATGTAGGGATGGCTCATGCAGGAGGGCAGGCCGGGTCGCGGCGCTGCAGGCAGAAAAAACGGCACGGGCTGTTGACCACGTGCCGCTTATTGTAGGGGAGAGGTAGCGGGAGCGCCCGAGGCTCAGTGCAGGCGCACCGGGCTGCAGGCCAGCACGGCGTAATCTTCCAGCGTGTCTTCGACTTCTTCCTGCGTTGGCGTGTTGTCCTGCCAGGCGGCGATCTGCTGCTGGAACAGCTCGGCCCAGCTGCCGTCCAGGAACACGTGGCGGCCGGAGCGCTTGTCCACGATCTCGAAACCGTTGCGCGCCAGCGCCAGATGGTCGCGACCCTGCATCAGGATGCTGTCGGCACCGCTGAGCAGGGGGCTGGACTGCATGTGGACCACGACAAAGCTCTCGGAGTCATACAGCGTATGCATGCCGGAAACGGTCTGGTCAAACAGGTCTTGGTACATCATGGTTTCTACATGGTAGCGGATCGGGCCGAATCAAGAGCAAAACGGGCTGCATCCCGCAGCCCGTCCGTCAACTAACGCACGCCCATCGGCATCAGAGCTTCGGCAGTGCCTTGAGCGTCTGCTCGGCGTAATCGTTCGGGCCTTCGGAGATGCGCAGGCGCACCGGCAGGTGGTAGGTAGTGCCATCGGCAGCCTTCCACGGGCTCAGCCAGATTTCCACCAGCTTGTCCTCGCCATCTTCCAGGATGCGGCGTACGCGCCAGGCGTCGAACGACTGGCCGGCGGCCTGGATCGTTTCCTTGCCCTGCACGCGGAAGCGCCAGACCGGCGCGCGGCGGTGATCCGAGGCCTGGAAGGCGAAGATCTGGCCAGTGCCGTACTTGCCCGGGTTGGCATCCATCAGCGCCATCAGCTGGATGAACACGCTGACCTGGTCCTGCGCGCCAGGCAGCAGAGCGGCTGCGGTGTTGCCATTGGTGTAGCTGATGCTGCCCTGGCTGCCATTGCGCTGGAAGCTGGCGCTATTCGTCTTGCCGCGCCACTTGTCGGTAAAGCGGGACGGACGCAGGCCGTTGGCACCGACCGTGCCGTTGCTCGACTGGGTGCGGCTGACCAGCGGTGCGCGCGCGGTGAAATCAAGCTGGTAGCTATTGCCGGTACGGCGCCAGTCCAGCGTGGCGTTGGCGCTGTAGCCAATGCGCGATACCCGGCCCTTGAGTGCGTAGTCCAGCTTCATGCTCGGCGGCGCCTTGCCGGCCAGGCGCGAGGTCGGGCTGACTTGCGCCAGTTGGGAGCTGTTCACTGTCTGGGCTGATGCCGACGGCGCGGTCAGCCAGGCGGCGCCACCCAGCAGCAGGCCGCCCGCTAGCAGGCGGGTCATGGCGTTGCGGCGGGACAGCAGGGAATGCGTGGCAGGGCGGGTAGTGGTCATGGGCCTCCTCAGGCGATACGGGACAGCGTGCCATCCTTCAGCACAATATGGTGGTAGAGGGCAAAAAACACGTGGCCCAATACCGTGATGACCGTCAGCCAGGCGAGTGGTGAATGCAACTCGCCAATCGACAGCATCCACTCGGTTTTGACTCCGGTGCGGGCCATGAGTTCCGTACCAAAAACCTTCAATGGGTAACCATTTCCACGCACGTACATCATGCCGCTCAGGGGCATCAGCAGCATCAGCAGGTAGAGCAGCTTGTGGCCCATGCTGGCCAGTACGGCCAGCGGCCCTTGCTGCGGCGGACGCTGTTTCTGGCTGATGGCCCAGAGGATGCGCAGGATGCCCAGCACCAGGATCAGCGCCCCGAAGGAACCGTGCAGCGGGCCGGTCAGGTTACCGAGAAAATGCTCGCCATCCTGGATGCGGTCAAAGAACTTGCAGAACTGCCAGATGAACAGCGCGGCCATGCTCCAGTGCAGCAGTCGCGTGATGGTGCCGTAGCGGCGGGTGGTGTCGTTTGTGCTCATGATGAAATCCCGGAAAAATCAGGCCGCAGCCCAGTGGAAGTGAAACGTCTCGTCGCGCGCCATGCGTTGTGCGTGCTCCGCGACCACTTGTTGCAGGCGTGGCAGCATGTCGGGGTCTGGGCAGTGCAGCCGGAAGGCGAGGCCGCCCGGCACCTGCTGCATGCTGCAGCTGCCATAGCCGGTCAGCGCGATCTCGCCGCTCTGCTCGTCGTAGCGTACAGCAAACTTGTGGCCCCAGTGCTTGCACAGGCGCAGGATGATGCGGGCAGGCTCGATGGTGGCAATTTCTGCGGTGCTGCTGGCACCGCGGTCGGTCAGGCTCATGGGGGTCTCCGGGTACAAGGCCTTCAGCCGAAGCGGAAGGCGGAAATGGTGGTGGCCATGACCTCATCGCTGAAGCCACGCTGGCCAGCGTCATCGGCCGCAGCACCGGCGACGACCAGCAGGGGCAGCAGGTGCTCCTCGGCGCGTGGCGGGTGCGACAGGCGGCCGGCCGGGCCGCTGGCGCTGTCCCAGCGTGCCAGCCGCGCCGTGCGCTCGGGTTCCGGCAGCGCCACGGTCTCGGACAGCCAGGCATCAAACTGCTGCGACACCGGCGTGGCGCGCGGATCGCCATAGGCGCGCATATTGTGGAAGCTCATGCCGCTGCCGATGATCAGTACGCCTTCGTCGCGCAGCGGTGCCAGCGCGCGGCCCATGGCCAGATGCGCTTCTGGATCCAGATCCTGCAGCAGCGAGAGTTGCAGCACCGGGATATCGGCATCGGGAAAGGCCAGCAGCATCGGAATGAAGACGCCGTGGTCGTAGCCGCGTTCGCTGTCCTGGGCGGCTGGCAGGCCGGCCGCCTGGATCAGGCCGGTGACACGTTCGGCCAGCGCTGGTGCGCCCGGTGCCGGGTAGCGCAGCTGGTAGGTGTGCGGCGGAAAGCCGTAGTAATCGAACAGCATGCCGGGCTGGGCGGCGCTGCCGGCGGTGAACTGCGGCGCCAGCCAGTGCGCCGTGACCAGCACGATGGCCTTGGGCCGTTGCGGCAGGCTGCCGGCGATGCTGCGCAGATAGGCCGCGGTGGCGTCCCAGGCGTCTGGCGGGTTCCAGTCCATGAAGAAGCAGGGGCCGGCGCCATGCGGGATGTACAGCGTGGGCATGCGGGGGGTGTGGGTGCTCATGTCAGTCAGGTGTTGAATCGAGGATGATTCTCATTATGGGGATGAGCCTGGTACTTGAGAAGAGACGATGTGGCAGGTACAGTTCCTACTATCAGTAGGAGATGAGCCATGGATAGAGTGGTAAGCATGCGTGTTTTTGCAAGAGCGGCCCAGGCCGGCAGCCTGTCGGCGGCGGCGCGGCATCTTGGCATGTCACCGGCCATGGCCACGCGCCATGTGGATGCGCTGGAAGCGCGGCTGGGCGTGCGCCTGTTTCATCGCAGCACGCGCCGGCTCACACTGACCGATGCCGGCGCCACTTACCTCGAGGCCTGCCAGCGCATCCTTGCCGATATCGACGAGGCCGAAGCCGAGGCGGCCTCGCAGCGCATCGATGCCAGCGGCGTGCTGCGCATGAACGTGCCGCTGTCCTTTGGCCTGCGCCGCATTGCCCCGCTGCTGCCGCTGTTCAGCCAGCGCTATCCGGCGGTGACGGTGGATCTGGGCCTGACCGATGTGCGCGTCGACCTGCTTGACGAGCGCTGGGATCTGGCGATCCGCATAGGTGACTTGCAGGACGCGCCGCTGCAGGCGCGCCGGCTGGGCCAGGTCCGGCTCTGCCTGTGTGCGTCCGCGGCCTATCTGGACCAGCATGGCGTGCCGCGCCAGGTGGCAGATCTGGCGCAGCACAACTGCCTGCGCTATGCGCTGTCGGTCAGCTCGGGCAGCGATGAATGGCGTTTTGGGATTGGCGGGCGGGTGCGCCAGAAGATCAGCGGCAATCTGCGCTGCAGCAACGGCGATGCGCTGCTGCTGGCGGCGGTGGGCGGCCAGGGCATCATCTACGAGCCGGATTTCATCGTGCAGGATGCGGTGCAGGACGGGCGACTGCAGTTGCTGGAACTGGAGCATCCGGGCATGGAGGTGGGCGGCATCCATGCGGTCTACCCGCCGCAACGGCGGCCGCCGGCCAAGGTGCGCGTGATGATCGATTTCCTGGCCGAACAGTGGGCACAGGATGTCGCACAATGACGGCCTGATCCGCCGTTATGCCCCCACATGAAACTTGCTACCTATTCCGACGGCTCGCGTGATGGCCAGCTGGTCGTGGTCTCGCGCGACCTGCGCCACGCGCACTATGCCACCCATGTCGCCGGCCGCCTGCAGCAGGTGCTGGATGACTGGAACTTCCTGTCGCCGCAGCTGCAGGACATCTACGACAGCCTGAACAGCGGTCGCGCGCCGCACGCCTTTGCCTTTGATCCGGCGCGCTGCATGGCACCGCTGCCGCGTGCCTACCAGTGCGTGCAGGCCGATCCCTGGCTGCCTGAGGCGCTGACGCCGCAGCTGGAGCAGGCCGTCAGCGATCCCTTGCATGCGGCACATGCCGGGCTGCTGCTGCCTTCGGAGCGTGCCCAGGGCGATCTGGCAGTGGGCCTGGCCGTCGTCACCGGTGATCTGCCGCAGGGCGCCAGCAGCGACCAGGCGCTGGCCGGCATCCGCCTGCTGATGCTGTGCAGCCAGTTGCGCTGGCAGGGCGTGGACGATGCCGCGCTGGCGCAGCCTTTCACCGCCTTCAGCCCGGTGGCACTGACGCCTGACGAACTCGGCGACAGCTGGCAGGACGGCCGGCTGCAGCTCACGCTGCAGTTCAGCGGCAATGGCCGCAAGCTTGGCATGTGCGATGCCGGCAGCGACATGGCGCAAGGCCTGCACGAACTGCTGGCGCGCTTGTGCACCACGCGTCCGCTGCGCGCCGGCAGCATCCTGTGTGCCGCTCCCGTGCGCAACCAGGACACGCGCAAGGGCCAATGCAGCCTGGCCGACCGCCGCGCACTCGAGCAGCAGCGCGATGGCCAGATCAGCACGCCCTGGCTGCAGCCGGGCGATGTCTGGCGTGCCGAAGCACGCAGCCGGCAGGGCTCGGTCCTGTTCGGTGCCCTGCAGCATGAGGTGGCATTCACTAAGGATATCGACTTGTCGTAACTGTCTGTTGCTCTCATAATCAGTTGCCATGAGGACTCCAGCCGACCACCAGCCATTCGAGCGCGTGCTGCGCGCTCCGGCGCTGCGGGCGCGTCGCTGGATCATCCTGGTCTGGTTGGCCCTGGTCGCCAGCTGGGTCAGCCCGCTGGTGCATGCCGAATCCATGCGGCTGGTCTGCTCCAGCGCGGGGCACATCCAGTGGATCGATGTCGACAGTGATGCCCTGTCAGTGGGCCTGCAGCACGGCAAGGAGTGTGCGTTGTGCCTGGCGCTCGAGGCTCCGCCGCCCGCCGCCACCTTTGGCCTGCCACCGCAGGTCGAGACAGCTGAAGCGGTTCCGGTCTGGCACCAGCCGACACTGCCCGTGGTGGCGGCTTCTCCGTTCAAGGCGCGCGCGCCGCCAGCCATCGGCTGAGCCGGTCGCCGGCAGGCGTGTGCCTGTCAGCCGGCGCGTGTTCGCCATGCAGCTGCCCGGCGCGCTGCTGGCACCTGCTGCAGTGTTGCTTTTCCCCCTTTTGGCCACTGCAGCGGGCTATACCCTGCCACTATCCATTGACGGAGCAAGACCATGTCCCCCATTCGTATCTCTTCCCTGCTGATCGCCCTGGCCGCTGCGGTCACGCCTTTTGCCAGCCAGGCCCAAACCACTCCGGCACGCGCTGCCGCCACCGCTGTCTCCGGGCACCAGCTGCAGGTGCATGATGCCTGGATCCGTGCCACGGTCACTGGCCAGCAGGCCACCGGTGCCTTCATGCAGTTGCAGCCGAGCCAGGCCATGACGCTGGTTGGTGCCCGTTCGCCGCTGACGCCGGTGGTCGAAGTGCACGAAATGGCCGTGATCGATGGCGTGATGAAGATGCGCCATCTCCCCGAGCTGCCCTTGCCGGCCGGCCAGGCCACCGCGCTCAAGCCGGGTGGCTACCACATCATGCTGATGGACCTGAAGGCCCCGGTGCAGGCTGGCAGCGTCATTCCGCTCACGCTGGAGCTGCGCGATGCCCAGGGCAAGGCCGTCGAGCGTACGCTGCAGGTCCCGGTGCACGCGCTGACACGTAGCGCCGGCCCGCAGCAGAAAATGCCGATGATGCACCACTGATGGCCTGAATCGGCGGCCTGGCAGCAGTGGCTGCCGGCCTGAGGGAATGCCTGCCTGTTCTGCAGCGGTGGCTTGCGGTATGCTTGTCCGATCCATGCCAACCAGACAGGGGACCCCGCCATGACCGTGAATGCCGCCGGCTTTGATTTCAGCAAGTTCGTACCCGGATTCGATTTCCTGCGCCAGATGACGCAGCCGCGCGGCCTGTCGCCCACGGCCGCGCAGTGGGTCGCGCCCACGGTTGACCCGGAAGAGGTCGATCGCCGCATCCAGGAGCTGCGCACCGTGCAGTTCTGGCTGGAACAGAACACCACTGCGCTCAAGGCCACGATCCAGGCGCTGGAAGTGCAGAAAATGACGCTGAGCACGCTGCAGGACATGAATGTCAGCATGAACGACATGGCGCAGGTGTTCCAGCAGGCTGCGGCCGATACTGTTTCCAGCGTCACGCAGGCAGTCAAGGCGGTCGCGCCCGACAGCAGCGAAGCCGCGCCCGCAGCCGAAGAGGCGCCGGTGTCGCCGTTTGCCGCCTTCTGGCAACCGTTCACCGGCAGCGCCAATGCTGAGCCAGCCAGCCAGTCGGCCTCGCCGACTGCAGCGGCGGCTCCGCAAGCCGCTGCCGCCGAGCCGCCCGCCACGGAAGCCACCCCGGAAATCCCCTTCAACGAAGCCTGGGCTCAGGCGGGCCAGTGGTGGGGCAGCATGATGAACACCTTCCAGAGCATCGCCCAGCAGGCGCAGGAAGATGTGCTCAAGCAGCAGGCCGACTTCATGAAGGCGCAGGAAGAGGCTGCTGCCCGCATGCAGGCCGAAGCCGATGCGCGTGCCGAGAAGGAGGCCGCTGCGGCCAAGGAAGCGGCGGCAAAGGCTGCTGCCCCGGTGGCCAAGCCGGCTGCCGCCGCCAGCAAGCCTGCGGCCAGCACGCGCAAGCCGGCAACGCCGCGTACCGCTGCCGCCAAGCCGGCTGCCAGCAAGACGAGCAGTGCTGCGGCCAGCAAGCCCGCTGCCAAACCCGCCGCCAGTCGCAGCAAGCCCGCCACGGCAGCCAAGCCGGCCGCTGCCAGCAAGCCGGCCAGCAGCCGCACACGCAAGCCCGGCGCTGCCTGATGCAGCAGGCCAGCGGCGGCGTTACGGCTGCCGCATCAGCGGGGTAGTACCTCAGCAGTCGACCGGCGCACCATCCACAAAGGTGCGCAGTTCGCCGCTGGCAAACGCGGTCCACTGCTCATTGGTGGTCAGCGGCAGCGTGGCAATCACGGCGACCCGGTCCTGCGGCGTGGTGACATCGGAAAAATCGATGCTCACATCCTCATCGCTGAGCTGTGCCGTGGTGAACGGCGCCTGGCGCACGATGTAGTGCAGGTTGGTGCTGGCATGCGCCCACAAGGCAGCGCCATTGGAGAGCAGCATGTTGAAGGTGCCGTGACTGGCCAGTTGCGGCATCAGTTCGCGCAGGGTGCGCGTCAGCTCCTCCACGCTGGGCATGGCGGCATGCGACTTGGCCACTTCCTGCATGATCCAGCAAAAGGCACGCTCGCTGTCGGTATCGCCTACCGGCTGGAACTGGCGGTGCAGGTGCGGATGAAAATCTTCCAGATTGCCGTTGTGGGCGAATACCCAGTAGCGTCCCCACAGCTCACGCACGAACGGATGGCAGTTTTCCAGCGAAATCACGCCTTGCGTCGCCTTGCGGATATGCGCGATCACGTTGCGGCTCTTGATCGGGTAGCTGCGGATCAGCTGGGCAATCGCCGAGCTGCTGGCTGCCTCGTGGTCCACGAACAGGCGCACGCCCTTGTCCGGCGCGTCCGGCGGCGCATCATGGCGACCCTCGAAAAAGGCGATGCCCCAGCCGTCGCTGTGGTGGTCGGTGACGCCGGCGCGCTGCGAGAAGCCGCTGAAGCTGAAAGTGATGTCGGTCGGGGTGTTGCAGTTCATCCCCAGCAACTGGCACATGGGCGGAATCTCCTGGATCAGGGGGTGGCGTCAACAGCAGCCTGGTGCAGCGCCTGCAGGCAGGCCGGGCAATAGCAGCGGTCGCCGATCGGGGCGCCGTCGCGGATCGCCGGCAGCACTGGCTGGTTCAGGCACCAGCAGCTGCCCGCTGGCTGGCCGGCGGCTGCGGCACACTGGTTGGACTGGCCGCAACGCGGACAGATCAGGGCCGGATCGGCCGATGCGGGAGAGGGGGAGCTGGTCATGCGCCTATTTTGTCCCAAGAGCAGGCTGCTGGCGAATTTCCTGCTGCTGCGTCATGGCGGTATTGACAGACTCTGGTAAGGTTACGGGATGAATGCCCTGCAGCTGTTTTTGCCCTGTGCGGCCGGTGTCGAGGACTATCTCGCCGCCGAGGCCCGCACCATCACCGGACTGGGCGACGCCCAGGTGCGTCCCCTGCGTGCTGGCGTGCTGGTGGACGGCAGCTGGCGCGATGCCATGCTGCTCAACCTGCACAGCCGGTTGGCGCAGCGCGTGCTGGTCCAGCTGTCGCGCACGCCCTATGCCAATGAATCCGATCTTTACCAGGCCGCTTTCGAGACCGCCTGGGAAAGCTGGTTCACGCCGCGCCACACCTTCCGCATTGACATCACGGCACAGCGCAGCCCGCTGCGCAGCCTGAACTTTGCCGCCTTGCGCATCAAGGATGCGGTCGCCGACCGTTTCCGTGACCGCGCCGGCAGCCGCCCGAGCGTGGATACCCACTGGCCCGATGTGCGCATCTATGCGCACCTGACCAATGACCGCATGGCGCTGTATATCGATACCTCGGGCGAGCCGCTGTTCAAGCGTGGCTGGCGCGAGGACAAGGGCGACGCGCCGCTCAAGGAAACCCTGGCCGCGGCCATGATTGCCGCCAGCGGCTGGCAGCCCGATCAGGGCGTGCCGCTGTACGACCCCTGCTGCGGCAGCGGCACGATTGCCGTCGAGGCGGCGCAGATGGCCTGTCGCATGGCGCCGGGCAGCCAGCGCCGCTTTGGTTTCGAGCGCCTGCTGCCGTTCCAGCCGCATGTCTGGCAGCAGTTGCGTGAACAGGCGCGCAGCGCCGAAATCCGCCCGTCCGAGATGCTGGTGTTTGGCAGTGACGTGGCGCACCGCATGGTGGACTTTGCCCAGCGCAACGCCCAGCGTGCCGGCGTGGCGCATGCGCTGGAGCTGCGCGGCGGTGATGCGCTGCAGCGCATGCCGCCCGGCCAGACGCCTGGCGTGCTGCTGATCAACCCGCCGTATGGCGAGCGCATTGCCGCAGCCGGCGTTGCTGGCGAGCGAGCGCAAGAACGCGCCCAGCGCGTGCACACCGCGGGCCCGCGTATCGAGGGCCGGCTCGGCCTGAACCGTGCACCAGCAGCTACCCGTGGTGGTCGCGAACATGCCCTGATGGCCGAGGACAACGACGACTTCTTCCAGCGCCTGTCCAGCCACTGGAAACGCAACTACCCCGGCTGGACTGCCTGGCTGCTTACGCCCGATCGCGAGCTGCCGCGCCGCATGCGCCTGCGTGAATCGCGCAAGATCCCGATGTGGAACGGCCCGATCGAGTGCCGCCTGTTCCGTTTTGACCTGGTGGCCGGTGCCATGCAGCCGCGCAGCGGTCCGCCGGCGGAGCCGGGCGCATGAGCCTGGGGCGTGTCGGGCGATGGCTGGGTCTGGCCTTGCTGCTGGCCCTGGCCGGCTGCGAGCGCCCGGCCAATGATGCCAGTGCGGTGCAGCACCTGGGCATCGCCAACAGCCTGCATCCGAGCGCCCTGATGGATGCCGCCTTCGGCAACGACCAGCAGCTGGTCGAGAAGGAGCAGGTGCGCTGGCGCACCACCATGACACTGCCCGAACTGCCGCCAGCACGCCTGCCGGCGGCCATGCTGCCGTCCAGCGCGCCCCGCGAGCTGCCGGCGCCGGGCGCCGTGCCGGTGGCACAGCTGCAGCAGCGCGTGCGCGTGGCGGTGCTGCCGCGTGAAGTGATCCGCTTTGGCCAGCAACATGCCACGCTGGTGATCGAATCGGTGCCGCTGGAGAACGAGCAGCGCACGCTGCAGACGCCGACCACGCGCGCCTATGTCGGCGCCATCCATTTCAGCCTGTTGCATGAGGCGGGCACTGCCGGCCGTGCATCGGACGGCGAGCGCTGGCGCATCACGCGCTGGCAGCCGGTGGTGGATGCGATCGGCCATGACGGAACTGCGGGTGAGAGCCAGATCTACAAGCTGGGCCTGAATGACTACCTGCTGACCTTCCAGCCCGCGGCCTGCTGGCAGGGCGTGTGTGGCCAGTGGCTGCATGGCTATACGCTGCGGTCCCAAGGCATGCAGCCCAGCCTGCGTGAGCGGCTGGCCGCCAGCAACCAGGCCTATGCCGATTGCGCGCTGCAGCTCGGCCTGTCGCGGCAGGAGCGCAACAGTGCCTTCCAGGGGCAGGGCGCTGCAGGCGAGCGGCAGTCGGCACAGGACTGCTTTGATGTGCAGGGCGAGGTGCACCCGATCTCGCGCGAGGGCCTGGCGGCCGATGTCAGCATCCGCTACCGTGGGCGTCTCTGGCAGCCGAAAACCGGCCGCCAGGAGGTGCAGCAGTCCCAGCTCTATCGCTACCAGGACGGCCGTTTCGAGCTGATCGAGGGTGGCCCGAGTCCGGTGCCGGAGTTCTGATGACGCTGCCGCAAGACACGTCCACCCGCGTGGTGGTGATCGATACCAATATCGTGCTCGACTTGCTGCTGTTTGCCGAGCCGGCGGTGGAACCGCTGCGTCAGGCCCTGCAACAGCAACGGCTGCGCTGGCTGGCGATTCCGCGCATGCGCAACGAGCTGGAGCGGGTGCTGCAGTACCCGCAGATTGCCCCGCGCATGGCGTTTTATGGCCACAGCACGGAACAGCTGCTGCAGCGCATGGATGCGGTGGTGCAGTATGTGGAGCCGGCCGGGCCGGCGGGCGTCAGCTGTAAGGATACGGACGACCAGTGCTTTGTCGATCTGGCCGCCGCGCACCAGGCGATCCTGCTGAGCAAGGATGCCCAGGTGCTCAAGCTGCGCAAGCGGCTGGCGAAGCAGCAGGTGCTGGTGGCACGGCTGCTGCCCGACAGCTGGGAGCCAGTGCCTGCCCTGTGAGGGACAGGCGGCCGCTCAGGGCTGCTGCGTCGGGATGTGCTGGCGCAGTTCGATCTGGCGGTTGTGCTCGTCCACGAACACCAGCTGCGGCTTGTGGCTGTCCAGCTCGCTCGCGTCCAGGCCGACGAAGGCGGCAATGATCACCAGGTCGCCGGTGCTGGCGCG
Source organism: Brachymonas sp. J145 (assembly GCF_036312245.1). Lineage (NCBI taxonomy): Bacteria > Pseudomonadati > Pseudomonadota > Betaproteobacteria > Burkholderiales > Comamonadaceae > Allobrachymonas > Brachymonas sp. J145. The sequence goes on along the minus strand of NZ_JAZDCI010000001.1, from coordinate 344,526 downwards.
GCGTGCGGCCGAGCCGTTGATGGAGATGATGCCGCTGCCGCGTGCCGCCTTGATGGCGTAGGTGCTGAAACGTTCGCCGTTGTTGATGTTCCAGATCGCGATTTGCTCGAACTCACGGATGCCGGAGGCGTCCAGCAGGTCCTCGTCGATGGCACAGGAACCTTCGTAATGCAGTTCGCAGTGGGTGACGGTGGCGCGGTGGATCTTGCCGCTGAGCAGGGTGTGTTGGGGCATTGCTTGATGTCCTCGTGGATGGGAAAGAATCGGCATTCTAGGGGTTGTACGGATACCGTGCAGCACTTGGATGGGTTTTATGTCGCCAAGTTCACATTGCCACGACAGTTTTCCTGGGCCATAATCGCGCCCGAAGCCTGCCAGGCCGCCGCTGGTGCAAGCGTGGAAACACCGCACTGGAGGAACGTCCGGACTGCACAGGACAGCGCAGGAGGTAACACCTCTCCACCGAAAGCCGCAAGGACCAAGGTGAGGATCAGAGCAACAGAGACGAGCCGGTTCAGTCCGGGTGAAACGGGCAATCTCTGCGCGCAGCAATACCAAGTAGGCCAGCGTTGATGTGGTTCCGCAGAGCTGGCGGGTAGGTAGCACCGAGCCGGTGGGGTGACCCCCGGCCCAGATGAATGGCGGTCACGCGACGGGCAACCGTCGCGCACAGAATCCGGCGTATCGGCAGGCTTCCCTTTTTTCCTTTGCCGGGCTCAGTTTTCCGGGCTCAGATCTGACCCAGTTCGCGCAGGTGCTGCACGTGCGCCAGCAGCGAACGGCGCGCCAGCGGCCACAGGGCTTCCGGCGTGTCCTGGTAGGCCAGCGGCACCCAGTCTTCCGGCTGGCCATCGGGCAGCGCCTGTACCGCGGCCAGTACCTTGGCTTCGCGGATCAGGCGGTGCGCATGCAGGCGGCGGATCGCGCCGGCGGCATCTTCCATCACATGGCCGTGCGCCGGCAGGATGTATTGCACGTCCTGGCCCGTGCACAGCTGTTCCAGCCGTTCCAGCGAGGCCAGGTAATCGCCCATATGGCCATCCGGCGGATCGACGATGGTGGTGTTGCCGTTCAGGATATGGTCGCCGCTGAACAGCAGGCCATCTTCCAGCAGTGCCAGGCAGACATGGTTGGCGGTATGGCCAGGCGTGTGCAGCGCCAGCAGCGTGTGCGTGCTGCCATCCGCCTCCTGCAGCACCAGCTGCTGGCCATCGGCCAGTGCCACGTCCGGCGAAAGATGGCTGTCGGCACGCGCATCGGGGCCGTGCGGCAGGCCGTAGAGCTGCGGGCGCGGATGGCCGCTACGCTCCACCAGTTCCTGCAGCAGCGGTACGCCTGGGCTGTGGTCGGGGTGCGAGTGGGTGCAGACGATGTGGCGGATATCGCCGCCGCAGGCATCGTGCAGGCGCTGCACGTGATCGGGCAGTGCCGGGCCCGGATCGATCACGATATAGCCGCTGCCTGCCGTGCCGACGATATAGCTGTTGGTGCCGGGGCCGGTCATGCGGCCGCTGTTGTTGGCGGTCAGACGCTGCACGTTGCGCAGCAGTGGCACCGGGCGCTCGTGCTGCCAGTCCAGCGGGTGTACCGGCTGGCCGTGCGGCGTCACCAGGCCGATCTCGCCAAAGGCGAGTTCGTCGTTGACGATGCGTGCCTCCTCGCCATTCAGCTGTGCGCCGCGCGGCATGTAGTGCCAGCGCGGCTGGTGCGGCGTGCAGGCGTCCAGCAGCTCCTGCACGTTGGCAAAGTGCGCAATGCGCTGCAGCGTGCCGTGCGTCGGGAACATGATGGCGAATTCATTGCGTTCGTGGCGCTCCAGCGCGTCGGACGGACGCACCCAGCAGGCTTCGAACTGCTCGTGGTCGTCGGTCAGCGCCTGCTGGCCTTCGGGCATGCGCGCCACCAGGAACGGGGTATCGAAGCGCTTGGGAATGTCCAGCGGGCCGGTCCAGCGTGCCAGCAGGTAGACCTGATCCACGCGCAGGCACAGGCCAGCGTCACGGCAGGCATCGTAAAAGGCCGGGGCCGTGTTGCGGCGGCCGATGGCGGCATCGAGCGCATCGACATCCTGCTGCGTGGCCGGGCTGCCATCGGCACGCGTGGCCAGCAGCACGCCAACCTCCTCGAAACTTTCGCGCAGTGCGGCCAGCGCCCAGGTCAGCGGCTCGCCTTCCTGCAGCGGCTGGTGGCAGAACAGCTGCGGCTGCTGCTGGATCGCCAGGTCGGCGGCATCGACGGCGCCGCCGGGAAACACGTACAGGTCGGCGGCAAAACTGGCCTTGGACGAGCGCTTGGTCATCAGCACTTCCCAGCCGTCGGGGGCATCGCGTACCAGCAGCACGGTGGCGGCCTGGCGCAGGGGGGCAGGGGTCAGTTCGGGGTGGAGCAGTTGGCTGGCGCGTGGCATGGAGCAGATCAGAAATCGGATTGACGTGAGCGTCAACTATGCCACAAGCCCTGCGCGGGCGGATTGCTGCAAACCCTGTCACCTTGGTCGATAATGCCGGCATGAAGATCCGCTTTACCAAGATGCAGGGTGCCGGCAACGATTTCATCGTGCTGGACGAGATGCGCGGCAGTCTCGGGCTGAACCGCACGCATTACCGCTTTCTGGCCGACCGGCGCTACGGCATCGGGGCGGACCAGATCCTGAGCGTGCGCCCGGCAACGCGGCTCGATACCGACTTTGCCTACGTGATCCACAACGCGGATGGCGGTGAAGTCGAGCATTGCGGCAACGGCGCGCGCTGCTTCGTGCGCTACGTGCTGGAGCAGGGTCTGACCGACAAGGACACGATTGCGGTCGAGGTCAAGCGCGGCACCATCGTGCTGCAGGCGCGTGCGGATGGACTGGTCACGGTAGACATGGGCATTCCCGCCTTCGATAGCGCGGTGCTGCCCTTCGAGCCGCAGGGCGTGGCGCAGCGCCAGGCGCAGCAGGCCACGCTGTGGCAGCTGGACCTGTCGGCGGCTGGCCTGGAGCCGGTCGAGGCGGTGCTGCTGTCCATGGGCAATCCGCATGCGGTGCTGCTGGTGCCTGATACGCGTGAGGCCCAGGTCGAGGCCATTGGCCGTGCGGTGCAGGCGCTGCCGGCGTTCCCTGCCAGCGTCAATGTCGGCTTCCTGCAGGTGCTGGGGCGTGACCATGCGCGCCTGCGCGTCTATGAGCGCGGTGTGGGTGAAACCCTGGCCTGTGGCAGCGGTGCCTGCGCCGCGGTGGTGGCCGGTCGTCAGCTCGGCCTGCTGGGCAGCCGCGTGCAGGTCGATGCCCGCGGCGGCAGCCTGCATATCGAGTGGGACGGTGCCGGCAGCCGCGTCATGATGACCGGCCCGGCCACCACCGTCTACCATGGCGAGATCGACTTGCCCGAATTCCCGGTCCTGCCGACCGACCAGAACGAACAATTTCTCGCATGAATCCGAACGAATTTGCCCCCATCACCGAGCGCGACATCGCCGAATACCTGATCCAGAATCCCGGCTTTTTCGAGCGCAATGCCGAACTGCTGACAGCGGTGCAACTGGGCAGCGCCCACGGCCAGCGCGTCGTCAACCTGCACGAGCGCCAGGCCGAGATGCTGCGCGACAAGATCAAGGTGCTGGAGCACCGCCTGGTCGACATGATCCGCCACGGCAGCAGCAACAGTCTGACCACCAACCGCCTGCTCAAGTGGGCCACCGGGCTGTATCTGCAGCACGATCCACTGGCGCTGCCGGCCACGCTGTGCCGCAATCTGCAGGAGCAGTTCCAGGTGCCGCAGGTGGCGCTGCGCATCTGGGGTGTCACGCCCGAATACGCCAGCCAGGGTTTTGCCTGTGGCGTCAGCGAAGAAGGCCAGGCCTTCGCCAGCTCGCTGCAATCGCCATATTGCGGCATGCATGTGGGCGTGGAGGCGGTGAAATGGCTGGATGAGCCGACCCAGGCGGCGTCACTGGCACTGCTGCCCTTGCGCACGCCGGGTAGCGCTGTCACGTCGGCCGCCTTTGGCCTGCTGGTGCTGGCATCGCCCGACAGCCAGCGCTTTACCGATGACATGGCGACCGATTTCCTGCAGCGCATTGCCGATATCGCCAGCGCGGCGCTGTCGCCGCTGGTGCTGCCGCGTGCGGTGGCGGCTACTGCTGCACCTGTGGCCGAAGTGCCTGCAGAGGCAGCTCCCGACAGCGCTGCGCCGTCCAGCGACACCCCGGCCGACGCCTGATGCAGCCGACTGGCGCCATCGCTCCGGATCCGCTGCTGCAGCGCTATCTGGACTTTGTGCGCCATGAAAAGCGGCTGGCGGCGCGCAGCGTCACGCTGTACCGCGAGAACCTGACGCTGCTGCAGGCGCTGGCCAGCGAGTCTGGCGTGCCGCTGCTGCAGGTACAGACAGCACATGTGCGCCGCTGGGTCGCCACCCTGCATGCGCGTGGCCGCAGTGCACGCGGGCTGGCGCTGGTGCTGTCGTCCTGGCGTGGTTTCTACCGCTGGCTGGTGAACAGCCGGCAGATCGCCCACAACCCGGTGCAGGACGTACATGCGCCCAAGGCCGGCCGGCCGCTGCCCAAGGCCTTGCCGGTCGATGCCGCGATGCAGCTGGCCGATTACCAGCCGCCCGAATCCGGCACTGCGCCGCCAGACTGGCAACAGCTGCGCGATGCCCTGATCGTCGAATTGCTCTATGGCTGTGGCCTGCGTGTGGCCGAACTGGTGGGGCTGGATGTGGCAGCCGGACCGGATGCGCGCGGCTGGCTGGATCTGCAGGAAGGCCAGGCGCATGTGCTGGGCAAGGGCAGCAAGCGGCGCAGCGTACCGCTCGGGCGACAGGCGCAGCTGGCGGCGCAGGCCTGGCTGCAGCAGCGTGCGCAACTGCCGGCAGCGCAACAGGAACCGGCCCTGCTGATCGGCCGCGGCGGCAAGCGCCTGTCAGCGGCTTCGGTCTGGCAGCGGCTGCGCAAGCGCGCACAGCAGGCCGGGCTGGATACGCCGGTGCATCCGCACATGCTGCGCCATTCCTATGCCAGTCATCTGCTGCAGTCGAGCGGGGATTTGCGTGCCGTGCAGGAACTGCTGGGACATGCCAACATCAGCACCACGCAGGTCTATACGCGGCTGGATTTTCAGCACCTGGCGCGTATCTACGATGCCGCGCATCCGCGCGCGCACAAGAAACAGGATTGATGCCGGGCGTCAGACCGCCTTGAGCTGCGGACGGATACGGCTGCGCGCCGCCGGGCGCCGGCTTGCCGGCCTGGTGCTGGCCTGCCAGTGCAGCAGCGAGTCGTGCAGCCGATCCAGCAGCAGGTTGAGCTGCTCCCAGTCGGCTTCGTCCAGTTCCTGGAACATCTGCTGTTCCAGTTCGCGGCCGATCTGCTCGCAGGTCTGCCAGACCTCCTGCCCGGCTGGGGTCAGGAACAGGCGGTGCACCCGGTTGTCCTGCGGATCCAGCGAACGCTGGATCAGGCCACGCTGCTCCAGGTCAGCCAGGTACTTGGACATCAGCGTCTTTTCCAGCACCAGGCGCTGGCCCAGCTCGGAAGCGGCCACGCCGGGCAGGGCGTGGATCAGGCGCAGCACCCGCAACTCGCGCACCCGCATGCCCACGGCCTTCTCGTAGCGCTGATCGGCGGCCTTGGTGGCCAGGGTCTTGATCAGATCCAGCTTGTAGGTCAGGTAGGGCTTGTCCGCAGACGCGCTGTCGGGCGATGCGGGGCGGGAAGAAGAGGGGGCAGACATGAGTACGACCGGATTACAGGAAACAGGAGCACAGCCTGAACTGCTTGCAGGCTGTTGCAACTTGCATACTAGTCCCGATCCCGGAACACGCCAAGAGCCCGCGCGGCATGCGTGGATAAAAATGAAGGGGACATGACATTTGCCATGGCCCCTGCGCCGTAGAAATGCGATTTATTTCAGGAAACTATCATTTGAGATAGCTTTCGGCAATCGCCACCCAATAGGCAGAACCAACCGGCAGCACCTTTTCGTCAAACACGTACATCGGGTGATGCACGTTATAGGTATCGCCATTGCCGACAAAGGCATAGACGCCAGGAATCTTCTCGGCATAGAAGGCAAAGTCCTCGCTGCCCATGAAGGTCGGGCCGGGATTCACCACCTGGTCCTCGCCCAGCAGCGCGCGCGCGATCTGCGTGCAGCGCTCGGTCTGTTCCGGGTTGTTGATCAGGATCGCGCCGGGAGGGCCTTCCTTGATCTCGGACTGGACGTTGTAGGCTTCGGCCGTGGCTTTGGTGATGGAACGGATCTTGTCCAGCACCATCTGGCGCGTTTCCGGCTTGCGCGTGCGCACGCTCAGGCGCAGCGTGGCATTTTGCGGAATCACGTTGCCGGCGTCACCCGACTGGAAGGCCCCCACGCTGACCACGGCGGCATCCATCGGTGCCACGTTGCGTGACACGATGGTCTGCAGCGACATCACCAGCGCGGCACCCGCCACCAGCGGGTCGATGCTCTTCTCGGGCATGGAGCCGTGGCTGCCGACCCCGGTCAGCACGATTTCCCAGTTGTCCACCGCGGCCATGATCGGGCCGGAGGTGAAATGCAGCTTGCCGGCCGGCAGGCCGGGCATGTTGTGCATGCCGAAGATGACGTCCATCGGGAACTTCTCGAGCAGGCCGTCGGCGATCATGCCGGGAGCGCCGGCCATGATTTCCTCGGCCGGCTGGAACACCAGGTTCAGCGTGCCGTTGAAGTTCTTCGTTTTCGCCAGGTATTCGGCAGCGCCCAGCAGCATCGCGCTGTGTGCGTCGTGGCCGCACATGTGCGACTTGCCGGCGATCTGGCTCTTGTAGGGCAGGTCGGCACCTTCCTGCACGGGCAGCGCGTCGGTATCGGCGCGCAGGCCGATGCTGGCCTGGCCATCGCCCACCTTCAGGCGAGCCACCACGCCGGTCTGGCCCAGGCCTTCGGTCACTTCATAGCCCCATTCGCGCAGCTTGCCGGCGATGTAGCTGGCGGCCACGGTTTCTTCAAATGCCAGGCCCGGGTGCTGGTGCAGGTAGTGGAAATGTTCCTGGATGCCGGCCTGGCCGGCGCTGATGGTGTCGAGAATCTGTTTCATGTTGGTATTCCTTGCTGGTGTGTGGGTTCCGGCCGGACAGCGTGCACCAGCGGCACGGCTGGCCGACCGTAGCGGGCGGCAGGCTCAGGCCTTCTTGCCCTTCGGGATGGTGCGCATGATGGAGATGATCGCCAGTACCACCATCAGCAGGTTGAATGCCAGGGCGATGATCGCTGCTTCACGGGTAGCCACGTTGTCCTGGCGGCCGACGAAGGTGATCACGCCTTCCAGCCAGTGGATGCTGTCGTTGTTGGCACGCAGGGCGGTGAAGATGGCGGCAGAGATCGCCACGCCGAAGGCACCGCCGAGGGAAGAGGCCATCTTGTAGATGCCGGCGCCGGAGCCAGCCTGGTCGGCAGGCAGGTTGGACAGGGCAGCGTCCGTGGACGGGGTGGCGTAGAAGGCCAGGCCGATACCGAACAGGATGTAGGCAACGATGGCCAGGTACTTGTAGTCTTCCAGCATGACGTTGGTCGGCATCAGCAGCAGGATCGACAGGCCGGTGATCAGGCAGCCCCACAGCATCGGCTTGCGGGAACCGAAGCGCTGCAGCAGTTTCTCGCCGACGCGGATGAAGGCAATGATGGCAATCGCATAACCCAGGGTCAGCATGCCGGCCTGCTGGGCGTTCAGGTTGCCGCCCAGCTGCACCAGTTGCAGGGATACGATCAGCATGCCGGCCACGCCGTTGAGCATGAAGTTGGAGATCGTGGCACCGGTGAAGATGCGGTTGTTGAACAGCTTGAAATCGATGAAGGCATGGCCGGCGCGGCTTTCCACGTAGAAGAAGAAGGCACCTGCGACCACGGTGATGGCCAGCATGGCCAGCATGGCGGGGCTGGCCCAGCCGTACTTGTTGCCCTGGGTCACCAGGATCTGCAGTGCCACCATGGTGACCATGAAGCTGACGATGCCAGCCAGGTCCAGCTTGGCGTTGCTGTTGCCCTGCACCTTGCTTTCAGGCGTGCCACGGATCATCAGCATGCCCAGCACCGACACGGCGGCACAGGCAAAGAAGATCGAGCGCCAGCCAAAGTTCTGCGTCATCAGGCCGCCAAACAGGGCGCACAGGCCGGAACCACCCCAGGAGCCGATCGACCACATGCTTACGGCACGCTGGCGCTCGGCACCGTCCCAGTAGCTCTTCACCAGCGCCAGGCTGGCCGGCATGATGCAGGCGGCGGAAACACCCTGGATGGCGCGACCCACCATCAGGAAGGGAATTGCCAGGGTGCCGGTGGGCGCCATGGCAATCATCAGGGCGCCGATAATGCTGAGGATGAAGCCCAGCATCATGATGCGCACGCGACCGACACGGTCGGCCAGGCCGCCCATCACCACGATGAACATGCCCGAGAACAGGGAAGTGATGGCCACGGCGATGTTCATCAGGTTGGAATCGATGCCGAGGTCTTTTTGCATGTCCGGTGCGATGTTGAGCGTGGTCTGGGCAAACAGCCAGAATGCGATCACGCCCATGATCATGCCGAACAGCAGCTTGTCGTTCCCCTTGTAGGGAACCGGAGAGGTTGCAGTGCTTGTCATGGAAGTCTCCTTGCAGGAGGTGAAGAGGGAGTTAATTGATTGAATTAATCAACAGTTGAAAATTTATACCTCTCGATGTTCGCCTGCAAGCCCTGTTTGCATGTTTCTTGATCCAGATCAAGAAAACACCCACGTCAGGCAAGGATATGCCCGGACGCCCCTGATGCCGGGCAGGCCATGCCGCCTGCTGCTGGCCTTGCGCATCGGAAAGACAGTAATATCCCTGCATGCCAGCCTGATGACAGCGCTGGCCCTGTCCACTCCGGCGCGCCACGCGCGTTGCCGCCACTCCTGCAGATTCCCATGACCATGATCCCCGCCACCATCCTCACCGGCTTCCTCGGCTCCGGCAAGACCACCCTGCTCAAGCGCATCCTGACCGAGGCGCACGGCCAGAAGATCGCCGTCATCGAGAACGAGTTTGGCGAGGAAAACATCGACAACGACATCCTGGTCTCCGATACCGACGAGCAGATCATCCAGATGAGCAACGGCTGCGTCTGCTGCACCATCCGCGATGATCTGCGCAACACGCTGACGCTGCTGGCGGCCAAGAAGCGCAAGGGCCTGCTCGATTTCGACCGTGTCGTGATCGAGACCACCGGCTTGGCCGACCCCGGCCCGGTGGCGCAGACCTTCTTTATGGACGACGAGGTTGCCGAGAACTACCTGCTCGACTCCATCGTCACGCTGGTCGATGCCAAGCACGCGCAGACGCAGCTGGACGAGCGCCTGGAAGCACAGCGCCAGGTCGGTTTTGCCGACCAGATCTTCGTCAGCAAGGCCGATCTGGTCAGCAAGCCCGAGCTGCACGACCTGCAGCACCGCCTGCAGCAGATGAACCCGCGTGCGCCGCAGAAGGTGGTGCACTTTGGCGAAGTGGCGCTGGACGAGGTGTTGGACCTGCGCGGCTTCAACCTGAACGCCACGCTGGACCTGTATCCCGAGTTCCTGCAGGAAGACGAGCACGACTATCACCACGATCATGACCATGCCGAAGGCTGCGACCACCAGCACGCCGAAGGCGAGGCCTGCAACCACCAGGGCCACGATCACGGTCATGAACATAAGCATGAGCATGGCCATGCACACGATTGCGACCACCACCACGCACCGGGCGAAGCCTGCAACCACCAGGGCCATGCACACCACCATCACCACGACGATGACGTGAAGAGCTTTGTCTACCGCGCCACGCGCCCGTTTGATCCGGCCAAGCTGGAAGACTTCCTCGGCGCCATCGTGCAGATCTATGGCCCCAAGATGTACCGCTACAAGGGCGTGCTCGACATGGTGGGCACCAATCGCAAGGTGATCTTTCAGGGCGTGCACCAGCTGATGGGCAGCGATCTGGGCCCGGAATGGGGCAAGGACGAAGTGCGCGAAAGCCGCATGGTGTTCATCGGCGTCGATCTGCCGCGCGAGATCCTGACGCAGGGACTGGACCAGAGCCTGAGCTGATATCGCACCGCAGCACAGGGGCTGGCTGGATACTTGTAGTGATTTACCCTAAAATCGCTGCGTTTTGCCCCCGAACATCGTTCAAAATGGCAAATTCCCCATGAAGCAGGCAGGGTTGCTTGCCGGCTTCGGGGTTCCCCTGCAGCTGTTCGCGGCTGCAGTTTGCGAGCAAGCTGTCTGCCGCCTTGGACAGACCACCGACATGAGCGAAGTATGCCCCTGAAAAAAGACGCCAAGCTGGCCAACAACTGGAAAAAGAAGTCTCCTGAAGAGTTGACCGATGCCGAAGTGCTGGCCATGCCGGATGCCGAGTACATGAACACCGCGCAGCTGGCCTTCTTCCGTCACAAGCTGTCCCTGCTGCGTGACGACATCCTGAGCAATGCCGGCAAGACCGCCGAAACCCTGCGCGAAGATGCCGTGGTCGTGCCCGATCCGGCCGACCGTGCCACCATCGAGGAAGAGCACGCACTGGAGCTGCGCACGCGTGACCGTGAGCGCAAGCTGCTGAAGAAGATCGAGCAGTCGATCGACCTGGTCGATTCCGGCGACTACGGCTACTGCGACGAAACCGGCGAGCCGATCGGCATCGGCCGCCTGCTGGCGCGCCCGACCGCCACGCTGTCGCTGGAAGCACAGCAGCGCCGCGAACTCAAGCAGAAAATGTTCGGCGACTGATGTCGCTGGCGCGCTTGCAAAGCCGCAGCGCGCCCCTATCTGTGCGGGGTTGATCAACTTTCTGTGGCCAGCCGGCAGCTGCTGTCGCTGGCTTTACCCCGCATGGAACAATTTCACGGAACCACCATCCTCAGCGTGCGTCGCCAGACGCCGCAAGGCCTGCAGGTCGCCATCGGCGGCGATGGCCAGGTCACGCTGGGCAATATCGTCGTCAAGGGTTCGGCCCGCAAGGTGCGCAAGCTCTACAACGGCCAGGTGCTGGCCGGTTTTGCTGGCGCCACCGCTGATGCCTTCACCCTGTTCGAGCGTTTCGAGGCCAAGCTGGAAAAATACCAGGGCAACCTGGTGCGCGCTGCCGTCGAACTGACCAAGGACTGGCGCACCGACCGCGTGCTGCGTCGCCTCGAGGCCATGCTGGCCGTGGCCAACAAGGATGCCTCCCTCATCATCACCGGCAATGGCGATGTGCTTGAGCCCGAGAAAGGCATTGTCGCCATCGGTTCCGGTGGTGCCTATGCCCAGTCGGCCGCGATCGCGCTGGTCGACCACACCGAGCTGTCGGCCGAAGAGGTGGTGCGCCGTTCGCTGGCGATTGCCGGCGAGTTGTGCATCTACACCAATATGCACCACACCATCGAGACGCTGGAATTCCCGGCCTGATGCCTCCCGCCGCGCCCGGTGGGCGCAGCCGTTCCCTTTTCCGATCTTTTCCGCAAGCAGGATCCCGAGCATGTCTGCCATGACCCCCCAGGAAATCGTGTCCGAACTGGACCGCTACATTGTTGGCCAGCAGCAGGCCAAGCGCGCCGTCGCCATTGCCATGCGCAACCGCTGGCGCCGCCAGCACGTGGACGAGAAGCTGCGTCCCGAAATCACGCCCAAGAACATCCTGATGATCGGCCCGACGGGTGTCGGCAAGACCGAGATCGCACGCCGGCTGGCACGCCTGGCCGATGCGCCTTTCATCAAGGTCGAGGCGACCAAGTTCACCGAAGTCGGCTACGTCGGCAAGGATGTCGATTCCATCATCCGCGACCTGGTCGAGGTGTCGGTCAAGCAGACGCGCGAACAGGCGGTGCAGCAGATGCGCAACCGCGCCCAGGACGCAGCCGAGGAGCGCATTCTGGATGCGCTGCTGCCGCAGGCGCGCCCGGTCGGCGACCAGCCGGCGCAACCCGCCGCCGACAACAGCACGCGCCAGCTGTTCCGCAAGAAGCTGCGCGAAGGCCAGCTGGACGACAAGGAAATCGAGATCGAGCTGGCCGAGGCTGCGGCACCGATGCAGATCATGGGTCCGTCTGGCATGGAAGAGATGACCGAGCAGCTGCGCGACATGTTCAGCCAGATGGGGCAGGGCCGCCGCAAGCTCAAGCGCGTCAAGGTCGCCGACGCGCTGCGCCAGCTGGTCGATGAAGAAGCCGGCAAGCTGGTGAACGAGGACGAGATCCGCAGCCAGGCGCTGGACAACGCCGAGCAGAACGGCATCGTGTTCCTGGACGAGATCGACAAGGTCGCTGGCAGTGCCGAGCGCAGTGGTGCCGATGTCTCGCGCCAGGGCGTGCAGCGCGACCTGCTGCCGCTGGTCGAGGGCACCACGGTCAGCACCAAGTACGGCATGATCAAGACCGATCACATCCTGTTCGTGGCCTCCGGTGCCTTCCACTTGAGCAAGCCGAGCGACCTGATCCCCGAGTTGCAGGGCCGTTTCCCGATCCGCGTCGAGCTGCAGAACCTGTCGGTGGAAGATTTCGAGGCGATCCTGAAGCAGACCCGCGCTTCGCTGGTCAAGCAGTACCAGGCGCTGCTGGCGACCGAGCAGGTCACGCTCGATTTCACCGACGAGGGCATTCGCCGTCTGGCGGTGATCGCGCATGACGTGAACGAGCGCACCGAAAACATCGGCGCGCGCCGCCTGGCAACGGTGATGGAACGCCTGCTGGACGAGGTCAGCTTTGATGCCAGCAACCGTGGCGGCCAGACCCTGGTGATCGATGCCGCCTATGTCGATCAGCGTCTGGGCGAGATCAGCCAGAACGAGGATTTGTCACGTTACATCCTGTAATGCCTGGAATTGTCTCAAGCCTTACATTGACTAGGTTCCGTAAGTGCTGGTAGTTGCAGGGATTTCCTTTCTGGAAATTCCCCGCTTGTTACCATAAGTTCTTGATTTCATTAAAAAATTCCGCCCACAGCAATTGTGGGCGGTGTCGTTTCCTGATACAGTGTTGAAAAGTGGGGAATAGTGGTGAGAAGTGTCATTCCACCTCCCTTTTCAGGCCGTTTTTCAGGAAATCACACCGTGTTGCTAGAGGGTGCCAGCACCATCGCCATCGACGCCAAGGGCAGGATCGCCATTCCTGCCCGGTATCGTGACGACCTTCAGCAGGTCTGCGAGAACAAGTTGCACATCACGCGCCATTTCCGTGAGGACTGCCTGTTGCTGTTTCCCGAGAATGAATGGCTGCAGTTCCGCGCCATGGTGGCGGCCTGGCCCAACTCGGCGGCCTGGCAAAAGCGCCGCATCCTGGGCAACGCCATGCCGGTCGAGCTCGACTCTGCCGGCCGTATCCTGTTGTCCCCTGACCTGCGCGAAGCCGCGCACATGGAGAAAGACGCCAAGTTCATCGGCAATGGCAGCCATTTCGAGATCTGGGATCTGGCGCTGTTCAAGGCCAAGGACGCAGAGGCTGACGAGCAGCCGCTGCCCGAGTTCTTGGACAACTTGTCGTTCTGAGGTGCGTTGTGCAGGCAGATTGGAAACACACCACAGTCATGCTGGGGGAGGCCGCCGAATTGCTGGTAGCCAACCCGTCCGGCCACTATGTCGATGGTACGTTTGGCCGCGGCGGGCACAGCCGCGCCATCCTGCAGTCGCTCAATGAGAGCGGCCGCCTGCTCGCCTTCGACAAGGATCCCGATGCGATCGCCGAAGCGCGCCTGATCGAGGACAGCCGTTTCGAGATCCGCCATGACAGCTTTGTTGCCATGGGCGAACTGCCGGCGCACAGTGTCGACGGCGTGCTGCTGGACCTGGGGGTGAGCTCCCCGCAAATCGACAACCCGGAGCGCGGTTTCTCGTTCCGCAATGATGGTCCGCTCGACATGCGGATGGATCCGACCCGTGGCGAAAGCGTGGCCGACTGGCTGGCAGATGCCGAAATCGACCAGATGACGGAGGTGATACGTGATTACGGCGAAGAACGGTTTGCTGCACAGATTGCAAAGGCGATTGCAGCTCGCCGACAGGAGCACGGGCCGCTCACGACCACCGCAGAGCTTGCCCAACTCGTGGCTGGCGCGGTCAAGACCCGCGAGCGTGGCCAGGATCCGGCAACGCGCACGTTTCAGGCTTTCCGGATTTTCATCAATGCTGAGCTCGAAGACCTGCAGCTGGCGCTGAATGCCGCCATGCGCATCCTGCGTCCGGGTGGTCGCCTGGTCGTCATCAGCTTTCACTCGCTGGAAGACCGCATCGTCAAGCAGTTCATGGCGCAGCATTCGCGCGAGGTGTTTGACCGCCGCATGCCGGCCGCCTTTGCCACCGCGCCCAAGCCGATGCCGCTGACCGATGTGCAGCGCCTGCGCCCGACGGCGCAAGAGGTGGAAGGCAACCCGCGTTCGCGCAGTGCCATCCTGCGCTGTGCCACCCGTACGGAGGCCTCGGCATGATCCGTACCCATCTGGCTCTGCTTGCTGCCGTGCTGGTCAGTGCCTTTTACCTGGTGCACCTGCAGTATGAATCGCGCACTGTCTATACCGACATGGACAAGGCACGCGCCGCCGCACGCAAGCTCGAGACCGAGCGTGACACGCTCGAGGTGCAGAAGCGCGCCCAGACCGCTGCCTTGCGCGTGCAGGGTATTGCACGTGGCCAGCTCGGCATGCGCGAGTCCAGTCCGGCCGTCACGCAATACGTGACGATCCGCAATGGCGTGGTCAGCCTGAGCACGCCGGTGGCCGACGTGAGCACCAACGCGCAGGGAGGCAGCCGATGAAACGCATTTTCGGCAGCCGCGATGACCGCATGGATCGCGCCCTGGAAAAAAGCCTGCGTGGGGCCACCAGCGTCAAGGCAGTACGCGAGCGCGCCATGGGTGCCAACCCGCTGCTCACCAGCCACACGCCGGCCTGGCGCAGCCGCCTGCTGGTCGCGCTGATGATGCTGGCCTTTGGCGTGATGATGGGCCGCGCCGCCTATGTGCAGATCATCGACAACGATTTCTTCCAGCGTCAGGGTCAGGTGCGCTTTGCCCGCACGCTGGAAATGCCGGCCAACCGCGGCCGCATCCTGGATCGCAACGGCTTGATCCTGGCCTCCAGCGTGCCGGCGCAAAGCATCTGGGCGATTCCCGAAGACATGGATCTGGACGCGGATCGCGACAAGCTGAAGCAGATGGCCAGGCTGCTCGACATGCCGTTGGCCGATGTGGAAAAGCGCCTCAACGGCAAGAACCGCACCTTCGTCTACCTGCGGCGCCAGATTGACGAGGATGTGGCCAAGAAGATCATGGATCTGGAGATCGAAGGCGTCTACCAGCGCAAGGAATACCGTCGCCAATACCCTGAGGGTGAGGCCGTGGCGCACATCGTCGGCTTCACCGACGTCGAGGACAAGGGCCAGGAGGGCATGGAGCGCACCTTCAACGCGCAGCTGGCTGGCGAGGCCGGTTCGCGTCGCGTGCTCAAGGACCGCCTGGGCCGCGTGATCGAAGGCGTGGGCGAGGAAGTACCGCCGATGGACGGCCAGGACATCCACCTGACGATCGACAGCAAGGTGCAGTACTTTGCCTGGCAGAAGCTGCGCGATGCCGTGACCGAAAGCGACGCCAAGGGTGGCAGCGTAGTCGTGCTGGACGTGCAGACCGGCGAGGTGTTGGCGCTGGCCAACTACCCGAGCTATGACCCGAACAATCGCCGCAACCTGACCGGCGAGCAGCTGCGCAACCGCGCCCTGACTGATATCTACGAGCCGGGCTCGACCATCAAGCCGGCCCTGGTGGCGCAGGCGCTGGAACTGGGTCGTGTCAACCCGCAGACCGCCATCCATGTCGGCAACGGCCGCATGAGCATGGGTGGCCACACCATCAGCGATACCCACAGCTACGGCACGCTGACGGTGCAGGGCGTGATCCAGAAGTCGAGCAACGTCGGCATGGTCAAGATCGCCGACCGCCTCAGCTCCGAGGAAATGTGGCAGAACTACACGGCGCTCGGCCTGGGCCAGAAGCCGGATCTGCCGTTCCCGGGCATTGCCGCCGGCCGCGTGCGCAACTACAAGTCCTGGCGTCCGGTCGAGAAGGCCACCATGAGCTATGGCTACGGCCTGTCGGCCAGCCTGTTCCAGGTGTCGCGCGTCTATTCCGTGTTTGCGCGGGATGGCGTGCTGATGCCGGTCAGCATGGTGCGCAAGGGTGCGGTGGACGAGAGCGGCAAGTTCCAGCCTTCCAATCCCGAGGAAGGCAAGCGCGTCTACAGCAGCAAGGTGGCCAAGGAAGTGATGCACATGCTGCAGATGGTGAGCCTGCCCGGCGGTACTGCCACGCGTTCGCAGACCGTGGGCTACTCGGTTGGTGGCAAGACCGGTACCGCGCGCAAGCAGGAAGGTCGTGGCTATGCCGACCGCAAGTACCGCGCCTCCTTTGTCGGCGTGTCGCCGATCGAGTCGCCGCGCATCGTGGTCGGCGTGATGATCGACGAGCCGCGTTCCAGCATTTACGGCGGTATCGTGGCCGCCCCGGTTTTCAGCGACGTGGTGCAGCAGACGCTGCGCATCCTGGGCGTACAGCCTGACATGACGGTGCAGCCCCAGGTGGTGGCGGCCGATGACGAGGCAGCCAAGGAGGTGACCCCATGAGCCAACACCTTTCCCTGCCGATCCTGACAACTGCTGCTGATGCCGCCGCCTGGCTGCGTCAGCATACGGCTATCTTGTGCACTGACAGCCGCAAGGTACAGGCCGGCAACGGCTTTGTCGCCTGGCCGGGTGCCGCGCACGATGCGCGTGCCCACGTGCTGGGTGCGCTGCAACAAGGCGCTGCGGCCTGCCTGGTCGAGGCCGAAGGTGTCGAGGCATTCGATTTCATGCAGCCGCAGCATCAGCCGCTGGTGCAGGACCGCGTCGCCTGCGTGCCGGGTCTGCGCCGCCTGACTGGCCAGATCGCCGACCTGTTCTACGGCGAGCCGTCGAGCCAGTTGCAGATCGTGGCGGCGACCGGCACCAATGGCAAGACCAGCACCTCCTGGTGGCTGGCGCAGGCGCTGGCACGCGTGCCGGAAGCCACGGCTGGCTGTGCCCTGGTGGGCACGCTGGGTGTCGGCCGTTTCGTGCAGAACCGCGCCGAACTGCACTACACCGGCATGACCACGCCGGACCCGGTGCTGCTGCAAGGCCTGCTGCACGACAGCGTAGGACAGGGCGTGCGCTACTGCGTCATGGAGGCCTCCTCCATCGGCGTGGCGGAACATCGCCTGGATGGCGTGCGTATCGCCGTGGCGCTGTTTACCAATTTCACCCAGGACCACCTGGACTACCACGGCACCATGGAAGCCTACTGGCAGGCCAAGCGTGCGCTGTTCGACTGGCCGGGCCTGCGCGCCGCCGTGATCAACCTGGACGATGCGTTTGGCGTCACGCTGGCGCAGGAGCTGGCCGATAGCGGCCTGGACCTGTGGACGGTGTCCTGCGAGGACGGCCGCACGGCGCGCCTGCGGGCATCGGATATCCGCTATGCCGATGACGGCCTGGTGTTCCAGCTGCACGAAGCCGGTGCACCGGCGCTGGAACTGCGTACCGCGCTGATCGGCCAGTACAACGTCTCCAACATGCTGGGCGTGATCGCCTCGATGCGCGCGCTCGGCATCAGTCTGCAGGCTGCCGTGGCCGCCTGCACCGGCCTGCTGCCGGTGCCGGGTCGCATGGAGTGCCTGCCGGCCGACGGTCAGCCGCTGGCGGTGGTCGATTACGCCCACACCCCCGATGCGCTGGAAAAGGCGCTGCAGGCGCTGCAGCCATTGGCGCAGCAACGCGGCGGCCGCCTCTGGTGCGTGTTCGGCTGCGGTGGCGATCGTGATCCGGTCAAGCGCCCGCTGATGGGACGTGCCGCCGAAGCCGCCTGCGACCAGCTGCTGGTCACCAGCGACAACCCGCGCAGCGAAGATCCGCAGCGCATCATCGGCCAGGTCGTGGCTGGCCTGCAGCAGCCGGCCCAGGCGCGCGTGGAACCGGATCGTGCCCGCGCGATTGCGCTGGCCCTGCAACAGGCCGCGCCGCAGGACGTGGTGCTGGTCGCCGGCAAGGGCCACGAGGATTATCAGGACATTCAGGGCGTGAAACTGCCCTTCAAGGATCAGGAACAGGTGCAGATGGCACAACAGCAACGCCTGCAGGCAGGCGTCACGGAAGGGGAGCAGGCATGAGCACGACTCCCATGATGAGCTTGCAACAGGCAGCCGGCTGGCTGCCGCAGTCGCGTCTGCAGGGCGATGGCAACACGCCGCTGCTGCGCGTGCATACCGATACCCGCACGCTGCAGGCCGGCGACCTGTTCGTGGCGTTGCAGGGCGAGCGTTTTGACGCCAACGATTTTCTGGCGCAGGCGCGTGATGCCGGTGCCGCCGCGGCGCTTTGCCATGCCGGCAAGCTCGATGGCCTGGGCTGGAATGGCCTCGAAGTGGCCGATACGCGCCTGGCGCTGGGCCAGCTGGCTGCCGGCTGGCGCAGCCAGTTCCAGCTACCGCTGATTGCCGTGACTGGCAGCAATGGCAAGACCACCGTGACCCAGATGCTGGCCAGCATCTTGCGTGCCGCGGCTGGCGACGCCGCGTTTTCCACCCAGGGCAACCTGAACAATGACATCGGTGTGCCGATGACGCTGCTGCGCCTGCGTGACAGCCATCGTCTGGCGGTGGTGGAACTGGGCATGAACCATCCCGGCGAGATTGCCGGCCTGGCGGCCATGGCCGCCCCCACCGTGGCGCTGGTCAACAACGCGCAGCGCGAGCACCAGGAATTCATGGGCACGGTCGAGGCCGTTGCGCGCGAGAACGGCTGCGTCATCAGCGCGCTGCCGGCCGATGGCATCGCCGTCTACCCGGCCGATGAGGAGTACACCCCGATCTGGCGCGAGCTGGCCGGCGAACGCCCCAGCCTGTGCTTTGGCGAAAGTGCCGCCTGTGGCGCCCAGGTATTTGCCACGGCCACGGCCTGGCAGGGCGATCACTGGCAGGTCGAAGCCGCCACGCCGCAAGGCGCGCTGGCGTTCCGCCTGCACGTGGCCGGTCGCCACAACATCCGCAACGCGCTGGCGGCCGTTGCCTGCGCCCAGGCTGCTGGCGTGTCGCTGGCGCAGATCGCCGAAGGCCTGAACGCCTTCGAGCCGGTCAAGGGCCGTTCGCGCGCGCTGCAGTTGCAATGGCAAGGCCGCGCGCTGACCGTGGTGGATGACAGCTACAACGCCAATCCCGATTCCGTGCGCGCAGCCATCGAGGTGTTGCGTGAGCTGCCGGCACCACGTGTGCTGGTGCTGGGCGACATGGGCGAAGTCGGCGACCAGGGCGAGGCCTTCCATATCGAGATCGGCCAGTTTGCGCAGCAGCAGGGCATCGAGCACCTGTTCACGCTGGGTGAGCTGGCGCGCCATGCGGCCGGCCAGCATGCCGGCGCGCAGCACTGCGGTGACAGTGCCCAGGACATGCCGGCGCTGTTGCAGGCCTTGCCGCCGGTGCTGGCGCAGGCCGGCAGTGTGCTGGTGAAGGGATCGCGCTTCATGCAGATGGAGCGTGTGGTCGAGCTGCTGATGCAGGAACAACAACAAGAAAAGGACACGACATGCTGCCAGCACTGACCCAGTGGCTTCTGGAACTGTATCCGGAGTACGGATTCCTGCGGGTGTTCCAGTACCTGACTTTCCGCGCCGTGATGGGTGCCATGACGGCCCTGATCATCGGCTTGCTGGCTGGCCCGTGGGTGATCCGCAAGCTGCGTGAACTGAAGATCGGCCAGCCGGTGCGCGGCTATGCCATGGAGACCCACCTGAGCAAGAGCGGTACGCCGACCATGGGCGGCGTGCTGGTGCTGCTGTCCATCACCCTGTCCACGCTGCTGTGGATGAACCTGTCCAACCGCTTCATCTGGATCGTGCTGGTGGTGATGATCGGCTTTGGCGCGATTGGCTGGGCCGATGACTGGCGCAAGGTCGTGCGCAAGGACCCGGAAGGCATGCCCTCGCGCGAGAAGTTCCTGTGGCAGACCATCATCGGCGTGCTGGCTGCGTTCTACCTGATGTTCAGCATTTCCGAGACCAGCAACTACCGCGTGCTGATGCTGGTCTATGACTGGATCAGCTCCGGCTTCTCCATCAGCCTGCCGTCGGCGGCCAGCCTGCTGGTGCCCTTCTTCAAGGAAATCAGCTATCCGCTGGGCGTGGTCGGCTTCCTGGTGCTGACCTTCATCGTGATTGTCGGCAGCAGCAATGCGGTCAACCTGACCGACGGCCTGGATGGCCTGGCGATCATGCCGGTGGTGATGGTCGGCTCGGCGCTGGGCGTGTTTGCCTACGTGACCGGCAGCAGCGTGTTTTCCAACTACCTGTACCTGCCGCATATTCCGGGCGCCGGCGAGCTGCTGGTGTTCTGCGCTGCCATGGCCGGTGCCGGCCTGGCCTTCCTCTGGTTCAACGCGCATCCGGCGCAGGTGTTCATGGGTGACGTCGGCGCGCTGGCGCTGGGCGGCGCGCTCGGCACCATCGCCGTGATCGTGCGTCAGGAAATCGTGCTCGCCATCATGGGCGGCATCTTCGTGGTGGAAGCGCTGTCGGTGATGCTGCAGGTGAGCTACTTCAAGTACACCAAGAAGCGTACCGGTACTGGCAAGCGCCTGTTCAAGATGGCGCCGCTGCACCACCACTTCGAGAAGAATGGCTGGCGCGAAACCCAGGTGGTGGTGCGCTTCTGGATCATCACCATGCTGCTGATCCTGATCGGCCTCACCACGCTGAAGCTGAGGTAAGCCATGACGATGTATTCCAGCCTTCACGGTCAACGCGTCCTGGTCCTGGGACTCGGCATTTCCGGCCTGTCCATGGCACGTTGGTGCGCGCGGCAGGGTGCCGACGTGGTCGTGGCCGACAGCCGTGAAGTCCCGCCGAATCTGGATCGCCTGCGTCAGGATGTGCCGCAGGCGCAGTTCGTCAGTGGCCCGCTGACCGAGGCGCTGCTGGAAAACGGCCAGATCCGCGCCGTCTTCATCAGCCCCGGCCTGTCGCCGCAGGCGGTGGCTGCCGTGGCCGAGCCGGCTCGTGCCATCGGCCTGTGGGTGGGTGGCGAGCTGGACCTGTTTGCCCATGCGCTGCGCCAGTTGCAGCAGGAACAGGCTTATGCACCGCAGGTGCTGGGCATTACCGGCACCAATGGCAAGACGACCGTCACCTCGCTGACCACGCAGCTGCTGGATCGCGCCGGCCTGCGCGTGGCCATGGCCGGCAATATCGGCCCGGCCTTGCTTGATACCCTGGCTGGTTTCATTGACAGCGGCGAACTGCCGGAAGCCTGGGTGCTGGAGTTGTCCAGCTTCCAGCTGAACGACTGCACCCGCTTTGAACCGACTGCGGCCACCATTCTCAATGTGTCGCAGGACCACCTGGACTGGCACGGCGGCATGGATGCCTACGTGCAGGCCAAGGCGCATGTGTTTGGCCAGCAGGGCACGGCGGTACTGAACCGTGACGACGCGCTGGTGATGGCGCTGCTGCCGCAGCTGGTGCCGGAACCGGTCAAGCCGGCCAAGGGCCAGCCGGCCGCCACGGCGCGCAACTGGACCAGCTTCGGCATGGACTTGCCGCAGCGCCCGGGCGATTTCGGCCTGGAAGACGTCAACGGCATGCTGTGGCTGGTGCGCGCTGCCGAAACAGAAGACAACGGCGGCAGCCGCCGTCGTGCGGCCGAGCCGGAACCGCTGCATATCCAGCGCCTGATGCCTGCCGATGCGCTGCGTATCCGTGGCCGCCACAACGCCAGCAACGCCCTGGCCGCACTGGCGCTGGCCGTGCAGACCGGTGCCGCGCTGGCACCGATGCTGTTCGGCCTGCGCGAATACCGTGGCGAGCCGCATCGGGTCGAGCCAGTCGGCATCGTTGATGGCGTCGAGTATTTTGATGACAGCAAGGGCACCAACGTTGGTGCCACGCTGGCCGCCCTGAATGGCCTGGGCCCGGATCGCCGTCTGCTGGTGATCCTGGGTGGCGATGGCAAGGGCCAGGATTTCAGTCCGCTGGCCGATCCGGTACAGCGCTACGCACGCAGCGTGCTGCTGATCGGCAAGGATGCCGGACAGATCGCTTCCGCACTGCAGCATACCGGTGTGCCGATGACGCACGCCAGCTCGCTGGAGCAGGCGGTCGAACTGGCTGCCGAACAGGCGCAGCAGGGCGATGCGGTGCTGCTGTCGCCGGCCTGCGCCAGCATGGACATGTTCAAGGATTACGCGCACCGCGCCCAGGTGTTCTGCCACAGTGTGGAGCAGCTGGCCGAGGCGCGCGGCATGTCACTGGAGGGTCGCGCATGAGTGCCGTTCTGCCCGGACAAGACAGCCGCAAGGGTTGGAAGGATCGTCTGCCCTGGGGTCGCCAGGCCGAGGACAGCGTGCCGGTGCGCATGCCCGGCTCGCGCGCCCGCGTGTCGCAGCAGCCGATCAACCTGCAGATCGTCGACCAGGCCCTGATCTGGGTCGTGGCGGCGCTGGTGCTGTGGGGCCTGGTGATGGTCTACTCGGCCTCGATCGCCATGTCCGACAACCCGCGCTTTGCCAACTACGCCGAATACCACTTCGTGCTGCGCCACTGCATCTCGATCGTGATCGGTACGGCCGTGGCCATCCTGGCGTTCCAGGTGCCGATCAGCACCTGGGAAAAGTGGGCACCCTGGTTGTTCCTTGGCGCGATTGCGTTGCTGATCGCGGTGCTGATCCCGGGTATCGGCAAGGGCGTGAATGGTGCGCGCCGCTGGATCTCGCTCGGCATCATGAACTTCCAGCCGTCCGAGCTGGCCAAGCTGGCCATGGCGATCTACGCCGCCGACTACATCCGCCGCAAGATGGACGTCCAGGAGCGCGAGCGCAACATGGGCGAGATCAAGCGCTTCGTGCACGCGGTGATGCCGATGGCGATTGCCGCAGGCGGCGTCGGCGTGCTGCTGATGCTGGAGCCCGACATGGGCGCCTTCATGGTGATCGCCGTGATCGCCATGGGCGTGCTGTTCCTGGGCGGCGTCAATGCCAGGATGTTCTTCCTGATCGCCGGCATCCTGGTCGGCATGTTCGGCCTGATCATCGCCTCCTCGCCCTGGCGTCGCGAGCGCGTGTTCGCCTATCTGGATCCGTTCAGCGAAGAGCATGCACTGGGCAAGGGCTACCAGCTGTCGCACGCGCTGATCGCGATCGGTCGTGGCGAGTTCAGTGGTGTCGGCTTGGGAGGCAGCGTCGAGAAGCTGCACTGGCTGCCCGAGGCGCATACCGACTTCCTGCTGGCCGTGATCGGCGAGGAGTTCGGCTTTGTCGGTCTGGTGATCCTGATCGTGCTGTTCTTCTGGCTGACGCGCCGCATCATCCGCATCGGCCGCCAGGCGATCGTGATGGACCGCGTGTTTGCGGGCCTGCTGGCGCAGGGCGTGGCGATCTGGATCGGCTTCCAGGCGCTGATCAATATCGGCGTGAACCTGGGCGCGCTGCCAACCAAGGGCCTGACGCTGCCGCTGATGAGTTATGGCGGATCGGCAATCCTGATGAACCTGATTGCGCTGGCCGTGGTGCTGCGCATTGATTACGAAAACCGCATGCTGATGAAAGGGGGCAGCCTGTGAAAGAGCAGGGACGCAAGACCGCGCTGGTGATGGCCGGCGGCACCGGCGGACACATCTTCCCGGGCCTGGCCGTGGCGGAGGCGTTGCGCGCGCGCGGCTGGAATGTGCACTGGCTGGGCAAGCCGGACAGCATGGAAAGCGACAAGGTGCCTGCACGCGGCTTTGCCTTCGAACCGGTGGAGTTTGGCGGCGTGCGCGGCAAGGGCCTGGGCACGCTGCTGCGCCTGCCGTTCAATCTGGCACGGGCGATTCGCGCCAGCCGTGCAGTGATCGACCGTGTGCAGCCCGATGTCGTGATCGGCATGGGTGGCTACATCACGGCACCGGCCGGCATTGCCGCCGCGCTGAACGCCAAGCCCCTGATCCTGCACGAGCAGAACTCGGTGCCAGGCATGGCCAACAAGCTGCTGTCGCGCTTTGCGCGCCGCGTGTTCACGGCTTTCCCCAATGTGTTCGAGCAGACCAGCGGCAAGCCCGATGCGCGCAACGGCAAGGTGCAGTGGATCGGCAACCCGTTGCGCGAGCCTTTTCTGGCGCAGGCCGAGCCGGCCCAGCGCTTTGCCGGCCGCAGCGGTCCGCTGAAACTGCTGGTGGTGGGCGGCAGCCTGGGTGCCAAGGCCCTCAACGACACGGTGCCGCAGGCACTGGCGCTGATCGATCCGGCCGAGCGCCCGCTGGTGGCGCACCAGAGTGGCGAAAAGCAGCTGCAGGCGCTGCAGGCGGCGTACGCCGAGGCCGATGTCGATGCCGCACTGCTGCCGTTTATCGATGACACGGCGCAGGCCTTTGGCGAAGCCGACATCATCGTCTGCCGCTCCGGTGCCAGCACCGTGACCGAGCTGGCGGCTGTTGGCGCGCCGGCCCTGTTCGTGCCGTTCCCGTTCGCGGTCGATGACCACCAGACCACCAACGCCCGTTTCCTGGTGGACCAGGGCGGTGGCTGGCTGATGCAGCAGAGCGAGCTGACGCCGGAAAAACTGGCAGATTTCCTGCGCGGCCTGACGCGCGAAGAGCTGCTGGACAAGGCGCAGCACGCCAAGAAGATGGAAAAACGCATGGCCACGGGCGCAATCGTGGCCGCCTGTGAGGAGTTCGCTGCATGAAGCACGCTGTAGACAGCATCCATTTCGTCGGAGTCGGTGGCTCCGGCATGAGCGGCATCGCCGAAGTCCTGGCCAACCTGGGTTACCGCGTGTCCGGCTCCGACCTGGCCGACAACGCGACCACGCGCCGCCTGGCCAGTCTGGGCATCCGTACCTTTGTCGGCCATGCTGCCGGCAACATCCAGGGCGCCGACGTGGTGGTGACCTCCACCGCGGTCAAGGCCGACAACCCGGAAGTCATCGCCGCACGCGAGAAGCGCATCCCGGTGGTGCCGCGCGCCATGATGCTGGCCGAGCTGATGCGCCTGCGCAAGGGCATCGCCATTGCCGGCACGCACGGCAAGACCACGACCACCAGCCTGGTCGCCAGCGTGCTGCACGAGGCCGGTCTGGATCCGACTTTCGTCATTGGTGGCCGCCTGAACAGCGCCGGTGCCAACGCGCGCCTGGGCCGCGGCGAGTACATCGTCGCCGAAGCGGATGAATCCGATGCCTCCTTCCTGAATCTGTCGCCGATCATGGCGGTCGTCACCAATATCGATGCCGACCACATGGAAACCTACGGCCACGACTTCAACAACCTGAAGCGCGCCTTTGTCGATTTCCTGCATCGCATGCCGTTCTACGGCCGTGCCATGCTGTGCGTGGACAGCCCGGCCGCGCGTGACATCCTGGAGCAGGTCGGCTGCCCGGTCACCACCTATGGCATGTCCGAAGAAGCCCAGGTACGCGCCGTCAACGTGCGTGCCGACCACGGCCAGATGCGCTTTACCGTGCAGCGTCGCGATGACGACGGTGCATCCTACGGTCCGGATCTGGAAATCTGCCTGAACCTGCCCGGCGAGCACAACGTGCAGAACGCGCTGTCGGCGGTGGGCGTGGCGATGGCACTGAATATCCCCGATGCGGCGCTGCTGAAGGCGCTGGAAGAGTTCAAGGGCGTGGGTCGCCGCTTCCAGCGCTACGGCGAGGTGCCGGCGCAAGGCGGTGGCAGCTTCACGCTGATCGACGACTACGGCCACCACCCGGTGGAAATGGCGGCCACGCTGGCAGCCGCCCGTGGCGCCTTCCCGGACAAGCGCCTGATCCTGGCGTTCCAGCCGCACCGTTTCAGCCGCACGCGTGACTGTTTCGAGGACTTCGTCAAGGTGCTGGGCCGCTCCGACCTGGTGCTGCTGTCCGAGGTCTATGCCGCCGGCGAAGAGCCGATCGTGGCTGCCGATGGCCGTGCCCTGATGCGTGCGCTGCGCGTGGCCGACCAGGTCGAGCCGATGTTTGTCGAGAACATCCAGGACATGCCCGACACCATCCTGCGCACGGCGCGTGATGGCGATGTGGTGCTGTGCATGGGCGCCGGTTCCATCGGTGCCGTGCCGGCCAAGGTAGTGGCGCTGGCCAAGGACAAGGAGCAGGCATGAGCTTCGTGATTCCGACCGATGTGAAAGCGCTGGGCAAGGTTGCCGTGCTGATGGGTGGCCGCTCGGCCGAGCGCGAGATTTCGCTGCGCTCCGGCAATGGCGTGCTGCGGGCACTGCGCAGCCAGGGCGTGGACGCGCATCCGTTTGATCCGGCCGAGCGCGAGCTGGCCGAGCTCAAGCGTGAAGGTTTTGACCGCTGTTTCGTGGCGCTGCATGGCCGCTACGGCGAAGACGGCACGGTGCAGGGCGCGCTCGAGCTGCTCGGCATTCCCTATACCGGCTCCGGCGTGATGGCTTCCAGCGTAGGCATGGACAAGGTCATGACCAAGCGCATCTGGCTGCACGAGAACCTGCCGACGCCGCGCTACCTGCAGCGCCCGGCACGCGCGTTGCGTGATCCGGCCGCACAACAGGCGCTGGCCGAACAGGCCGTGGCCGAACTCGGCCTGCCGATGATCGTCAAGGCACCGCATGAGGGCTCCTCGATCGGTGTCTACAAGGTGCATGACCTGGCCGAGACGCTGGAAGCGATCCGCCAGGTGGCAGCCATCGACAATGCCGTGCTGTGCGAGAACCTGATCGTGGGCGAGGAACTGACCTGCCCGATCCTCGGTACTGGCGACCAGGCGCGTGCGCTGCCGATGGTGCGCATCGTGGCACCGGGCGGCGACTACAACTACGAACAGAAGTACTTCACCGACGAGGTGCAGTACCAGTGCCCGAGCGGTCTGCCGGCCGAGCTGGAAGCGCTGATCCAGAAGGAGGCGCTGGAAGCCTATCTGGCGCTGGGTTGCCGCGGCTGGGGCCGTGTCGACGTGATGCTGCGCGCCGAAGACCAGCAGCCTTTCCTGCTCGAGATCAACACCTCGCCTGGCATGACCGACCACTCGCTGGTGCCGATGTCGGCACGCGTGTCCGGCATTGACTATCCGCAGCTCTGCCTGTTGCTGCTGGCCTGGGCCAGCCTCGACAACCAGCCGGCGGCTGGCGCCTGAAAGGACGATAGCGCATGAACGCCCAGCAAGCCCCCGCCATCTCGATGACCAACATCAAGCTGATGAACGCAGCCGCCTCGCTGCTGTTCGGCCTGGTGCTGCTCGCCGCGGTGGCGACCCTGCTGTGGTGGTTCGCCCGGTTGCCGATGTTTGCGCTGTCCGGCATCAGCGTGACCGGGCAGACCGCGCACAGCTCGGTCTATGTGCTGCGCAACCAGGTGGTGCCGCAGCTGCAGGGCAATTTCTTCTCGGTCAATCTGGAACAGGTACGTGAGCTGTTCCAGGAGCAGCCCTGGGTGCGCCGTGCCGTGGTGCGCCGCGAATTCCCGAGCCGCCTGAGCGTGCATCTGGAAGAGCACCAGGAAGTGGCGCTGTGGGGCAGCCAGGAGCAGGGCTACCGCCTGGTGGACCGCTACGGCGAAGTGTTCGATGCCAGCCCGGACGAGGCAGTGGCCCAGGACATGCCCGAGCTGCATGGCCCGGACGAGCTGTCGCCACAGGTGCTGCTGATGTATGGCCGGCTGGAGCCGCTGTTTGCGCCGGTGCAATCGCATATCACCGGGCTGACGCTGGAGCCGCGCGGCAACTGGACGCTGGTCCTGAACCGCAGCACCACGATCAACCTGGGCAGCGGCACCGAACAGGAACTGGCCACGCGCATCCAGCAGTTCATCCAGACGATCGACCAGGTCGCGGCCCAGTATGGCCGCAGCTTTGCCGATCTGCAGTATGCGGACCTGCGCTACAAGACGGGCTACGCGATCCGGCTCAAGGGCATCACCACGGTAGATGCCACACCTAGCAAGAAGACATGAACATGGCAAAAGAATACAAGGATCTCGTCGTAGGGTTGGATATCGGCACCAGCAAGATCATGGCGGTGGTCGCCGAGGTGCAGCCTGACGCCACGCTCAAGGTGCTGGGCATGGGCGTTGCGCCCAGCAACGGCATGAAGCGCGGCGTGGTGGTCAACATCGAAGGCTGCGTGCAGAGCATCCAGCAGGCGGTGCGCGAGGCCGAAATGATGGCGGCCTGCAAGATCACCCACGTCACCACCGGTATCACCGGCAGCCATATCCGTGGCCGCAACTCGGTTGGCATGGTGGCAGTGCGTGACCGCGAAGTCAGCCCGACCGATGTCGCCAAGGTGCTGGAAACGGCGCGTGCGATCAACATCAGCACCGACCAGCGCCTGCTGCAGATCGAACCGCAGGAATTCGTCATCGATGGCCAGGAGGTGAAGGAACCGATCGGCATGAGCGGCATCCGCCTCGAGTCCAAGGTGCACATCGTCACCTGCGCCCATAGCGCGGCCGAGAACATCCTGAAATGCGTGCGTCGCTGCGGCCTGGAAGTGGGCCAGCTGATGGTGAACCCGCTGGCGGCCAGCCTGTCCGTGCTGACCGAGGACGAGCGCGAGCTGGGCGTGGTGCTGGTCGACATTGGCGCCGGCACCACCGACATCGCCGTGTTTGCCGGCGGCACGATCCGCCACACGGCGGTGCTGCCGGTGGCTGGCGAGCTGATCACCAGCGATATCGCCATGGCGCTGCGCACGCCGACCGAAGACGCGGAAGACATCAAGCTGCAGAACGGCTGCGCCAAGCAGCTGATGGCCGATCCGGAAACGCATATCGAAGTCGCCGGCCTGAGTGGCCGCCCGCCGCGCCTGCTGAGCAAGCAGGTGCTGGCCGGCGTGATCGAGCCGCGCGTGGAAGAGATTTTTTCGCTGGTGCAGAAGGAAGTGCAGGGCTCCGGCTTTGAACACCTGGTGTCGTCCGGCGTGGTGCTGACCGGCGGCAGCGCCGTGATGCCGGGCATGGTCGAGCTGGGCGAGGACATCTTTCTCAAGCCGGTACGCGTCGGCACGCCGGGCTACCGTGGTGCGTTGGCCGACATGGTGTCGCAGCCGCGTGCTGCCGTCGTCATGGGCATGCTCGAGGACATGCGCATGTCGCAGCTGCGCGAGCACACCAATATCCGCAAGAAGGACGCGTCCATGAAGGGCGTGTTCGGCCGCATCAAGGATCTGATCGTGAGGAACTTCTGATGCAGCACACCGATTTGATTCGCCGCAAGGCAAGCCCCGACAGGCTCTAAACGTCACCACAGGCAAACCAAGGTATTTTTTACTCAAGCAAGGAGAGTACAGATGGGCATCGAAATGATCGAAACCGAAGAGTTCCACGCAGGCACCCAGATCAAGGTGATGGGCGTGGGTGGCGGCGGCGGCAACGCCGTGCAACACATGATCGAGAGCGGCGTGCAGGGCGTGGAATTCATCTGCGCCAACACCGACGGCCAGGCACTGGCCCGCAGCTCGGCACACCGCGTGATCCAGCTCGGCACGACCGGCCTGGGCGCTGGCAGCAAGCCCGAGAAGGGCCGTGATTGCGCCGAAGTCGCGGTCGAGGAGATCCGCTCTGCCATCGAAGGCTCTCACATGCTGTTCCTGACGGCCGGCATGGGCGGCGGTACCGGTACTGGTGCAGCGCCCGTGATTGCCCGTGTGGCACGCGAAATGGGCATCCTGACCGTGGGCGTGGTGACCAAGCCCTTCGAATGGGAAGGTGGCCGCCGCATGACCAACGCCGATTCCGGCGTGTCCGAACTGGAAGCCAACGTCGATTCCCTGATCGTGGTGCTGAACGAGAAGCTGCAGGAAGTGCTGGGCGATGACGTGACGCAGGAAGAGGCATTTGCCCACGCCAACGACGTGCTGAAGAACGCCGTCGGCGGTATCGCCGAAATCATCAACGTGCCTGGCCACGTGAACGTCGACTTCGAAGACGTGAAGACGGTGATGGGCGAGCCCGGCAAGGCCATGATGGGTACCGCGACTGCCAGCGGCCCGGATCGTGCCCGCATCGCTGCCGAGCAGGCCGTGGCCTGCCCGCTGCTGGAAGGCATCGATCTGTCCGGCGCCAAGGGCGTGCTGGTGCTGATCACTGCAGCCCAGGGCAGCCTGAAGCTGAAGGAATCGCAGCTGGCGATGAACACCATCCGTGCCTACGCTTCCCCGGACGCACACGTGATCTACGGTACCGCCTACGACCAGAACATGGGCGACGACCTGCGCGTGACCGTGGTTGCCACTGGCCTGAGCCGCCAGCAGGCGCAGCGCCAGAATGTGCCGATGCAGGTCATCAGCAACCGTACAGGTACTGATGACATGCCGGTGTACGTGAACACCAACAGCATGCCGCAAGCCGCTGCGATGCCGACCATGAGCGGTGTGGCGCCGTCCGGTGGCATGGGTGCCAGCGTGTGGGGCAGCAGCCGTGGCGTGGACCGCACCCATGCGGCTGAACGCGTCGACAAGCTGGCTTCCAGCGGCATGGACGATTTCGAGATTCCGGCCTTCCTGCGCAAGCAGGCAGACTGATCTGCGAGCATTGACCGGCTGGGGCCTGAACCCCTCGGCCAGAACGTCTGACCCTGTCTGCCTGCAGACAGCGATGACGTGACGACTCCTGCTTGGTTGCGCGCGTACGGCTGCCTGTCCGTACGTGCGCAACACGCACCGCCTGCAGCGCATCTGCGCCAGTCTGGCAGTCCGGTTCCGCCCAGTTGGCAGGGAAGCTATCCAGACCATAAACAACTTCAAACACGGCAGAAGCCTGGCGCTTCTACAATGGGGACATGCTAGAACAGAGAACCATCAAGACCCTGACCAAGGCAGTAGGCGTAGGCCTGCATGGCGGTCAGCGTGTCGAGCTCACCCTGCGTCCCGCTGCCGTTGATACCGGCATCGTGTTTCGCCGCGTGGATCTGCCGAATCCGGTAGATATCCCGATTTCGGCCGAATCCGTGACCGATACCCGCCTGGCCTCGACCATCTCCAATGGCGATGTGAAAGTGCATACGGTGGAGCACCTGATGTCCGCCTGCGCTGGCCTGGGCATCGACAACCTGTATATCGACATCACTGCCGAGGAAGTACCGATCCTCGACGGTTCCGCGTCCTCCTTCGTCTACCTGCTGCAGAGTGCAGGTATCGTGAAGCAGCGCGCACCCAAGAAATTCATCCGCGTCACGCGCCCGGTCGAGGTGCGTGAAGGCGAGGGCGAGAAGGGCAAGTGGGCCCGCCTCGAGCCCTACCACGGCTTCAAGCTGCGTTTCCAGATCGACTTTGCCCACCCGGCAGTCGATTCCACCGGCCAGAGCGTCGAATTTGACATGTCTTCCGGTGTCTACACGCGTGACATCGCGCGCGCCCGCACTTTCGGCTTTACCAAGGATGTGGAAATGATGCGTTCGCACGGTCTGGCGCTGGGCGGCAGCCTGGACAACGCCATCGTGATGGACGACTACCGCGTGCTCAACGCCGACGGCCTGCGTTACGACGATGAATTCGCCAAGCACAAGATCCTGGACGCCATGGGCGACCTGTACCTGATCGGCCACCCGCTGCTGGCGGCCTACAGCGCCTACCGTTCCGGCCATGCGATGAACAACGTGCTGCTGCGCGAGCTGCTCAGCCAGCCCGATGCCTACGACATCGTCAGCTTTGACAGCGAGCGTGCCGCGCCCAAGGGCTTCGGCGAACTCGCCATGCAGTGGTAAGCAGCGGCGCTTGTCCGCAGTCCTGAGCCATGGCGATTGTCCGCGTCCTGTTTTTCCTGATGCTGCTGCTCAGCGGCGGCACTATGGTGCTCTACCTGTTCACGCGCAATGAACGCTACAAGCGCCAGAGCATCCGGCTGTTCAGCTGGACCATCGTGGTGCTGTGCGTGTTCTTTGCCGTGCTGGTGTTCCAGCGTATCTGAAGCGCGCTCTGGCGCGGCCTCAGTAACTGCGCCCTCCCTTGTACAACGCATGCGCCTTGCGCTGCAGCGGCGTGGCCTTGGCCAGCTGCAGCATGGTGCCGCGCGCGTGCGCGTGCGTGATCGCCAGGCCGAGCGCGTCGGCGGCATCGGTGCCGGGCAGGCCATTCAGGTTGAGCAGGCGGCGCGCCATTTCCTGGATCTGCGCCTTGCTGGCGCGGCCATGACCGGCCACCGCCTTCTTCATCTGCAGCGCGGTATATTCGGCTACTGGCAGCTGGCGACCCACCAGCGTGGCCAGGCAGGCGCCGCGCGCCTGTCCCAACAGCAGCGTGGCCTGCGGGTTGACGTTGACGAACACGATTTCCAGCGAAGCGACATCGGGCCGATAGGTCTCGATCACCTCGCTGATGCCTTCGCATAACAGCTTGATGCGTGCCGGCAGGTCGCCCTTGTGCGGCAGCTCGTCCTGCTGCTCGATCTTGCGGCTGACGGTGCGGATGGTGCCGCTGGCGACATAGTTGAGCTGCAGGCCCTCGGCCTCGATCACGCCGAAGCCGGTGGTGCGCAGGCCGGGATCAATGCCCAAAATGCGGATCGCCATGTCAGGGCAGGGCCACGCCGCGCGCGCGCGCGGCAATCGTGCTGGCGCGGCTGCCCAGGTAGCCGGAGCGGAAGTTCTGCTCGTAATAGCGCGGGCGCGGCAGCATGACGGCCAGGCGCGCCGCCTCCAGTGCGCTGAGCTTGCTGGCCGGCTTGCCGTAATAGTGCTGTGCGGCGGCTTCGGCGCCAAAAATGCCGGAACCAAACTCCACGTTGTTCAGGTAGATCTCGAGAATGCGACGCTTGTCCAGGAACAGCTCCAGGTACTGCGTCAGCAGCAGCTCCTGGCCCTTGCGCAGCAACGTGCGCTCGCTTGATAGCAGCAGGTTCTTGGCCAGCTGCTGGCTGATGGTGGAGCCGCCGCGGATTTTGGGCGGCCGTACCCGGTCGGCGGGTGAGGAAGCCGTGCCTTCGGCGACGGCGCGCAGCTTGTCATCCACTGGCCTGCCCTGTTTTTCCAGACGCTCGATGCGCTGCTGGGCCCGTTGCTGGGCGCGCGCCATCTGCTCTTCGGCGCGCTTGACCTGTGCCTGGGCACGCGCTTCGGCCGCCGCATTGCGCGTCCGAGCGGCCTGGATCGCTTCCCACTCGACGCCACCGTGGTTGACGAAATCGCTGTCTTCGGAGGCGATCACGGCGCGCTTCAGGTGATCGGAAATCTGCTCGTAGGGTACCCATTGCTGGCGCCAGCCGAATTCACCCTGGGATACCAGGCGCGCCATTTCGGCACGCTGGAAGCTGGTCGATTGCGGGTCGACCACGCGCATCAGCAACACGCGCGCGACAAAGAACAGCTGCAGCAGCAGGCCTGCCAGCACGATCCAGCCGAGCAGCTGCAGCAGGCGCTTCATGCGGCATCGACCTC
This sequence comes from Brachymonas sp. J145, assembly GCF_036312245.1. Lineage (NCBI taxonomy): Bacteria > Pseudomonadati > Pseudomonadota > Betaproteobacteria > Burkholderiales > Comamonadaceae > Allobrachymonas > Brachymonas sp. J145. Next base: position 311,179 of record NZ_JAZDCI010000001.1, on the reverse strand, counting down.
CTGGCGCAGGCTGGCCAGCAGCGGGGCAGTGGCCGGCTGCACGCCGCGCCACAGGCGGAAGGCTTCGGCGGCCTGTTCCACCAGCATGCCGAGGCCGTCGCGCGTCTGTGCGCCCAGGCTGGCGGCGTGCTGCAGGAACGGACGCGCGGCCGGGCCGTACATCATGTCGTAGACCAGCGCATGCGGTGCCAGATGCAGCGCCGGCAGCAGCAGCGGCTTGCCCGACAGGCTGCTGGAGGTGCCGTTGATGACCACGTCAAACGCCTGCGGCAGGGCGGCATCGGCCAGCACCTGCTCCAGGCTGATCGCCTGCAGCGTGCTGCCATGCTGTGCGGCCCAGTCGGCGTGCGAAGCGGCCAGCGCCTCGGCCTTGGCGATGCTGCGGTTGGCGATGGTGATGGAGGCCGGGCGCTCCTCCAGCAGTACGCCGAGCACGCCGGCGGACGCGCCACCGGCACCGAGCAGCAGGATGTGCTGGCCGGTCAGCGGCACGCCGGCGTTGTGCACGATATCGCGCACCAGGCCGATGCCATCGGTGTTGTCGGCATGCAGCTGCAGCTGGTCGCCGTGGCGCTGCCAGATCAGGGTGTTGGCGGCACCGGCCAGCGTGGCACGCGTGCTGCGGCTGTCGGCCAGCGCAAACGCCTCCAGCTTGAACGGCACCGTCACGTTGGCGCCGGCAAAGCCGTCTTGCTGCAGGCGTTGCAGCGTACCGGCAAAGTCGTCTTCCGGACTATCGATGGCGGTGTAGACCAGCGCCTGGCCAGTCATGTCGGCAAAGCGGGTGTGGATCCAGGGAGAACGGCTGTGGCTGACCGGGTGGCCGATCACGGCATAGCGGTCGACGGAAGCGGGAGAGGCAGACATCGGCATGGACTCGACAAGAACCTACAGGAAACAGGGGCGCCGGGACAGCGCCTGCCAGCCATTGTAGGCCGGGGCCGGCGCTGTGCCCGTATCAGGAGACGGCAGCCTCCGGCGCGTCGGCCTCGTTCACGTCGACCGCGATCGCCAGCGGACCGGCGGCCAGATCGTCCTCGTCATCCTCGTTGCCGTCATCGCTCAGGCTGGCTTGCGGGCTGTCGCCCAGACGCGTGGTGACGACACCGGTCACGTCCAGTGACATCAGGTTCACCGTGCCGAGCTTGACGCGCACCTGTGCGTTGCGCGGCATGGCGTCGGTGCCGATCACGTCGATCACCAGCGGCAGGTCATTGGCGCGCACCACGCCTTCCTTGATCACGCTGCAGGTCAGCTCGGTGATGCCGTGGCGCTGGATATGCTGCAGCGTCCAGAAGCGCTCCATGTTGCGCTGGTAGGCCTGGTAGCCGGCATGCGCGCCTTCAAACGCCGAGATGATGCCGAACAGCTCGGCATCCTTGGGCTTGAACGGGGCCACCAGCGCCGCAGCGGCGCCATGGCGGATGGCAGCAATCAGCTGCCACTGGTTCACCAGGTCAACGTAGCGGCGCAGCGGCGAGGTGCTCCAGGCATAGCAGGGCACGCCGAGGCCGGCGTGCTGGATCGCCTTGGTGCCCATGCGCACCTTGACGCCGGGCGCCAGCGCCGCCTGGCTGCGGTAGATGCCGGGAACGCCGCCGGTGGCCAGCAGCTGGCCCCAGTGGTGGTTCACCAGGATCGCTGCTTCGGCGACGATCAGGTCCAGCGGTGCGCCACGCTGGCGCTGCTCAATCACCACGGTTTCGCTGCCATCCGGCGGCGCATACTTCAGTGCCTCATCGCGGATCAAGCGGAAGTTGTAGTCCGGGCGGGTCTGCACATCGGGCTTGCCGCGGATCACTTCGCGGCGTGCCTTGAGCTGCTGCGCCAGTTTCCACAGGAACACCAGTTCGGGGCGCAGCGCCTGCAGCTCGGCCATGTCGGTGCTGCCGGCCGGGTCGTCCAGCCACTGCGGCGTGACGATCGGGTCCAGCACGTCAAGGCGCAGGTTGTGCGCGATCGGCACGCGTTCGACCGCGCTGCGCGTGTCCTGCAGCTCCAGCGTCTTTTCGTCGAAGGTGGCGTAAAAGGACAGTGCCGGGCGCGGCTGGCCGGCACCCAGCGTGTAGTGTTCGACCACATCGCCCGGCAGCATGGTGATCTTGTAGCCGGGCATGTAGACGGTGGACTGGCGCTCGCGCGCCACCTTGTCGATGGCGTCGCCGGGCTGCACGGCCAGGCCGGGTGCGGCAATATGCACGCCCAGCGTCACCTTGCCACTGCCCAGGCCGGTCACGGACAGGGCATCGTCAATCTCGGTGGTGCTGGAATCGTCAATCGAATAGGCCTGCACCTCGGCCAGCGGCAGCTCGCTGTCGTCGATCTGCACCGGCTGCAGCGGCGGAAACTCGGTGCCGCGCGGGAAGAATTCGAACAGGAAGCGCTGCCAGTGGAACTGGTAGGGCGAATCGATGGCACCGGCGCGCTGCAGCAGCTCCAGCGGGGCCAATTTGGCATCGCGCGCGGCCTGCACCACGGCCTTGTACTCGGGACCATTCTTGTCCGGCTTGAACAGGATGCGGTAGAGCTGCTCGCGCACCGGCTGCGGGCAGCTGCCGGCCACCAGCTCGGCGGCCCAGGCATCGATCTGCAGCTGGATCTGGCGCTTTTTCTCGATCGCCAGCAGCGCCTGCTGCACGATTTCCTCCGGCGCTTTCCTGAAGCGGCCCTTGGGGCCACCGGCGCGGCGGAAATAGTGCGGCGCGTTGAAAATCGCCAGCAGCGTGGCAGCCTGCTCCACGGTGGAAGCAGGATCCTGGAAATAGTCGCAGGCGACCTCGCGGAAGCTGAATTCGTCTTCGGGGGCGAATTCCCACAGCAGTTGCACGTCGATATCGGCGCTCAGGCTCCGGGCTTGCGCCAGCAGTTCGGCTGGCGTCGGCTTGTCAAACGTGAGCACGATGTGGGCCTGCTTGACCTTGACGCGCTTGCCGGAATCGAGTTCGATCTGGGAGGAGGCTTCCGCCTGGGAAAGGATGCGTCCGGCCAGATACTTTCCGGACTCTTCAAACATGGCAAACATAAGCGGGCTATTTTCCCATGTTTGCCCGCCCGGCGGGAGTTTTATGCGGGCTGACCTTGCGCAGCACCCAGTTGCAGGAAATCCGCCAGCTCCGGCCAGTGCTGCGGAAAGTCGCTGATCGCATGGTCATTGCCCGGCAGCACACGCTGCTGCGCCCGCGCGTGGCGCGCCGTCATCTCGCGCCAGTCCAGCACTTCGTCGCCTTCGCAGATCAGCGCAAACGCCGGTGCCAGCGTGGCGTTGGCCTGCCGTTCGGCTTCCAGCGCCAGCGTCTGCTGCTCGATACCGCGCAGTTCGTCGATATAGGCTTCCTGGAAATAGAAGTGCTCGGACGGGTCATGCCAGGCGGTGTTGTCGCCGATATAGCGTGCCAGATCGCGTGCCGGATGCACGGCCGGATTCAACAGCACGCTGCGCCAGCCGCGCGCTGCCGCCATGTGTGCCGCATAAAAGCCACCGAGTGACGAGCCGATCACGGCGCTGCAGGCCTGTGGCCAGTGCTGCGTCAGCTGCTGCAGCAGCGCGATCGCCTCCGCCGGCGAGGGCGGCAGCTGCGGGCAGCACCAGACGACACCGGGCTGGTGCTGCTGCATCCAGTCGGCGACGAAACGCGCCTTGGCCGATTGCGGCGAGGAGCGGAAACCGTGCAGGTAGAGCAGGTGGCTGGGGGCGTTCAGTGCCATGGCCACTCTCCGGTTAGCCTGACGGCCTTGGCTGGCTTGTCAGCCTTGCCGCTCTTCTTGCCATTTTTCTTTTTCGACGGCTCGTCCGGCTGATGCTCTGCCCTGGCCTCGACCAGCTTCCATTGCTCCATCGGCTCCCTGGGCAGCGCGAACGGCAGCTCCAGCAGGCGCTTGTCACGCGCCACGATGGCGATGCAGCCCGGTGCGGTCTTGCCCTTGGCCTTGGCCGGCAGGTAGTTGTGCACTTCCTGCAGGCTGCCGACGCGCCAGGCCGCATGCTGGCCGGCGCCATCGGTCGCCGGCAGGCGGATGCCGAGCCATTCGTCACCTGCGGCCAGGCCGGCCTGTTCCGCCGCGCCATCGCGCCAGACCGATTGCACCTGGATGCTGCTGCCTTCCTTGCAGCGCAGGCCCCATTGGCGATCCAGGCTGGCCGGGCTGCGCTCGACCTGCACCTGATGCGCGTTCAGCAATTCTTCCAGCGGCAGTTCGCCACGGCCATGCACCCAGGCCTTGATCTCGGGCGCGAAGCTGCGGCCAGCCAGCTGTTCCAGCACCTGCAGCACATCCTTCTCGCGCAGGCCGCGCTCCTGCTCGTCAGCGACCTCGGCAAAGCAGCGCTGGTAGAGCGCGCGCATCACGGCATCGAGCGTGGTCTGGCCTTCCTGGCGCAGCGTCAGATCCAGGCACAGGCCAACCAGCGCGCCCTTGGTGTAATAGCTGACAGTGGCATTGGCGGTGTTGGCATCGGGGCGGTAGTACTTGGTCCAGGCCTCGAAGCTGGATTGCGCCACGCTTTGCTGCAGCCGGCCCGGCGTGCCGCGCACCTGCTCGATCGCCTTGGTCAGCAGGCGCAGGTAGTCAGCCGTTTCGATACAGCCGGCGCGCAGCAGCAGCAGGTCGTCGTAGTAGCTGGTAAAGCCCTCGAAGAACCAGAGCAGGCTGGTGTAGTTCTCGCGGCTGTAGTCATACGGCGTGAGGCTGGCCGGACGCAGGCGCTTCACGTTCCAGGTGTGGAAATATTCGTGGCTGATCAGGCCGAGCAGCGTGATGTAGTCCTCGCCGGTATCGGCGCCGTGGCGCGGCAGGTGCTTTCGGCTGGCGATCAGCGCGGTGCTGTTGAGGTGCTCCAGGCCGCCATAGCTGTCGTCCACGGCGTTGAGCATGAACACATAGCGTGTGAACGGCAGCTTGCCCTTGGGCTTGCTGCCGTGCCAGAACTGCATCTGGGTCTTGCAGATGCGCTCGGTGTCAGCCAGCAGGCGTTCGCCGTCAAAACCGGGAGGCGGTGTCGCCACCACCAGGCGGTGCGGCACGCCGTACAGCGTGAAGCTGGCGTCCCAGAAATCGCCCAGTTCAAACGGGCTGTCGGCCAGCGTGTCGTAATCGGGGGCCAGATAGCGGCCAAAGCCCTGGGTATCGACCTGTTCCGGATCCAGTCCGGTCGCCAGCCGCCAGGCCGGATTGGGCGATGCCACCGTGATCGCATGCGGCACCCTGGCGCGGCCCTTGGCCTGCAGGCACAGGCTGGTCGGGTTGAAGAAGCCACGGTCGGCATCGAGCCAGGCCGTGCGCACCGAGTTGTCGTGGGCGTAGACCTGGTAGCTGACCGTCAGCGGCTTGCCGGCGCAGCATTCCACCACCCAGCGGTGCTTGTCCAGTTGCACCACGCGGCAGGGCTTGCCGTCCTGGCTGGCGCGCAGCTGTTGCAGGTGACGCGCAAATTCGCGGATCAGGTAGCTGCCCGGAATCCAGACCGGCAGCATCAGTTCCTGCTGGGCAGCGGGTTGCTGTACCACCATCTGGACCTGGAACAGGTGTTGATGCGGATCGGCTGCCGATACCTGGTAGCTGATGGGGGCGGGGGCGGCTGCAGGACTTGCCTGTACCGGGGTCGCTGCAGAAGCGGAAGATTTTTTCTTGGCCATGCGGCAAGCATAGCGCAGCAGGACGCTGGCTGTGCCGCCACCGGCAGCAGCCTTACATGGAGCCGGCGGCGCCCGCCAGGCAGCTCAAGACGGCGATCACGGTGGAGTGGAAGCGTGCGGTCAGCCATTCGCTCAGGCCGGCGCGTACCCAGGTGCGGTCATCCACCACGTAGCAGATGACGAACATCAGCGCGAGGAAAGGCATGCCGGCGGCCGGCATCATCATGGTGCCGAACCAGCCGCAGAAAGCGGCAATCGCGCCCCAGATGAAGTGGAACTTGGGTGCATGCACGCCAATGCGCAGGCCGATGCCCCAGTGCACGCCGCCGAGGAAGGCGACCACGATGCCGGCATAGCTGGCCAGCGCCACCGCGACAAAGCCGTGCAGTTCGTCATGCACCAGCCACATCAGGATCGCCAGCAAGGCCATGGGCACACAGCCCAGGTACAGGATGGCACGGATGAAATGGCGACTGGTTTGCGGCAGCATGGGTCAGGCTCGGGTAGCCGCAAGTTGCACCTGGCGTGCGGCTGACGCCAGGCTGTCTATTGCGGGGAACCCCTGATTGTCGAACAAATTGATTCCGGCCGGCGGGAATTCCGCACGCCGGCGGGTGAAATGCGCGGCCCGGATCGGGCTTATTGGCTTTCTGCCAACAGTTTTTCGATTTCCTCGGTCGGGATTGCGCCGCTGACACGCTTGCCATTGGCAAAGATCAGCGCCGGCGTGCCGGTAATGCCGTGGTGCTGGGCAAAGGCGACGTTGCGTTCCAGCGCACCGGTGTCGCAACTGGCAGCAGCTGCCGCCGGTTCGGCCTTGCGCAGCATCCAGTCTTCCCAGGTCTTGACGCGGTCTGTCGCACACCAGACCTGGCCGGCGCGCTGGACCGAGTTGTCGCCCAGGATCGGCAGCAGGTAGGTATGGATGGTGATGTTGTCGATCTTGGCCAGCGATTCTTCCAGACGGTGGCAGAACGGGCAGTTGGGATCGCTGAACACCGCCAGCTGGCGGCTGCCATCGCCGCGCTTGGTGACAAAGGCGTCTTGCGCCGGCAGCTGGTCAAAGGCGATGGCGTTCAGCTGGTCGATGCGCTCGGCGGTCAGGTCATTCTGCGTGCGCGTTTCGAGCATCGAGCCGTTCAGCAGGAAATCGCCCTGGGCATCGGTATAGAACAGGTTGTTACCGCTGGCCAGTACCTCGTACAGGCCGGGCATGGGGCTGGGGCTGACTTCCAGGATGTGGCCGCTGAGTTGCGGAATGCGCTGCTCCAGCGTCTGCTGCAGGGCGGCCATGGCATCGGCGCTGGCACTGGCCGGGGCCGCAGCGACAGGCGCGGCAGCAGAAGCCGGTGTGGCGGGCTTGGTGGCATCCTGCTGGCAGGCGGTCAGCGTCAACAGGGAAGCGGGAAGCAGCGCACAGGCTGCCAGGCGGTGGAAATTCATGGGCAGTGCCAGGCAGTCAGCTGCCCGATGATTATGTAGAAGGTTCTACTTTAGCGGAAAAATGTGTCAATCCATGGCGCGACGCGCGACCCAGTCCTTCACCGGGCCACTGCGATCGAACAGTGCCATGCCCAGATTGCGTAACTGGCGCACGCCGGCGGCATTGTGCGAGAACAGGCGCTGGATGCCGTCCATGCCGGCAATCAGCGGTGCGCTGGCGGCTTTGCGCGTGCGCTCGTACTGACGCAGCAGGTGCATGTCGCCGGTACTGCGCCACAGCGGGCGCTTGCCGAGAATTTCGCCCAGCAGCGCCACATCGGCCAGGCCCAGGTTCAGGCCCTGGCCGGCCAGCGGGTGCACGCTGTGCGCGGCATCGCCGGCCAGCGCCCAGCTCAGGCGCGTCTTGCCATCGGCGGCGAGCTGGCTGCCGACCCAGCGCTGCGCCATGCCCAGCTGCAGCGGCCAGGCGACGCGGCGCTGCACGCCGGTCACGCTCGGTGCCTCGTTCGGCTGCAGGTGGGCGGCGCTGTCCAGCGCGGCGGCAAAGGCGGCATCGTCCAGTGCCAGCAGCTCGGGCACACGGCCGCGATCGACCGACCAGACAATGCCGACTTCCTGCCCGTCCGGGCCGCCCAGCGGCAGGAAGGCGAGGATTTCGCTGTTGTTGCCGGTGTGGGCAAACCACTGCCAGGCGATCTGGCGGTGCGGCGCGTCCAGCGTGGCGCGCGTGGCGATGGCGGTCTGGCGGTAGGGCGTGACGTCGTATTCCACGCCAAGCTCGGCGCGGGTCGTGCTGTGCTTGCCTTCGCAGATCACGGTGAGTGGTGCCGGATCGGCTTCGGCCTGTTCCGCCGTGATGACCTCGATGCCGCCCTGGTACTGGCAGGCCTGCTGCAGCATGTGCTCCAGCGTGGGCACATCGGCGATCCAGGTCATGGCCTCCTGCTGCAGCTGGCTGGCGCTGAACACGGTCTGCGATTGCACATCGCCCCAGACGCGCATTTCCTTGATCGGCGTCGCCTTGTCCGGGCCGGGCCAGCACTTGAGGCTGGCGAGCAGGGCCTGCGACTTGTGGTTGATGGCGTAGGCGCGGATATCGGCCTGCTGGCCGGGGAAGGCGGGTGACTCTACCAGTCCCACATGCAGGCGGTGGCGCGCCAGCAGCAGGGCCAGTGCGCGTCCGACGATGCCGCTGCCGCGGATGCAAACATCATAGGTATGGAAGGACATGACAGGATCCCGGTACAGAAAAGGCCATTTTAGGCCGGCTTCGCATACACTTGGAAGATTGGGCGGCAGCCTGCCCAGACCTCCGACTTTTTCGCAAGGCGCGGCCCCGCGCGTGGCCCCTTGCCCGAGCATCACCCAAGGAATCACCATGAGCCTCAAATGCGGCATCGTGGGCCTGCCCAACGTGGGCAAGTCCACCCTGTTCAACGCCCTGACCAAGGCCGGCATCGCCGCCGAGAACTATCCCTTCTGCACCATCGAGCCGAACACCGGCGTGGTGGAAGTGCCGGATCCGCGCCTGGACCAGCTGGCCGAGATCATCACGCCTGAGCGCGTGGTGCCGGCCATCGTCGAGTTTGTGGACATTGCCGGTCTGGTGGCGGGCGCCAGCAAGGGCGAAGGCCTGGGCAACCAGTTCCTGGCCCACATCCGCGAAACCGATGCCATCGTCAACGTGGTGCGTTGCTTTGAAGATCCCAACGTGGTGCACGTTTCCGGCAAGGTCGATCCGATTGCCGATATCGAGGTGATCCAGACCGAGCTCTGCCTGGCCGACCTGGGCACGGTGGAGAAGGCGCTGCAGCGCTACACCAAGGCGTCCAAATCCGGCAACGACAAGGAAGCCATCGCCATGGTGAAGGCACTCGATGTGGTGCAGACCGGCCTGCTGGAAGGCAAGCCGGTGCGCGTGCTCGACCTGACGGACGAGCAGCAGGCCCTGATCAAGCAGCTCTGCCTGATCACCGCCAAGCCGGCCATGTTCGTCGGCAACGTGGCCGAAGACGGCTTCGAGAACAACCCGCTGCTGGATCGCCTGAAGGAATTTGCCAAGGCCCACGGCGATGCGCCGGTGGTGGCGATCTGCGCCAAGATCGAATCCGAACTGGCCGAGATGGAAGACGAAGACCGCGCCATGTTCCTGCAGGAGCTGGGCCAGGACGAACCCGGCCTGAACCGCCTGATCCGCGCCGGCTTCAAGCTGCTCGGCCTGCAGACCTACTTCACCGCCGGCGTGAAGGAAGTGCGTGCCTGGACCATCCGCATTGGCGATACCGCACCGCAGGCAGCCGGCGTGATCCACGGCGACTTCGAGCGTGGCTTCATCCGCGCGCAGACGATTGCGTTTGACGACTTCATCGCCTACAAGGGCGAGCAGGGTGCCAAGGATGCGGGCAAGATGCGTGCCGAGGGCAAGGAGTATGTCGTGAAGGATGGGGATGTGATGAACTTCTTGTTTAACGTGTGACGATTTTTCAACACTCAGTAGCGTTCGGTAGCGCTTGGCTGGATTGAGCCCAAGGCGGGTCGCTGGAAATGGGGGTAATCAAACACCTTTAATGAGGTATTTGTGGGGACAATACCCCATTTAGTGACTATGATTACCCCATTTATACAGCCTAAACTCGCATTCCATGCACTCGCTCACACCCGAGTTCCTTGCCGCGCTTCGCTTCGATGGCGTCCAGGCTGCCACGTTGCGCACACTGGGCGAGTACCAAGGGAAGCAGCAACTCTTTGCCGCGCAGTCGCCCGAAGCTCTCAATGGGCTACGCCAGATCGCCGTGGTGGAGTCCACCGAGTCATCCAATCGGTTGGAAGGCGTTGTCGTCGCACCCTCGCGGTTGAAGTCTCTGGTCATCCGCAACGCAACGCCAAAGAGCCGTTCCGAACAGGAAATCGCCGGCTACCGTGATGCCCTGGCGCTGATTCATGAGTCTGCTGCACACATGCCCTTCAGCGAAGGCGTAGTGCTGCAACTGCACACCCTGCTGTACCGTTATATGCCGCAGGCGGGCGGGCGCTGGAAGGCGACCAACAACGACATCATCGAGCGCCACCCGGACGGCACGTCGCGGCTGCGCTTCCAGCCGGTCGCGGCGCATCTGGCGCCGATGGCAATGGCTGATCTGACCGGGCGCTACGCCACCGCATTGGACCAGCACCTGGCCGACCCACTGGTGCTGGTGCCACTGGCGATGCTCGACTTCCTGTGCATCCACCCCTTCCCCGACGGCAATGGCCGCATGTCCCGCCTGCTGACCTTGCTGCTGCTCTACCACTTCGACTATGCCGTGGGCCGCTACATCAGCCTGGAACGCATCTTCGAGGATACCAAGGAAGGTTATTACGAGACGCTGGAAGCCAGCTCTCAGGGTTGGCACCAGGGGCAGCACAACGTCAAACCCTGGCTTGATTACTTCTGGGGTGCCTTGCTACGGGCCTATCGCGAGTTCGAGGAGCGTGTCGGCACCATCGAGCGGGGACGTGGCAGCAAAGGCGACCGGGTGCGGACGGAAGTTCTGGGGCGCACCCTGCCGTTCTCGATTTCCGAGATTGAAGAAGCCTGCCCGGGCGTGAGCCGGGACATGGTACGGCTGGTATTGCGGGCGATGAAGTCTGAGGGACTGATCGAATCGACCGGCAAGGGGCGTGGAGCAAAGTGGCTTCGCATCAATCAAGGCGGTGAGAAATGAAGACTAGAAAAAGTATTTTCAGCCTCGACATCCGCGACGATCACACTTGCGGCAACGTGCCCGCGTTCCAGACCGAGGAAATGGCCGCATGTAGCCAACGTTTCCGCATCGCCAGGGAGGCTAGGCATGTCTAAATCCGAGGCACAGACACGAGCCGACTTGATTGACCAGCAACTCGCGTTATCAGGCTGGAACGTCAAAGACCCCACCCAGGTTGTCGAGGAATTCGACATCCTCACCGCCTTGCCAGTGGGCGTGGCCGAGCCGCGCACGCCCTACGAGGGCCACCAGTTCAGCGACTACGTCCTGCTCGGCAAAGACCGCAAACCCCTGGCAGTGATCGAGGCCAAGAAGACCAGCCGCGATGCCGCCATTGGCCGCGAGCAGGCCAAGCAATACTGCTACAACATTCAGAACCAGCTGGGTGGTGAGCTGCCATTCTGCTTCTACACCAACGGCCACGAGCTCTATTTCTGGGATCTGGAGAACGCGCCGCCGCGCAAGGTGGTTGGCTTTCCCACCCGCGACGATCTCGAACGCTTCGCCTACATCCGTCGCAATCGCAAGCCGCTGACGCAGGAATTCATCAACACCTCGATTGCCGGACGTGATTACCAGATTCGCGCGATACGCTCGGTGCTCGAAGGCATCGAACAGAAGAAGCGCGATTTCCTGCTGGTGATGGCCACCGGCACCGGCAAGACCCGCACCTGCATCGCCATGGTCGATGCCTTGATGCGGGCTGGCCATGCAGAAAAAGTGCTGTTCCTCGTGGACCGTATAGCGTTGCGTGAACAAGCACTGGCAGCCTTCAAGGAGCACATGCCCAACGAGCCGCGCTGGCCCAATGTGGGTGAAAAGCTGATCGCGACGGATCGCCGTGTGTATGTCGCCACCTACCCGACGATGCTCAACATTATCCGGGATGAGGCACAGCACCTGTCGCCTCACTTCTTCGATTTCATCGTCGTCGATGAAAGCCATCGCTCCATCTACAACACCTTTGGCGAAGTGCTGGACTACTTCAAGACCATCACGCTGGGCCTCACGGCCACGCCGACCGACATCATCGACCACAACACCTTCCAGCTTTTTCATTGCGAAGATGGCATTCCCACGTTTGCCTACACCTATGAAGAAGCCGTGAACAACGTGCCGCCCTACCTTTGCAACTTCCAGGTCATGAAGATTCAGACCAAGTTCCAGATGGAGGGCATCAGCAAGCGCACCATTTCGCTGGAAGACCAGAAGAAGCTGATCCTCCAGGGCAAGGAAGTTGAAGACATCAACTTCGAGGGCACTCAGCTTGAAAAGCAGGTGATCAACAAGGGCACCAACACCCTGATCGTCCGTGAATTCATGGAGGAGGCCATCAAGGACGCCAACGGCGTGCTGCCAGGCAAGACTATCTTCTTTTGCGCCACCAAGGCCCATGCCCGGCGCATGGAAGAAATCTTCGACAAGCTCTACCCGCAGTACCACGGTGAGCTTGCAAAGGTGCTGGTGTCGGATGACCCGCGCGTCTACGGGAAAGGTGGGCTGCTCGATCAATTCACCAACAACGACATGCCTCGCATCGCCATCAGCGTGGACATGCTCGACACCGGCATCGATGTGCGCGAAATCGTCAACCTCGTGTTCGCCAAGCCGGTCTACTCGTACACCAAGTTCTGGCAGATGGTCGGGCGCGGCACACGCCTGCTGGAAACCAGCAAGCCCAAGCCCTGGTGCCTTGAAAAGGATGTGTTCCTGATTCTCGACTGCTGGGACAACTTCGAATACTTCAAGCTCAACCCCAAGGGCAAGGAACTGAAACCGCAGTTGCCGCTCCCGGTGCGGTTGGTGGGCCTGCGTCTCGACAAGATCGAGAAGGCCAATGACAGCGGCCATGCCGACATCGCCACGCGTGAAGTCGCCAAGCTCCGCCTGCAGATTGCCGCGTTACCCAAAGAGTCGGTGGTGATCAAGGAAGCCGCCGCCGCGCTGGCGCGGCTGGACGATGACAACTTCTGGATCAGCCTCAGCCACGAGCGCCTTGAGTTCCTGCGCGCAGAAATCAAGCCGCTGTTCCGCACCGTGTCCGAGGCCGATTTCAAGGCCATGCGCTTCGAGCGCGATCTGCTGGAATATTCACTGGCCGTTTTGAGCGAGGAGAAGGAACAAGCCGACACCCTCAAGGAAGGCATCGTTGAGCAGATCGGCGAATTGCCACTCTCGGTCGGCTTCGTCAAGCAGGAAGAGGCCCTGATCCGCGCCGCGCAAACCAGCCACTACTGGGCCAAGGCGGATGAAGACGCCTTCGACGAACTGGTCGCCAAGCTCGGCCCGCTGATGAAATTCCGCGAGCAATCCAGCGGCCAGGAGCAAACCCACCTCGATCTGGCCGATGAGCTGCACAAGAAGGAATGGGTGGAGTTCGGCCCACAGCACGAGGCGGTCAGTATCACCCGCTACCGCGAAATGGTGGAAAACCTGATCGCCGAACTCACTGAGCACAACCCGGTGCTGCAGAAGATCAAGAGTGGCGAAACGTTGAGTGCAGATGAGGCCAACCAACTGGCTGAACTGCTGCATGAAGAACATCCGCACATCACCGAAGACCTGCTGCGTCAGGTCTACAAGAACCGCAAGGCGCGCTTCATCCAGTTCATCCGCCACATTCTGGGTATTGATGTGCTCAGGAGCTTCCCGGACGAGGTCAGCGCCGCCTTTGACCAATTCATCCGCGCCCACACCACGCTCAGCAGCCGGCAGATGGAATTCCTCAGTCTGTTGAAGGGCTTCATCATCGAGCGCGAAAAGGTGGAGAAGAAAGACCTGATCACCGCCCCCTTTACGGTCATCCATCCACAAGGCATCCGTGGCGTGTTCAGCCCACTAGAAATCAACGAGATCCTGCAGCTGACCGAACGGTTGGCTGCCTAATTAGCAGAGCACACCATGCTTCAAAACAATCCCGAACTCAAAAGCAAGATCGACCAGCTCTGGAACAAGTTCTGGAGCGGCGGTATCAGCAACCCGCTCACCGCCATCGAGCAGATCACCTACCTGCTGTTCATGAAACGGCTGGATGAACTTGATCAGAAGCGCCAGGCCGACGCACGAGATGGCTGGAGCGATCCGTACCAATCCAAGTTTGAAGGTACCTGGATTCCACCCGAGGAACGCAACTGGCCTGTGGCAGAACAGCGTCCCATCGACAAACGTACGCTGCGCTGGAGTGAGTTCAAGCGCATGCAGGCCGAAGAGATGCTGCAACATGTGCAGGGCAAGGTATTCCCCTTCCTGAAAGACCTGAACGGTGCTGAATCCAATTTCACCCACCATATGAAGAACGCCGTGTTCATCATCCCCAAGCCAGCCCTGCTGGTGGAAGCGGTGAAGACCATCGACGAAATTTTCGAGGTGATGGAGAAGGATTCACGGGAAAACGGTCAAGCCTTCCAGGACATCCAGGGCGATGTCTATGAAATGTTGCTAGCCGAGATCGCCACCGCCGGCAAGAATGGCCAGTTCCGTACCCCGCGCCACATCATCAAGCTGATGGCCGAACTGGTACAGCCACAGCTAGGCCACAAGATAGCCGACCCTGCCTGCGGCACTGGAGGCTTCCTGCTGGGCGCCTACCAGTACATCGTCACCCAGTTGGCCATCAATGCAGGAACCAAGAACCTTGAGCCCGATGAAGACGGCTTTGTCCGCACCTCGGTCGCTGCCGCACTGACCGAAAAGGCTCAGGCCATCCTGCAGGAAAGCCTGTACGGCTACGACATAGACGCCACCATGGTGCGCTTGGGCCTGATGAACCTGATGATGCACGGCATCGACGAGCCGCACATCGACTATCAGGACACTCTGAGCAAGAGCTACAACGAAGAAGCCGAATACGACATCGTGCTGGCCAATCCGCCCTTTACCGGCAGCATCGACAAGGGCGACATCAATGAAAACCTGCGGCTCTCTACCACCAAGACCGAGCTGCTGTTTGTCGAGAACATCTATCGCCTGCTCAAGAAGGGCGGCACTGCCTGCGTGATCGTGCCGCAGGGCGTGCTGTTCGGCTCCGGCAAGGCCTTCAGGGATTTGCGCCAGACACTGGTGGAACGCTGCGACCTCAAGGCCGTCATCACCCTGCCCAGCGGCGTGTTCAAGCCCTATGCCGGCGTCAGCACCGCCATTCTGTTGTTCACCAAGGTCTGGGGGCCAAAAGACAAGGTCAGCAAACCCGCCACCGAGCATGTCTGGTTCTACGAAATGGCTGCCGACGGCTACTCGCTGGATGACAAACGCAGTAAGCAGGAAGGTTCTGGCGATCTGCAGGACATCATTGCCCAATACCGTGCCCACGATGCGGAAGCTGATACTGACCGCACCGCAAAATGCTTCATGGTGCCGCGCAGCGAAATAGCGGATGAGAAAAACAACTTCGATCTCTCGCTGTCGCGCTACAAAACCGATGTGTTCGAGGAAGTGCAGTACGACGCCCCCGACGTGATTCTGGATCGCTTGATTCAGGCCGAAGTGGGCGATGTGGATGAGGTGGAACTCGCCAAGGTGCAAAGTGGCATCGTGCGCGAGTTGCTGGCGTTGAAGGGGATGGTGGGATGAAGCAGGAAAAACTGGGCGATCTGTTTGACTATCTGCCCAAATCAAAAATCAAAGCTGGTGATGGGCTTGAAGCTGGAAAATACCCTTTCTATACGTCGAGCGAAATCCAGAGCAAGTATCTGAATGACTTTCAGAATGGCCCAGGTTGCCTAGTATTCGGAACGGGTGGAAAAGCCAGCGTCCATTTTACGACTAGCCACTTTGCCACCTCTACTGATTGCATAACAATCAAACCCAAGTCGAACGGAATAATCGATGCTAGATATGTTTTCCAGTATTTCAAGGCAAACATGCAAGTCTTGGAGAGCGGCTTTAAGGGGGCTGGACTAAAGCACATCTCAAAGGCGTATCTCTCGGACATCCAGATCCCGCATCCAGAGAAAATTACTGACCAAATCCGCATTGCCCATCTGCTCGGCAAAGTGGAAGGGCTGATCGCCCAGCGCAAACAACACCTGCAACACCTCGACGACCTGCTCAAGAGCGTGTTTCTGGAGATGTTTGGACCAACAAGTCCAGGTTATGAAACTTGGCCGCTAGTAGAGATTCGTGAGTTAGCTGCCAAACACAAAGGTGCGATGCGAACAGGACCGTTCGGTTCCAATTTGCTCCACAGTGAGTTTATGTCAGAGGGAGATGTGGCAGTGTTGGGCATCGATAATGCTGTACAAAATCGATTTGCGTGGGGTGAGCGCCGATTTATCTCCAAGGAAAAGTATCAGGAGCTCCAGAGTTATCGCATCTTCCCGGGTGATGTGATTGTCACGATCATGGGCACCATCGGTCGTTCGGCGGTGATCCCAGACGACATTCCTGTTGCCATTAACACCAAGCACCTTGCGGCGATTACGCTGAATAGAGAGATGGCCAATCCATTGTTCTTGTCATACTCCATTCACTCCAGTCCTTATGTTCTGAAGCAGTTCGCAAGCAAGAATCGCGGAGCCATCATGAGCGGTCTTAATTTAGGTCTCATTAAAGAGACCAAGATCAAGCGTGCACCCATTGACCTACAAAACCGCTTTGCTGAAATTCACAAGAGCGTCGATCAACTGAAATCCCGCTACCAGCAAAGCTTTACCGACCTCGAAATCCTCTATGGCGCACTGAGCCAACAGGCTTTCAAGGGCGAACTGGATCTATCACGCGTACCACTCCCCACCCAACCCGTTGCTCCCGCTTCCATTGGAGATCAAGCCACCGTGCCCGAAGCTGTCGTGCAGGCCGTGCCTGCCATCCATTTTCCCGACTCCGACCAACTGCTCGCCGCGCTGGAAAACGCGGATGCGCGCCCAAGGCTACTCACGCAATGGCTGGAGGCGTATCGCGGCCAACTGGGCAGCGCACCGTTTTCAGTGCAGCGTTTCATAGCAGCGGCGCAAACCCGACTGTCCGAACTACACCCGGACAACGATTTCGAACTGGGCACCATCGACTACGAGCACGTCAAGACCTGGGTATTCGAGGCACTGGCCACAGGCCAGCTTGTACAGGCATTCGATGACGCGGGCAACCGCATCGAGCTCAAGGCCGTCACCGAGAACAGCCACGCATGAAACTGCTGCGCCTCAAGATCACTGACCCGGCAGGCTTTCGCAGCCTGCCCTGTGGTTTCGAGCATCACTTCCGCACCGAATGGAGCTTGCAGGAAGAACTAGCCCAGCCCGAAGGTTTTGCGCCTTTCGTGTGTGCTGGCCCCAACGGCAGCGGTAAGTCCAACTTGCTCGAAGCGTTGGCAGCGATCTTCTTTCAGCTGGAGGTGCAGCGGGTACGCCGCAATTTCTTGCCCGACATCTTTCAGTACGACCCTGATGACAATCCGGACGGCATACAAGAGCACGAAGGCTATCCCAACGCCTATGAACTGGAATACCTGATCAAGTTGCCGAAGGAATCCCGGTCTTCCGGTAGTCCGGAGTTCGCCCACGTGGTCGTAATCAAGGAGAGGGACAAGTCGCCGTGGCTGCGCTGGGAGAACAACGAAGCGTTCCCTGTCGAGGGCTTTGCTTTCAGCCGATTGAGCGACGAAGAGCGTGACTTGCTATTGCCGCAATACGTGCTGGGCTACTCCTCCGGCGAGAATGAGATTCTTAGCCTGCCGTTCTTCAAGATGCGTTTCATCCAGTTCGATGAGTACTGGAATGCTCTGGCCCGACAGCTCCCTTATCCCGGCCGTCCCGAAACGCGGCTAGCCTATTTGGACAGTGGCTTCAGCCAAGCTATTCTGTTGTGCAATCTTCTGCTCCAGGATGAAGCCACTCTCCAGCCCTTCCGCGAGGATGTGGGCATAGAGGCACTGCGCGAGTTCCGCATTGTCTTGCGCCGCAGCATCCCGACCACAAGCCAGCAAATTGCTGCCTTTACTTCGGGTGAGTACGCCTTGCCCACCGAAACGCAGGATGGTCGTTTTACAGATACCAATGTGGTTTATCTTGATCCGGAGACCGGAGATTACCGACTCAATCTGCTTCAAGGACTAGAGGCCAATGGCGATGAGCGTACTGAACGCACGGCCATTGTCGAAAAGCTCAAGCGCTGTGCCACATTGCATTTCTACGATGAGGCTTCCGAGACGCTGATCCTGGATTACCGGATCAATGAAGCAACCAAGCAAGCCTTCCGGGCCAATTTCGATGATCCGGCAGGCCCTGCCCTCGCTTTGTTCCAGGCCTTGCAGGTTCTGCTGACGCTCAACCTGTATAGCGTCAGCGATACCATCAAGACCGACTTGTACCGCTCCACCAGCCACTACGTCAGTGAGACGGTACCGACGCTGGCCTCCGACCAGCGCATCATGCGCTTCAAGAATTTCTACTTCGCAATGCAGGGCGTAGAAAAGCCAATGCTGCTCAAAGATCTGTCGGACGGCGAGTACCAGATGCTGCACAGCCTCGGGCTATGCCTGCTGTTTCGTAAAACTAACAGCCTGTTCCTGCTTGATGAGCCAGAAACCCACTTCAACCCGCACTGGCGCGCCAGCTTCATTACCCGCCTGCGTCAATGCCTGCCCGATGTGGAGGATGCGGGGCAAGAAATGCTGGTTACCACCCACACGCCCTTCCTGATCTCCGACAGCAAGCCAGAGAAGGTGTTGGTGTTCGCCAAGGATAAAGCCAGCGGCAAGGTCAGTATTGAGCCTCCCGGCTTTAATACGTTTGGTGCTTCGATAAACAAGATCACAATGAGTAAGGTGTTTGGGAAGCGCGAAACCATTGGCGGCCACGCACAGGAGCTATTGGAGGCGTTGCGGACGCGCTTTGAGCAGGGCGGTGAAGATAACGAAGCGTTGATCACGGAGATTAACCAGCAGCTCGGCGACTCAGTGGAGAAAGTGTTGCTGATCAAGGCCATCCTCGAAGGCGATCAGCCAGACAATGGGGAGGAGCAGGGCTGATGTTGTTCTCGTATACCTATGTGCCGCATCAGATGGAGAAGATGCAGGTGTTCATTGACTTCATTTTTCATGAGGTCTGGTGCAAAGCACCGATTGGCTTGGTCTTCCATCCGGATCTTTTTGACGGCAACCCGGAACTCAAGGAGGTCATGGGCGAGTTCGGTTTTTCCGCGCAAGCGGCAGAGCGAGGAAAGACGTTTTACAAAGATGTGAAGGCAATCTACGATCTTTTCGCATCACTCTCACCGCGAGAGATTGACCAGTTCAAGCTGTGGTATCAGGGCAATAACGATCTGGAAAAAGTCTGCGCCAATGATCCGGTAACGCACCTCGCCCGTTACGCCGACATCGCCGTCAATCACAAAGACCTTGCAGCTCAACTCGGTATCTTCTTCAAGGGACTGTATTCGCAATCGCTTCTGGGTCTCGCTGCACTGCGCGCCAAGATCGGTGATATCGACGATCACTATCAGGCCTTCGTGTCCACCAACAAAACGGGGAAGTGTCCGTTCTGCGGCATAGGCGATATCAAGGGTGAGAATCACAGTAAACGCGAAGCCTACGACCACTATCTGCCGAAAGCGCTATATCCATTCAATTCCATCAACTTTCGCAATCTCGCACCCGCCTGCCACGAGTGCAATAGCACCTACAAGCTGAGCAAAGACCCCGCACACAATGCAGTTGGACGGCGCAAGGCCTTCTATCCGTATGCCGCTGTCAGCCACACCGTTGAATTGCAGGTTGCTTTGCTGCATGCAGACCTCGATAAATTGGGGCCTGCCGACGTCACAATTCAACTCGGTCCTGCGGCGTTGGCTGAAGAACTCGACACATGGAAGGACGCATACGGGATTGAAGAACGCTATAAAGCCAAGTTCTGCGCGGAGAACGACGGCAAATACTGGCTGACGCAGGTGCTGGACGAGTGGAAAGAGGGCGGTCGAGACCCCTCCGATTTCATGGCCACGCTAGCGCGACAGGTGAAGAATAACCCGTACGGTGGTTGCAACTTCCTCAAAAAGCCGTTTCTCGATGCTTGCCAGCAGATTGGTGCTTTTTGATGGAGGTGGGTAGCCGACAAGTCGGTTGCGGGCCGTTGGAAGCTCAGGCTTGGATCAGCTGCCCAGGTAGACCGCCGTCACCTTCACCCGCTCGTGCCCGAGTTCGCGACTGATTTGCTGCCGGACATGTTGGTCGGCCAAACGTTGTGATAGGTCGAGTTGAGCCTTGCCTGGTCCGCCTGCTGCCGGTGACTTCCACCCCGTCAATGTTTCATATCGCATCTGTGCATACCGATGCCGCAGCCCATGCATATTGCTCAGGCCCGCGGCCTTGCTCTGCCCATCGTAGACGTGCCGTTGCTGGATGTTGGAGTCCAGGTCGCAAGAACGCCTAGCACTGGAAAGTGGCTTGGCACGCAGCTATCTGGGGGGGGTTGAGCGTGGGCAGCGCAACATCGCATTGCTCAACATCTTCAAGCTGGCCGAGGCGCTGGGGGTGGAGCCTTCAGTACTGCTGGAGGCGCCGGCGGCTGGACAGGAGCCTGCACCGTAACATCGTAGCGCTACGGTATCGTAGCGTTACGATGGTCACTGCCTAGTCGCTCGCGGCAGCTATCGCAGCCATCTGCTTTCAAGAACAAGTAAAGTACATTACAATGGTGCTTACGCAATTTTTTCCGCGTTAAGGGTCATAAAAGTGACTTTTCATCTCTCGACTCCCGCTGAGATCCTGCACGCGCTGGGTGTTCGTCTGCGCGAGCAGCGGCTTGCCCAATCGCTCACGCAGCGTGAACTGGCGCAAATGGCCGGACTGTCGTTGGGAGCGGTGCGCAAACTCGAAAGCGACGGCCAGTGCTCGCTGGAAACGCTGGTCCGTGTTGCGCAGGCGCTTGGCTTGCTGGAGGCGCTGGACGATCTCTTCGTGCTCAAACGGCAATCCATCGCCCAGATGGAGCAGGTGGACCTTGTCAGCCGCCGCCAGCGTGCGCCGCGTAAGAGAACATCATGAAGCTGCTTACCGTGCATTATTGCGGCTGGGGAGAAGACTGGCCGTTGGGACGCTTAGCCGATGACGGTCAATCCCTGCTCTTCGAATATTCTCCCGTAGCCCTGTCTCAGGGCTTGGAACTGTCGCCCTTGCACCTCAAGCTGCGTGCGGATGCCTACGGTGGTTTTCCGACCCATTTGCATCGCCTTCCGGGCCTGATCGCCGACAGTCTGCCTGACGGCTGGGGTTTGCTGCTGATGGATCGCTTGTTCCGTCAACACGGCTTGCGCCATCCCGGGCCGCTGGACCGGCTGGCCTTCATTGGTGAGCGCGCCATGGGCGCGTTGCGCTTCGTTCCGGCAAGCGACGCCGCTGCCCAGGAGCCCGACTGGTCCTTGCTGGCGCTGGCCGAGCAAAGCCGTCTCGCGCTCGCGGGCGAGGCGGGGGCAGCCCTGCGCGAGCTCGCGCTCACCGGCGGCTCACCGCAAGGGGCCAGGCCCAAGGCCTTGGTGCAGTACGACGCAACGACCGGGCAAGTCAGCACCCGTCCGGATGCGCCCGGCAGTCCCTGGCTGGTCAAGTTCCCGGCGCAGAACGAACACAAGGAAGTCTGCGTCATCGAGCAGCTCTATGCCGAGTTGGCTCGGGATTGCGGACTGGATGTACCCGAAAGCCGCTGGTTCGACCTTGGCCCTGAACTGGCCGCCTTCGGCGTCGCGCGCTTCGACCGAGAGGGTGGGCAACGCGTCCCGGTGCACAGTCTGGCTGGATTGTTGCAGGTGGATTTTCGCCTGCCCGGTGCCACCGACTACACCGCCTTCCTGCGAGCTACCCGTTTCCTGACGCGCGACGAGCGCGAAGTGGAGAAAGCCTACGCGCGAGCCGTCTTCAATGTGCTCTTCCACAACCGTGACGACCACCCCAAGAATTTCGCCTGGCGTCTCGGGCCCGACCGGCGCTGGCGTCTGGCTCCGGCATTCGACCTGACCTTCAGCGAAGGCCCGATGGGCCAGCATCACCTGGACGTTTGCGGCGAAGGTGCTGCCATCGAACGTCGGCATTTATTGCGTCTGGCGGAGGAAGGTGGCATCCCAAGGAAACGGGCGGAAGAGGTCATCGACCGGATGTTGCCGCAGGCAAGCTCATTGGGTGAGCGATTTGAGCGTGTTCCGATCAGGCAGATGTTGGCGCAGCAGATAAAATCCACCATTGATGCCTGTCGCAGGCGCCTGGAAAGTTGAATCCGAGCCGGCGCAACGGCGCCAGATCAGGGTTGAACGTACTCAATGCTGAGTTTTTTGAGTACAAACATGAGTATATTTTTTAATGGAGCAGCATGGTGAACTGTTCATTCAATGACTTGCAGTCACAATCGCTGTTCAACGTCTGATTCCGTCTTGAAACAGCATGAGGAACCCGCGCCTGGCGCGGGTTGCTTGTTTGTGGCGCTGGTTGGCATGCATGTTCAGCGGGACGTGTATAGAAAACGTGATCTCCATACGGAGGACAGCGTATGGAAGCCCGGCAAAGGGGGGAAATCGGAGTCAGCGCTCCTGTCGATGGAGCGCATCCCGCAATGCCGCCTCCACCCCCTCCCAGCGAAACACATACCCAGCCTCCACCGCACGCCGCGCCATCAACCGCTGCCCACCCAGCAGCAGCACGGCCATCTCGCCCAAAGCCAGCTGTAGCACCCAGCCCGGCATTCCCAGCACCGCTGGCCGGCGCAGCGTCCGCGCCAGCGCCTGCGTAAACTCCGCATTGCGCACCATCCCTGGCGCACAGGCATTGAACACGCCCCGACATTCCCGGTGCGGTGCTGCAACACGAAATCGATCAGCCCGACCTCATCGTCCAGATGGATCCACGGCATCCACTGCTGGCCGTGACCCAGTTGGCCACCCAAGCCCAGCTGGAACGGCAGCCGCATGCGCGCCAGCATGCCGCCCGTGGGCGAGAGCACCGGTGCCGTACGGATCAGGGCCACGCGCATGCCCAACGTCTGGGCGCGCAAGGCCTCTTGCTCCCAGGCCGCACACAGCTGGCTGCCAAAATCCGTGCCGCAGGAGGCGCTGTCTTCATCGAGCAGGCGCTCGCCGCCATCGCCATACCAGCCGGTCGCCGAGCCGGATATCAGCACTTCGGGTCGCACGGGCTGGCGCTGCAGCCAGTCCACCAGCGTACGCGTCAGATCGACCCGGCTGCGCCACAGCAGCTGGCGTCGCGCGGCGGACCAGCGCCGATCGGCAATTGGGGCACCGGCCAGGTTCACCACCGCATCCAGTGGCTCGTCGTCCAGTTCCTGCAACTGTGCGATGCCGCGTGCGCTGCTGCACAGCGCCGCCACCTGCTCCGGCCGGCGGCTCCAGACCAGCAGCGTATGGCCCTGTGCGGACCAGAGGCGGCACAAGGCCTGACCGATCAGGCCGGTACCGCCGGTGAGCAGGATGCGCATGGGAATCCTCCAGGAGTTTGGAATGCTCTATGCACTATAGCCCGAAGGGATTAATCAGATGCGAGGGTTGGGGGGTGATGACTATCTGTCTATACAAGTCAAAATACAACTATAGATTTAATATAATTGAAGGGGGAAATGTGTGACGAACGTCAGCCAAGCCCTTGTCAGTTCATTGACGAAACCGATTTTTCATAATACTATGTGTGATACATGCAAAGGCTTGCCATGCGCAGCCCGATAAGGATCCTGAAAAGTGCCTGGTTTCATCGCTTTGCGCGCAAGGAGGACATCACGGATCAGGTGCTGGTGCATGCCGTCATGCGCGCAGAGCAAGGTCTGGTAGATGCGGTGTTGGGCGGTAATGTGATCAAGCAGCGTGTAGCCCGGCAAGGGCAGGGCGCATCAGGCGGCTATCGCACCATCATCCTGTACCGGACGGCAACACGGGCGATTTTCATGTATGGCTTTGCAAAAAGTGATCGTGACAACCTGGATGTGCATGAAACCACCCAGTACAAGAAGGCGGCCGTTCATATGCTTGGCTTGTCAGACCAGCAGCTGGACAGCCTGATCCGCATGGGCAAGTTCACGGAGATCAACCGCCATGACTAAACGATACCGCAGTGATGCACTCGCCGCCCTGCACGAATCCCTCGAAGCCCTGCATGACATCGGCGCAATCGACAAGCGTACCCTGCGCGAGTTCGATGAAGCCTGCCTGTCGCCGGTGCTGCCCATGGCACCCGAGGATATCCGCGCCCTGCGTGAGCGCGAGCAACTGTCGCAGCCCGTGTTTGCGCGTTATCTCAACGTCAGCCGAAACCTGATTTCGGATTGGGAGCGCGGCGTCAAGAAGCCTGGCGGGCCAGCCTTGCGCCTGCTCACCATCGTGCAGAAAAACGGGATTCAGGCCATCGCCTGAAGCCGACAGTTCAGAAGCTCATTCCGCCGGCGGCTTCTCCTTGATCATCACCAGCAGCATCTTGAAGCCACCCAGCGGCTTCACCGCATGCGGGATGTTCGCCGGCATCAGCAGCGAATCGCCTTCGCCCACGATATGCGGCACGCCGGCCACCGGAATCTCGGCGCGGCCTTCCACGCCAATCACCAGCGCGTCATAGGGCGCGGTGTGCTCGCTCAGGCCTTCCTCGCCGTCAAAGGCAAACAGGGTCACGCTGCCGGATGCGTTTTTTACCAGCATGCGGCTGACCACCGCGCGATCCTGGTAGGACAGCAGCTGCTTGAGGTTGAGGACTTCGGTGATTTTGCTATCGCTCATGGATAAACCCTCCTTGTCGTGATGATTCCACTATAGGTGAACCGATCCCGCCATGGGCCGATACCCGCAGCTGCCATGGCGGTACTCTGGCGGCACGGCTGGCGACAAGCAAGCATAATCAGGGCCATATCCGCAACAGCAAGGAACACCCGCATGAGCACAGACACCGCCTACGACTACGACCTGATCACCCTGGGTGCCGGCTCCGGCGGCGTGGCCGCCTCGCGCCGTGCCGCTGCGCTGGGCGCCAGGGTGCTGATCGCCGAAAACAGCCGCGTTGGCGGCACCTGCGTGATCCGCGGCTGCGTGCCCAAGAAGCTGATGATGTACGCCGCCAGCTTTGCCGACAGCTTTGACTATGCGCGCGGCTACGGCTGGTCCTTCTCCGATCCGGTGTTCGACATGGCCAATTGGGCCGATACCAAGGCCGCCGAACTGGACCGGCTGGAAAGCATCTACCTAGGCATGCTGGAGCGTGCCGGCGTGACGCTGGTACGTGGCCACGCGCGCATCGTTGGCCCGCACACGGTCGAGATCGACGGCCAGCGCCATACCGCGCGCCATATCCTGATCGCCACCGGCGGCCACCCCAATACCGATACGATTCCGGGGCTGGAGCAGGCCATGACCTCCAACGAGATCCTGGACCTGCGCGAGGTGCCCGAAACCCTGCTGGTGGTCGGCGCCGGCTTTATTGCTGTGGAGTTTGCCAGCATCATGACGCGCCTGGGTAGCCAGGTGCATCTGGTCTACCGCGGCGACCTGCCGTTGCGCGGCTTTGACGAGGACCTGCGCCAGCGCGTGGCACAGGCGCTGCAGGCCAAGGGCGTGCAGCTGCACAGCGGCCATGCGCCGCAAAAACTTGAGCGTGACGGCGATGCTCTCGTGCTGCACCTGGAAGGCGGTGAACAGCTGCGTGGGGCGGCGGTGCTCAACGCCACCGGCCGCAGCCCCAACACCCAGGGCATCGGTCTGGAAAGTGTCGGCATCAGCGTGAACAAGAAAGGCGCGATTCCGGTCGATGCCGACAGCCGCACCAGCGTGGAGCATATCTGGGCCGTGGGCGATGTCACCGATCGCGTCAACCTGACCCCGGTCGCCATTGCCGAAGGCCGCGCCATGGTCGAATCGGTGTTTGGCAACACGCCGCGCCGTGTCGACCACAGCATTGTCGCCAGCGCCGTGTTCACCGATCCGCCCATGGCCACGGTTGGTCTGACCGAAGCGCAGGCGGCAGAAAAAGGCCCCATCCGCGTGTTCGAGAGCGATTTCCGTCCGATGAAGGATGCCTTTGTCGATGGCAGCAGCCGCAGCTACATGAAGCTGGTCGTCGATGCCGACACCGACAAGGTGCTGGGCGCGCACATGGTCGGTGCCGATGCGCCGGAAATCATCCAGAGCCTGGCCGTGGCGGTGACCTGCGGCGCGAGCAAGGCCGATTTTGACCGCACCATTGCCGTACACCCGACGGCAGCGGAAGAATTCGTGCTGATGCGCGAACCCAGCCGCTGAACAGGGCAAGCGTAGCCAGGGCTACGCTTGACATACAATCAGGCACAATATTCCCGAAATATTGGCAGTCCGCTGCGCGTCACACGGCAGTGTCCTCTGCGTCAGCGGAACTGCCCAACAATATCCAGAGGCATCATGCAAGTCTTCAAAGCACCTCAGGCCCAGGTCCTCAGTGCCCTGCAATCCGTAGCCGGCATTGTCGAGCGTCGCCATACCCTGCCGATCCTGGCCAACGTGCTGCTGCGCAAGCAGGATGACATGCTCCAGCTCATCACCAGCGACCTGGAAATCCAGATCCGCACCGTGGCCGAGCTGGGTGGCGATGCCGGCGAGTTCAGCACCACGGTCGGCGCACGCAAGCTGATCGACATCCTGCGCACCATGCCGGCGGACCAGATCGTCACGCTGGAAGCCAGCCAGAACAAGCTGATCCTCAAAGGCGGCAAGAGCAAGTTCACGCTGCAGTCGCTGCCGGCCGAGGATTTCCCGCTGGTGCAGGAAGCGGCCAACTTCGGACCACAGTTCAGCGTGCCGCAAAAGGTGCTCAAGCAACTGCTGTCGCAGGTCTCGTTTGCCATGGCGGTGCACGATATCCGCTACTACCTAAACGGTATCCTGTTCGTTGCCGAAGGCAACAAGCTGAGCCTGGTCGCCACTGACGGCCACCGCCTGGCCTATGCCAGCGCCACGCTCGAGAACGAAGTGCCCAAGCAGGAAGTGATCCTGCCGCGCAAGACCGTGCTGGAACTGCAGCGCCTGCTGTCCGATGCCGACGGTGCCATCGAGATGCAGTTTGCCGGCAACCAGGCCAAGTTCAGCTTTGGCGGCATGGAATTCGTCAGCAAGCTGGTCGAGGGCAAGTTCCCCGATTACAACCGCGTCATCCCGCGCGACCACGGCAATCTGGTCACGCTGGGCCGCGCGCCGTTGCTGGCTGCGCTGCAGCGTACTGCCATCCTGACCAGCGAGAAGTTCAAGGGCGTGCGCCTCAACTTCGACAACGCCACGCTGCGCATTGCCTGCAACAACGCCGAGCAGGAAGAGGCGGTGGACGAACTCGATATCGACTACGCTGGCAACCCGATCGAGATCGGCTTCAACGTCACCTACCTGATGGACGTGCTTGGCAACATGGGCCAGGACATGGTGCAGATCGCGCTGCAGGACAACAACAGCTCGGCGCTGGTCACGATTCCCGATGACGACCAGTTCAAGTACGTAGTCATGCCGATGCGCATCTGAGCGATCGCGCTTTCACATAGGGGGCAGCCTGCGGGCTGCCCTTGTTTTTGCTGCCATCGGAAGCGAACGTGCAGCAAAAACATGCATTTGTCACGTTCAGGGCGTACAATGCTTCAGGGTTTACCCGTACGGTTGCGCGTACCGTAAACCGGGATTGTCTGCCTGGCGACAATTTGGCGGCTGAAACAACCCGCCAGTGCCTGCGCAGATTCCGCACCATGCCGCCTGCACCCTGGCATCAGGAGACAAGTGCAGCGGCATGTTTTTCACCCTGATTGAAAGACACGCCAGTATGACGACTTCCTCCCGAGTAATGCACCAGGCCTTCCGCGACAAGATCATGTCCGCCGAAGAGGCCGCCCGTTTCATCAAGCATGGCGACAACGTCGGCATGAGCGGCTTTACCGGCTCTGGCCAGCCCAAGGTCGTGCCCTATGCACTGGCTGCCCAGATCGAGGCTGCGCAGGCACGCGGCGAACCCTTCCGCATCGGCGTCTGGACTGGTGCCTCCACCGCTCCCGAGCTGGACGGTGCACTGGCCAAGGCCAACGGCATCGAGATGCGTCTGCCCTACCAGTCCGACCCGATCTGCCGCCAGAAGATCAACGAAGGCACCATGCAGTACGCCGACATCCACCTGTCGCACGTGGCGCAGTATGTCTGGTTCGGCTTCTATGGCGGCCTGAATGTGGCGCTGGTTGAAGTTGCTGCGGTGCTGGAAGACGGCTCGCTGGTGCCATCCACTTCCATCGGCAACAACAAGACCTGGCTGGACCAGGCCGACAAGATCATCCTGGAGGTGAACAGCCGCCAGAGCATGGCGCTGCGCGGCATGCACGACATCTACTACGGCACCCAGCTGCCGCCGCACCGCCTGCCGATCCCGATGACGCACAGCGACAACCGCATCGGTGATCCCTATCTGCGCGTGGACCCGAACAAGGTCGTGGCCGTGGTCGAGACCGACGCGCCTGACCGCAACACCGCCTTCTCCGCGCCGGATGCGCAGTCCGAGATGATCGCCGGCCACCTGGTCGAGTTCTTCAAGAGCGAAGTCAAGAAGGGCCGCCTGCCGGCCAGCCTGCTGCCGCTGCAATCCGGCGTCGGCAACATCGCCAACGCGGTGCTGGATGGCCTGAACAAGAGCTCCTTCGAAGACATGACGGCCTATACCGAAGTGCTGCAGGACGGCATGCTGGACATGATTGCCTCCGGCAAGCTGCGCCACGCGTCTGCCACCGCCATCAGCCTGAGCGAAAACGGCCTGAAGTACTTTGAAGAGAACATCGACATGCTGCGCAGCAAGATCCTGCTGCGCCCGCAGGAAATCTCCAACCACCCGGAAGTGATCCGCCGCCTGGGCATCCTGGCGATGAACGGCATGATCGAGGCTGACATCTACGGCAACGTCAACTCCACCCACATCATGGGCACGCGCATCATGAACGGTATCGGTGGTTCCGGCGACTTCGCCCGCAACGCCTATATCTCCGTGTTCATGACGCCGTCCACCGCCAAGAACGGCCAGATCTCCTGCATCGTGCCGATGGTCAGCCACGTGGACCACACCGAGCACGACGTGCAGGTGCTGGTGACCGAACAGGGTCTGGCCGACCTGCGCGGCCTGGCGCCCAAGGCGCGTGCCGAATTGGTGATCAAGAACTGTGCGCACCCTGACTACCGTGACCAGCTGCTGGACTACTACCAGCGTTCGCTGCGCGAGTCGCCTGGCAAGCACACGCCGCACATCCTGACCGAAGCCCTGTCCTGGCACGAGCGCTTCGAGAAGACCGGCTCCATGAAGCCGTGATTCCGGTCACAGGCTAGCCCGTGAAGGCGAATGTCCGCGTGGGCATTCGCCTTTTTGCTGATGCAGCATCGAGCGATAGCGTTTATCATTCGATCTTTCTGTCAAGAATTTTTACGAAACACGTCATGAATCGTCGCCTTTTTTCCGTCCGTACCCTGATGACCTCCGTTGCTGCCGCCGCCCTGCTGTGGGGCTGCAGCAAGTCTGCGCCGGATGCTCCGGCTGCTGCCGGCAGCGCAGCCTCTGCCGCCGCTGGCCTGCCGGCCAAGATCGTGGTGGGCCTGGACGACAACTTCCCGCCCATGGGTTTCCGTGACGAGAAGGGCGAGCTGGTCGGCTACGACCTGGATCTGGCGCGTGAGGCCGGCAAGCGCATGGGCGTGGAAATGGAATTCAAGCCGATCGACTGGAGCGCCAAGGAAGCCGAGCTCAACGGCAAGCGCGTGGACTTGTTGTGGAACGGCATGACCATCACCGAAGAGCGCAAGAAGAACGTCAACTTCACCAAGCCCTACATGCAGAACCAGCAGATCGTGATCGTGACCGAAAAGTCGCCGATCCAGGCCAAGGCCGAGCTGGCTGGCAAGGTGGTGGGCGTCCAGGACGGCAGCACAGCCGTGGAAGCGGTGCAGAAGGATCCGCTCGCCAAGGACATCAAGGAGCTGAAGAAGTTCGGTGACAACGTTGCCGCGCTGATGGACCTGACCACCGGCCGTCTGGATGCCGTGGTGGTGGACGAAGTGGTCGGCCGCTATTACACCAGCAAGAAGCCAGGTGAGTACCGCGTGCTGGCAGACAACTTTGGCAGCGAAGACTACGGCGTGGCGGTGCGCAAGGACGATGCCGAGCTGCTGACCAAGCTGGACCAGACGCTGGACGCCATGGTTGCCGACGGTTCCGCCAAGACCATCTACGACAAGTGGTTCGCCGAAGCCAAGCAGTAAGCTGCTGGCGATTCCTGCCGGCCACATGCGCTACCTGCATGTGGCCTGCGGCTGATCTGCTGATCCGGCATGGATAACATCCTCAACATGCTGCCCCCGCTGCTCGAAGGCGCGGGCACCACCCTCCAGCTGTTCTTCATCACCCTGATCCTGGCGATTCCGCTGGGGCTGGTGCTGGCGCTGCTGCGCATGTCGCGCTTTGCCGTGGTGCGCCAGGCGGTGAGTGGCTATATCTGGCTGATGCGCGGCACGCCGCTGATGCTGCAGCTGCTGTTCATCTACTTTGCGCTGCCGTTTGTGCCGGTAATCGGTGTCAGGCTGCCGGACTTCCCGTCAGCGGTGGTGGCATTTGCGCTCAACTTTGCCGCCTATTTTGCCGAGATCTTCCGCGCCGGCATCCAGAGCGTGGACCGCGGCCAGTACGAGGCCGCCAAGTCGCTGGGCATGAGCTACGGCCAGACCATGCGCCGCATCGTGCTTCCGCAGATGGTGCGCCACATCCTGCCGCCCATGAGCAACGAGACCATCACGCTGGTCAAGGACACGGCGCTGATCTACGTGCTGGCACTGAATGACCTGCTGCGCGCCGCCCGCAACATCGTGCAGCGCGAGTTCACCGTCACGCCCTTCATCGTGGCGGCGCTGTTCTACCTGATCATGACACTGGTGCTGACCTGGATCTTCCAGCGCCTGGAGCAACGCTATGCCCGACAAGACCAGTAAGGAGGCCCAGCCGGCGCTGCTGCTGGAAGGCGTGCACAAGCGCTTTGGCGACAACCATGTGCTGCGTGGCGTGTCGCTGCGGGTGCAGCCGGGCGAGGTGATTGCCATTCTCGGCTCTTCCGGCTCCGGCAAGTCGACGCTGCTGCGCTGCCTGAACCACCTGGAAACGGTGGAGCAGGGTCGTATCGTCATCGCCGGCCAGACTCTGGTCGAGAACGATGCCGCCGGCAAGGCGCGCTACCCGGACGAGCGCCAGGTGCGCCGCATTTGTGCCTGCACCGGCATGGTGTTCCAGCATTTCAACCTGTTCCCGCACATGACGGTGCTGCAGAACCTGATCGAGGCCCCGATGACGGTCAAGGGCCTGAAGCGCGAGCAGATCGTGCCGCAGGCCGAGGAGCTGCTGCACAAGGTCGGCCTGAGTGACAAGCGCGATGCCTATCCGAACCGCCTTTCTGGCGGCCAGAAACAGCGCGTGGCGATTGCGCGCGCGCTGGCGATGCAGCCGGCGCTGATGCTGTTCGATGAGCCCACCAGTGCACTTGACCCGGAGCTGACCGGCGAAGTGCTGCGCACCATGCGCCAGCTGGCAGCCGAACACATGACGATGCTGGTGGTGACACACGAGATGGCGTTTGCGCGCGAGGTCGCGCACCGTGTGCTGTTCATGGATCAGGGCGTGATCGCCGAAGACCGGCCGGCGCAGGATTTTTTCCGCGATCCGCAACACCCGCGCGCACGCGCCTTCCTGCAGCACATGCTCTAAACCCACAGCCCGTCATGACGACGGGCTGTTTTTTGGCTGCGATCAGGCTGCTGGTTGCAGCGATGGGTGCTGGGACAGCGCCACGTATTCGTGCACCGGCACTTCCTCGGCGCGACGCTGCAGGTCAAACTCGCCGGCAAAGCCGTGCTGTTCCAGCCAGTGGCCGAGCGAATGGCGCAGCAGCTTGCGGCGCTGGCTGAAGGCCGATTGCACCAGTCCGGCATAGGTCGGCAGGTGCAGTTGCGGTGGCTCGGCCAGCGGCACCATGCGCACCACGGCGCTGTTCACCCTGGGCGGCGGGTCAAAGCTCTCCGGCGGCACGAACAGCACCTGCTCCATGGCGTAGCGCCACTGCAGCATTACCGTCAGGCGGCTGTAATCGCTGCTGGCGGGCGAGGCCAGCATGCGGTCGATCACTTCTTTCTGCAGCATGAAATGCTGGTCGCGGATCACCTGCACATGGTCAAGCAGGTGGAACAGGATCGGCGTGGAGATGTTGTAGGGCAGGTTGCCGCAGACGCGCACGCGCTCCCAGCCGCGTTCGGCGACCAGCGCCGAGATATCGACCTTGAGCACGTCCGATTCGATCACGTCCAGCTGCGGATGCTGGCGCAGGCGCGCCGCCAGGTCGCGGTCCAGCTCGATCACGGTGAGCTGGCCGGCGCGTTCCACCAGCGGTTGTGTCAGCGCCGCCAGGCCGGGACCGATCTCGATCAGCGGTTCGCCGGCGCGCGGCGCAATCGCATCGACGATGCCGGCGATGATGCCGCCATCACACAGGAAGTTCTGGCCGAAGCGCTTGCGTGCCACATGGCCGCCGCTGCCACGCACGGCCTGCTTGCGCGGCGCGGCGCCACCACGGCGGGAGGAGGAGGGCGCGCGACTCAACTCGGCGTCCTGCGCATCTCGATGTAGGCGCGGCCGCGGATCTCTTCTTCCCAGTTGCGCAGGGCCTCACCGGCGCGCTGCTCACGCAGGGCGGCGCGCGCCATGGCGACCTGTTGCGCCTGCGTCATGGGCACCGAGCGGCGCTCCAGCAGCTGCACCAGATGCACGCCAAAGCGCGAGATGAAGGGCTGCGTCATGTTGCCGGCGGCCTGCAGCTGGCCCAGGCGCTCCTCGAACTCGGGCACGAACATGCCGGGCTGGGCCCAGCCCAGGTCGCCGCCCTGCTGGGCGCTACCGTCCATGGACAGGCGACGTGCGGCATCGGCAAAATCGGTCTTGCCGGAGGCGATGTCACGGCGCACCTGGTTCAGCTGGGCCGTGGCCTGCTTGGCGGTCAGCTTGTCATTGGGGATCAGCAGGATATGGCGGGCATGGGTTTCCGTCACGCCAAACGCCATGTCAATGTTCTGGCGCTCGATCACCTGGATGATGTGGAAACCGTCCTCGGTGCGCACGGCATCAGTGCTCTGGCCCAGCGGCACGTTGCGGATCGCGGCTGCCAGATCGGCCGTCAGCTGCTCCTGCGGCACCAGCGGGCTGGCCTGCGGCGGGATGTCGCTGTACTCGCGCGCCACCTGCAGGAATTCCTGGCCGCTGCGTAGCGCCTTCACGGCGTTGTTGGCCTTCTGCTGCAGGCCCTGCACCTGTTCGGCGCTGGCGCCCGGTGGCACGGCGATCAGGATCTGTGCCATGCGCACGGCCGGCACCAGGCTATCGGGCAGGCCCTGCTTGATGCGCTGCTCGCGCAGCGTGCGCAGTGCTTCCAGGTCGCTGACCTTGGCCACTTCCTGGTTCACGCGGGCATCACGTACGCGTTCCAGCAGGTAGGCGTCACGCAGGGCGGCGCGGTACTGCGATGCGGCAATGCGGCGCTCCTGGATGAAGCGGGCGCGGAACTTTTCGGGGCTCAGATTGGCCTGGCGCGCCAGCGTGCGCTCACGCACGTCCAGCTCCTCGTCGCTGATGGTGATACCAGTACCGCGCGCCGACTGGATCGCGGCTTTCTGGAAGATCACGTCATCAAGCGCACGCTGCAGCAGCGCCTGGCGCGCCGGAACCGGCTGCTTGGCGGCTGTCAGGCTGCGGGACAGTTCGTTGGCGCGCACCTGGACTTCGCGGTTGGTGACGGGCTCCTTGTTGACCACGGCGACGATGTAGTCGCTCTGCACGCCGGCACGCGCGCCCTGGGCCTGCACGGCCGGCAGCAGGGCCTGGCCGCCCAGCAGCAGGGCGCAGGCCAGCGCCGGGGCGTGCATGCGGTGGAAGAAGGAGGGCTTGCGTACGGCAGTCATGGCATCTCTCTCAGAATGGCGATCCGGAGCTGTTGCGGCGATCGCGCAGCAGCTGGTAATTGGGGATATTGTCGGTGAAAGTCCGGATCGGGCTGGAGCCCAATCGTGACAATCCGTTGAACTCGAGCTGGAACATGATGCGGTTGTCCATCTTGGCCGGCTGGTGCTGGACCGCCTTGCGGTGCAGGGCAATGCGGCCGATCCAGCAGCAGCTGTCGTACTCGAGGCCGACAATCGATTCGACCAGGCGGCTTTCCTGCAGTGAGTAGA
Organism: Brachymonas sp. J145; assembly: GCF_036312245.1. Taxonomy (NCBI): domain Bacteria; kingdom Pseudomonadati; phylum Pseudomonadota; class Betaproteobacteria; order Burkholderiales; family Comamonadaceae; genus Allobrachymonas; species Brachymonas sp. J145. The sequence goes on along the minus strand of NZ_JAZDCI010000001.1, from coordinate 277,161 downwards.
ACAGGCGGCCGACCGTGTACCAGCGGCCCGGTCCCAGTCCCTGGCCGGCAGGCTTCTCGACGTCCTTGCTGCCCCACAGGTCGTTCAGCGGCCATTGCCAGCCGACGTCGATCTGCTCGGTGCGCTCGCGCTGGTGGCGGTAGTGCGCCGTGATGCTGCGATACGGCCCGGGTGTGTAGCTGCCGCCGATCACGCCGCGCATGGTGCGACCGATTTCCGGATCCCACTGCATGCTGGCGCGCGTGCTCCACTGCGGTGTCCAGTTGACGGTACCGTCCAGCAGCAGATTGCTGAAACTGTTGCTGTCCGGCGTGTCGTGCTCATCCAGCTGCACGCGTCGTGTCTTGAGCTGCTTGCGGGCGGCAAAGGTCAGGTTGGCCAGCTCGGCACCATCGGCGTTGTCATACAGGCGGCTGGTCACGCCCAGCGTGGCGGCGCGGGTGTCGGCGATGCGGTCATTGCCGGAGAACGGGTTCGCGCTGAAGATGCTGGACAGGTTGAAGTCCTTCAGCCAGCTGTCGTAGGCCGGCAGATGATTCTGCTCCCTGTAGGGCGTGTAGGCGAGGAACAGGCGCGGCTCCAGTGTCTGGCGCACGCTGCGGCTGAACATCTGCGTATCGCGCTCGAACACCAGCGAACTGTCCAGTGTGGCAGTCGGGATCACCACGCTGTCCGAGCGCTTGCCATTGGCCATGGCGGTATCCGTGCTGTAGTGGCGCGCGTTGACTTCCAGCGCCGGCACCACATAGCCCCAGGGGCGTATCCAGGGGTAGCTGACACGGGCGCGCGCGTAGCTGCGGTCGCCATCCGGGTATTCGGCCAGGCTGGAGTCGGAACGGAAACGCGTGTGATCCAGATCCAGCGACAGGTCAAAGCCGCGCACATCGTCACGCGTGTAGTTCAGGTGCAGCTGCGGCGACTTGTCGTAGGGCGGAATGATGGGGTCTGGCTGCTGCAGCGTCTGCCACTTCTCGTTGCGGATAAAGCCGGACCAGTAGTCCTTTTTCCAGCCCAGCTGGATGTTGCTGGAGAAGGTGCGTTCGCTCAGCAGCGTGTTGCGGCTGTCGAAGTTGTAGAAATCGCGCCAGTAGTTGTCATCGCTGACGCGTTCCAGATGCATGTCGAGCTTGAACTGGCCGTAGCGCTCCGGCACCGACGGGAAGGTCTGCGCATGCTGGAACACGTAATGCCAGCGGTCCAGGTTGTCACGCAGATTGTCGCCCGGCAGGTAATTGGCCTGCAGGTTGCCGGCATAGGTGTCTTCCAGGTAGCGGAACTGGCCGAATAGATCCACGCCGCGCTTGCTGTAGACCGTGGGCATGACGGTGGCATCGCGGTTGGGCGCGATATTGAAGTAGTAGGGCTGCGCGACCTCGAAGCCGTCTTCGGTGCCGAGCGAGAAGGTCGGCGGCAGCAGGCCGGAACGGCGCTTGTCTGACAGCGGGAAACCCAGGCCACCGGGAATCGGCAGGATCGGCACGCCATAAAACACCAGCGCGCCATTTTCGACATAGCCTTCGTCGGCCTCGGTGTCGATGATGATTTTTTCGCCACGGATATACCAGGCCGGGTTCCAGTCGCCTTCCTGCCGGTCGGCGCGGCGGCAGGTGCTGTAGATCATGTCGTGGCCGATGCTGTGGCTGCCGTCGATGAATTCGATCTTGCTGGCCTGGGCCAGGCCACCGGTGCGCTGCATCTCCATCTGCACGTTGTCGAAAGTGCCCGATTGCGTATCGAGCTGCATTTGCAGCGCATCGCCGCTGTAGACATTGCCAGCGCGCTCGATGCGCACATCGCCTTTGGCCGTGACCTCGTTGGCGGGAATCGAATAGTGCAGCAACTCGCCCTGCACCACGGTGCCGGGCTGCTGGATCACGGCGGCGCCGGTAGCGGTGACGTCCAGGTCGACCTGGCCTTCGATCTGGTTGGCCTCGATCACGGTCGGACCGCTGGCAGGCTCCTGCGGCGCCGAGGCGGCCGCGACCGGCGGCACGATGGAAATGTCGTAGCCACGAGCCGCATCGGCCCAGGCCGGCATGGCCAGGCCGCTGCACAGCAGCAGCACGCCATGGGCGACAGGCGTACGCAGCCAGCGCGTGCTGCGGCGTTGCGAAAGTGCTGGGGAGTGCAGTCGGGAGCTCACGGTAGAAGAAGGGCAGGCTTGCGCCCACCAGGACAATTCCTGAAAAGAAGCATTCTGCCAGCCATTGGCCGGGCCGTGGCTGGCTGTGACAAAAATGCCATGGCGGCACGCCTTGCATACAATGGCGGCATGCCGCGCGCAGGTGCGCCGCACCCAATTATTACCGACTTGAACCATGTCCCTGCAGAATGATCCCATCGCGGCCCTGAACTGGTCCGCGCCCGAACGCGCCCAGCAGTTTTCCCAGTGGCTGGAAGCGATTGCCGCCCGCCAGCAGATTCGCCCCGAAAGCGTGGTGCTGGCCAATGCCGATGCCAGCTTCCGCCGCTACCTGCGCGTGCAGGGTGAAGCCGGCCAGCCCTCGCGCATCATCATGGATGCGCCGCCGGACAAGGAAAACTGCCAGCCCTTTGTGCATGTGGCCGGCCTGATGGAGCAGGCGGGCGTGCATGCCGCGCGCGTGCTCGAGTGGGATCGTGAGCACGGTTTCATGCTGCTGAACGATCTGGGCGGCGACACCATGATGACGGCGCTGGACGAACAGCAGCCGGTGGCGGCCATGCCCTACTACCAGCAGGCGCTGGACGCACTGCTGCCCTGGCAGCTGGCCTCGCGCCCGGACCAGTTGCCGGCCTACGACGAGGCCTTGCTGCGTCGCGAGCTGCAGCTGTTCCCCGACTGGTATCTGGCGCAGCACCGCCAGGTCACGCTCACGCCCGAGCAGCAGCAGGTGCTGGCCAGTACCTTCGACCTGATCGTGCAGCGCAACCTGGCCGCGCCCAGCGTCTATGTGCACCGCGATTTCATGCCACGCAACCTGATGCTGGGCGAGACACCGCAATCGCCGTTGGGTGTGCTGGACTTCCAGGACGCGGTCTACGGCCCGGTCACCTACGACATTGCCAGCCTGATGCGCGATGCATTCATCAGCTGGGACGAGGAGCTGGTGCTGGACATGACGATTCGCTACTGGGAGCGTGCGCGCAAGGCCGGCCTGATGGATTTCGAAGACTGGCACCAGGACTTTGGCGCCTTCTACCGCGCGGTCGAGTGGATGGGCCTGCAGCGCCATCTGAAAGTGGCCGGCATCTTTGCGCGCCTGACGCTGCGCGACGGCAAGGAGAAATACCTGGCCGATGCGCCGCGCTTCATCGAATACATCCGCCACGCCGGTCGCCGCTACCGTGAACTGGCACCGCTGCTGCAGCTGGTAGACCAGATCGAGGGCACGCAGGACGTTACCGGCTTCGCCTTTGGCCGCATCTAAGCCATGGCGCGTTTCCATTGTCCTCTGCCGCTGATCCCGGACATGGAGTTGCTGCTGCCGCCCGGTGCAGCGCGCCATGTGCAGGTGCTGCGCCTGCAGCCGGGTGATCGTATCGAGCTGTTCCATGGCGGTCTGCCCGATGCCGAGACGCCGGCCGATGCGCCCTGGCGCCAGGGGCATGCCGAGGCCGAGGTGCTGCGCATGGGCCGCAGCGAGGTGGAAATTCGCATCCTGCAGCTGCATCCGGAACGCTCCGTGCCGGAAGCCGAGGTGCACCTGCTGGTTGGCGTGCCGGCCAACGAGCGCATGGACTGGCTGGTCGAGAAGGCCGCAGAACTCGGCGTGTGCAGCATCCAGCCCTTGCAGACCAGCCGCAGCGTGTTGCGGCTCAAGGGCGATCGCGCTGAACGTCGTCAGGCGCACTGGCAGGCGGTGGCGGTTGCTGCCTGCGAGCAGAGTGGCCGAACGCGCGTACCGCTGGTCCACCCGCTGCGTACGCTGCCGGAGGCGGTGACTGCGGCTGCCGGCCGCAAGGCGGTGCTGTCATTCGCGCAGGGCAGCCAGCCGCTCCATGCCTGGGTGGCCGGCCAGCGCCCGCCACAGGCGGTCAGCCTGCTGTCTGGTCCGGAAGGCGGGCTTGATGCCGCCGAAGAGGCATTGGCACTGCAACAGGGCTTCGAGCCGATCACGCTGGGAGCCCATGTGCTGCGCGCCGAAACCGCACCGCTGGCCGCACTGTCGCTATTGCAGTTGCTGCCTGCCGCACAGGCATGAAAAATCCCCCGGCAGCCAGGCTGGCGGGGGATGCTGCGGTGTGCAGACGGGACCGGGCGATCAGGCCTCGGCGGCGTCAGCCTTGCGCAGGATCTGGTACAGCTCGTCCTTCAGGGCCAGCTTTTCTTTTTTCAGGACTTCGATTTCGATGTCGGTAGCCGGCTCCAGACGGGCTTCCATGTTCTTGATCTTCTGGTCCATGTCGTTATGCTTGTCGAACAGGCGCTCGAAACGGGCATCTTCGGTCTTCAGCTTGGTGATCAGGTCGCGGTATTCGGGGAACATCAGAGATCCTCTTGAGGTTGGTTGGAATGCTGAAAGCAGGGGTCCGGCAGGATCCTGCCGCATGCCTTCAGTATACCAAGGAGCGCTTCTGGCGCGAAGCGCTCCGCGTGCTCAGGAGGACTTGCCCTGGCGCAGCTGGCGCTCGTGTTCGGCCATGTCCTGTGCCACCTTCTTGCGGAAAAAGATGACGAAGAAGACCGACATGCCGATGATGAACAGGATGGTAAACAGCGACAGCAGGCCGATATCGGTGCGGAACAGTTCAGTCATCAGGACATCCATGATTTTTCTCCAGATAATAGTCAGATTACATTTGGCCACAAATAAGGGTCAGAGACCTTGACAGGTATCAAGACATTGGCAAATGCCTGAAAGTGTCCGCGTTCGGGCACCATCTACAACTACATATAGCATATGAATGTGACCATGAGCACCACAGACGATACCCAGGACAGCGCCCCCTCCTATGCCGGCGACATCACGCCGCAACAGGCCCACGACTGGCAGCAGCAGGGACAGGGCGTAATCATTGATGTGCGCACCAGTGCAGAGCACGACTGGGTCGGGTTCGTGCCGGGCAGCGAAACCCTGCCCTGGAAGGAGTACCCGACGATGGAGGTCAACCCCAGTTTTGACCAGAGCGTGCAGCAGATCGCGGCGCGTCATGCCGGCAAGTCGCTGCTGTTCCTGTGCCGCAGCGGTGCGCGCTCGATCGATGCCGCCACGCGCGCCACGGCGCTGGGGCTGGGTCCGAGCTATAACATTCTCGAAGGCTTCGAGGGCAGTCTGGATGCCGCCGGCCATCGCGGCCAGCTAGGCGGCTGGCGCTATCGCGGCTTACCCTGGCAGCAGAAATAGGCGGCCACCTATCGGTGGCATAGCGGGAATCGATTGTTGTTGCTGATGATAATCGTTATCATCTATGCAAGTCTTCCGGTACGGAAGCGCAACAGGAGATTCCCATGACCCGCATCCGCCAGCTTGTTCTCAGCCACCGCCAGACCTTGCTCAAGACGCTGAGCTATTCCGGCATGCATATGCTGGTGGCGGCGACGGTGGCATATCTGGTCACCGGCGACATCAAGGCCGCGATTGCGCTGTCCCTGCTGGAGCCGGCGGTGCAGACCTTGGCCTATGTGTTCCATGAGCGCGCCTGGGAGCGCGTGCTGCGTCGCCGCCAGTCGCAGGCAGGCCAGGCCGCCGCGAACGCACCGGAGCAGCTGGCCGGATCGGCGGCCTAGGTGCGCTGCACCTGGTAGACCGCGGTGCTGGCCAGCAGGTTGGGGCACCAGCGCACCACTTCACCTTCGTGCAGGCCGAATTTGTCGAGCACGCGCAGGCCGTTGCGGGCGGCCAGCACGCCAAAATCGGCATGGGTACCGACGCGGATGTTGGGCGTGTTGTACCACTCGTAAGGCATGCGCTTGCTCACCGGCATGCGGCCACGCAGGATCGACAGCCGGTTCGGCCAGTGGGCAAAGTTGGGGAAGGCAATCACGCCCAGCTTGCCGACGCGGGTGGTCTCGCGCAGCATGGTTTCGGCATTGCGCAGGTGCTGCAGCGTGTCGATCTGCAGCACCACGTCAAAGCTGTTGTCGGCAAACATCGGCAGGCCGGTGTCCAGATTGATCTGCAGGACATCCACGCCGCGCTGCAGGCAGGCCTGTACGTGGGCATCGTCGATTTCCACGCCATAGCCGGTACAGCCGCGCTGCTCGCGGAGGTAGGCGAGCAGCCGGCCGTCGCCACAGCCCAGATCCAGCACATGGGCACCTTGCGGCACCAGCCGCGCAATCGCCTCGATCGCTACCAGTCCGCCGCTCATGCTGCCACCCTCCGTTCAAAATAGGTCCTGACGCCTTCCAGGTATTGCGGGTTGTCGAGCAGGAAGGCATCGTGGCCGTGCGGGGCCTCGATTTCCAGGTAGCTGACGCGCCGACGGTTGTCCAGCAGGCCCTTGACGATCTCGCGACTGCGTGCCGGGCTGAAGCGCCAGTCGGTGGTAAAGCTGACCAGCAGGAAATCGGCCTGGGCACGCGCCAGCGTGCGCGACAGGTCGCCATCAAATTGCCGGGCCGGATCGAAATAGTCGAGCGCACGCGTGATCAGCAGGTAGGTATTGGCGTCGAAGTAGGTGCTGAACTTGTCGCCCTGGTAGCGCAGGTAGCTCTCGATCTGGAACTCCACGTCCTGCGTCGAGTACTTGTAGCCACTCAGGTTGGTCGATACCGCATCGCGCAGCTCGCGGCCAAACTTGCTGTTCATCACGTCATCGGACAGGTAGGTGATGTGGCCGATCATGCGCGCGATGCGCAGGCCGCGCGCCGGCACCACGCCGTGCTCGTAGAAATGGCCGTTGTGGAAGTCCGGGTCAGTCACGATGGCGCGGCGCGCCACTTCGTTGAAGGCGATGTTCTCGGCGCTCAGGTTGGGCGCGCTGGCGATCACGATGGCATGGCGCACGCGCTGCGGGTACTGCAGCGTCCAGCTCAGCGTCTGCATGCCACCCAGGCTGCCGCCCATCACGGCCGCCAACTGGTCGATGCCGAGGGCGTCCAGCAGCAGGGCCTGGGCGTTGACCCAGTCTTCCACCGTGACGACCGGAAAATCGGCGCCATAACGCTGGCGTGGGCTGATCGGATCGGCGTCGGGGTTCAGGTCGCGCGGGCCGGTGCTGCCAAAACAGGAGCCCAGGTTGTTGACGCCGATGACGAAGAAGCGGTTGGTATCGACCGGCTTGCCGGGACCGATCATGTTGTCCCACCAGCCGATGTTGTCCGGCTCGTCGGCATAGTAGCCGGCGACGTGGTGCGAGGCATTGAGGGCGTGGCAGATCAGCACGGCATTGCTGCGATCGGCGTTGAGGGTGCCATAGGTTTCGTACGCGAGCGTGAAGTCACGCAGCGTGGCACCGCTTTGCAGGGTCAACGGCCCGGCAAAGTGCATGGTCTGGGGAATGGCTACAAAGGACATGGCAAAAACAAAACCCGGTGCCGTCAAAAAACGGAAACCGGGTTGCAGGGCTCCGTTTAGCGGCATTTATCAGGCGCCCGCAAGCAGGAAGCAAATCGGCGCAACAAGTATGGGGCTAGTATAGCAAGCGCGCCCAGCCCATGCCAGCGTCAGGGCCAGAAGGCGGCGGTCAGCGCCAGCACGATGAAGATGGCGGCACAGATGCGGTGCACCCAGTGCATCGGCACCAGCCGCGTGATGCGCTCGCCCAGGAACACCACCGGCACGTTGGCCAGCATCATGCCGACGGTGGTACCGGCGACTACCCAGAGCCAGAAGTCGTCAAAGCGCGCGGCCAGTGCCACGGTGGCAATCTGCGTCTTGTCGCCCATTTCGGCGAGGAAGAACAGCACCACGGTCGTCAGGAACATGCCGTATTTCGGTTCGGATGGCTGGTCGTCGTCATCGAGCTTGTCGGGGATCAGCATCCAGATCGCCATGGCGATGAAGGAAGCCACCAGTACCCAGCGCAGCACCTCGGGCGTGAGCAGGCCGGAAAGCCAGTTGCCGAGTGCACCGGCCATGGCGTGATTCGCCAGCGTGGCTACCAGAATGCCCCAGACGATCGGCCAGGGCTTGCGGAAACGGGCGGCGAGCACCAGCGACAGCAACTGGGTCTTGTCACCCATTTCGGCCAGGGCGACCAGGCCGGTAGATACGAGAAAGGCTTCCATGAACAGCAGCAGAGTAGGGAGTGCGGCATTCTAGCGACTCATGCATATCCGGGAAAGCCCGGATTTAGATGCTTGCTGACAACAGATCGTGCGCTGACACGGAAATGTCACGGGGCCTGCGGATACTCTTCGCGTATGATGTTCCAGACTACAAGGTGCCTGGGTACCTGTAGTGTTTTTCGCGGTGATTGATTTGTGTGTGAATGGGCCTCTTGACGTTTATCTCGCCCAAACGGACATCGCAGTTTTTGAATCATGGAGAGTCCGTTAATGGGCAACAAACTGTACGTGGGCAACCTGCCCTACGCTGTGCGTGACAACGATCTGCAACAGCAATTTGGCCAATTCGGCAATGTGGTCAGCGCCAAGGTGATGATGGAGCGCGACACTGGCCGTTCCAAGGGCTTCGGCTTTGTGGAAATGGGCAGCGAGGCGGAAGCCCAGGCTGCCATCAATGGCCTGCATGGCCAGGACATGGGCGGTCGCGCCCTGGTGGTGAACGAGGCCCGTCCGATGGAGCCGCGTCCCCCTCGCAGCGGTGGTGGTGGCTACGGTGGCGGCGGCTACGGCGGTGGTCGTCGTGAAGGCGGCGGTGGCTACGGCGGTGGCCGTGGTGACGGCGGCTACGGTCGCGGTGATGGCGGCGGTTACGGCGGTGGCAACGATGGCTTCCGCAGCCCCTACGGCGGTGGTCGTCGTGACGGTGGCAACCGTGGCGATGGCGGTGGCCGTCGCAGCTACGAAGACAACAACTACTGATTGTCGATCCCGGCTGTCATCCGCGTGCTGACAGCAGGAAGAGAACCCGCAGTGCTTTTGGGCATGCGGGTTTTTTGTTGTCTGTCGCCAGGGCCTAGTGCTGCAACTCGGCCAGCGCGCGGCTGACCAGGCTGGCGGTCTGTTCCGGCTGCTCCAGCGGGAACAGGTGGGTGCCGCCATCCAGCAGATAGATGCGGCCCTGGGTGATGCGGCGCGGCGTGTCCATGCCGACCTGGCGCAGTTCGCGCGAACGGCTGCCGCCGATCATGGCGGCAGGTACCTGCAAGGGGTGCTGGCGCAGCCAGAGATCCAGGTTGTCGGGCAAGGTGTTGTAGATGGCGGTCTCGATGTCGCGGTCAAACGCCAGCGTGCGGCGCAGTGGCAGCTCCAGGCTCGGTGAGAGCTCGGTGCCATGGCGGATGTAGTCGCGCAGGGCATCGGGATGCCAGCTGGCAAACACCGGCTTGGCGGCAAAGTGCTGCAGCACCGCGTCCTCGCTCGGCCACTCCTGGCGCCGGCGGTGGCTGGTGGCACCGGGTGACAGGCGCTGGGTCAGTGCAGTCTGCTTGGTCAGGCGCAGCAAGGCGGCGCGCCAGCCGCCGAACACCGGAGAGTCCAGCATCAGCACGGCCTGTGCCAGCTGCGGTACACGGGCGGCCGCCATCAAGCTCAGGATGCCACCCATGGAGTGGCCGATCAGGTAGCGTGGCCGGCCTTGCGGATCGGGCAGGGCAGCGCAGAAATCGATCAGCTGCTGCACCATGTACTGCCAGTTGTTGCTCACCGGGTAGCGCGGATCGTGGCCGTACTTGTCGATGGCGTACACCGTATGGCCTTGCTGCTCCAGCTGGCGCAGCAGCACGTTGTAGGTGCCGGCGGGAAAACTGTTGCCGTGCGAGAAGACGATCTGGCCCGGCGGGGCGGTAAGCGTGCTCATGGGGCGCTCGGGAAAAATACTGCAATCCTTTTATTCTGCCAGCTTGGGCGGCAAGCTGCTCAGGCGCGGCGGTGCTGCTGTCTCTGGATGCGTGGCTGCAGCCGGCGTATCGGTGTCAGCTTCTTGTGGTCGATCGGCCAGTCCAGCACTTCCGGCGCGAACCATTCGGTCACGATCAGCGGGGCGCCACGGTGCAGGAACACCGAGTAGCGGCGCCAGATGCCGCGCTGCGGCAGCCGGTCGGCGTGCTCGCCGGCCTGTTGCTGCCATTGGCGCAGCACATGGCGTGTTTCGGGTGCATGCGGCGGATCGTACTGGTAGAACAGCGGCGTGCGGCGAATGCCGGGTGCGACGAACAGCAGGTGCGCCAGCGGCCGGTCGCCCAGGCCGCGCAGGCTGCCCCAGGACAGGCGGGCCTGCGGTGCCAGCACGGCAGAGCGGGCAAACACGCCGGGGAAGGACTCGTCTGGCGATCCGCACCATTGCAGCACGGTACGCACATGGGTGGAGCTGCCCTGCTGGTAGCGCTGGCGGCCTAGCGCTTTTTTCTCGACCGGCCACAGCGGTGCCTGGCGCTGGTGCAGGATCTGGATGCTGACCGTCTCGCACACCGCCTTGAGCCGGCGCGTCAGCGAGCCCTCGGCGTTGAGCCATTTGCGGGTGCGTGCGGCAATCGGACGCTGTCGCATGCGCTTGAGCAGCGGATTCGGTGTCAGCGGCAGGTTGGGGCGGCTGTCCATCACGCCTCGTCTCCGGGCGAGGCTGGCAATTGTGCCGGATCGTGCAGGCGCGGCTTGCGTGGGCGGCCCGCCAGCGCCCGGTCCCACAGCGCATCGGGCAGCACCCGCATCAGGCTGGCGACCAGTCCCATCTGCCAGGGAATCACGCGCGAGCGGTCTCCGCGGGCAATCGCCCGGCGTGCGCGCTGGGCGAACTCTTCGGCCGTCAACAGAAAGGGCAACGAAAACTGGTCGCCTGCCGTCATCGGCGTGGCGATATAGCCTGGCAGCAGGGTGGTGACCTGCACGCCAGTGCCGCGCAAGTCGCCGCGCAGGCTTTCGCAGTAGGCGATGACGGCGGCCTTGCTGCCGCTGTAGGCGCCATGGCCGGGCAGGCCGCGCACGCCGGCGACACTGGCGATGCCGACCAGGTGGCCGCTGCCGCGCTGCTGCATCGGCGTGACAAAGGGGTGGAAAGTGGCGGCCATGCCGGTCACGTTGGTGGCGAAAATCTGTTGCATGACGGCGATATCGCTGTGCTCGGCCGTATCCATGCCGTGACTGATGCCGGCATTGGCGATGACGATCTGTGGCAGGCCGAGCTGCTCCAGGCAGGCCTGGCCGGCAGCGATGATGCTGTCGGGCTGGCTGACATCGGCCGGGAACAGCTGGCAGCGCGCCGGGTCGATGGCGTGCTGCATCATCCAGTCCTGCATCTGGCTGACGCGGCGCGCTACCAGCGCGAGACGCCAACCCTGCTGGTAGTACTGCAGCGCCAGTGCCTGGCCCATGCCGCTGGAAGCGCCAGTGATGAAGACCAGCGGGCTGCTGCCCGCCGTGCTGGTGCCGGCAGCCAGGCTCATGGCTGCTGCGTGGCCGGGCGTGCCGCCTCGAACGTGGCCTGCACGCGCCCCTGGACGTTGACGGTCTGCTGCCCGTGCTGGTATTGCATGCCGGTGCCTTGCACCGTGACCTGCGGACCGTGCGTCAGGCGCACCGGCTGGTTGGTCTCCAGGCGCTTGCCACCTTCGAGGATGTGCAGGGTGTCGCTCTCAAACTGCAGCTGGGGCTGGTTGCCGCCATCCAGCGGACCGCGCGTGACGCGCACCTGGCCCTGCAGTTCGACGGTTTCCGCCTGGCGGTCCGCCACGCCGGTATTCGCACTGGCGCGCGTGACTTCGCCATCTTCCGACAGGTGGTAGCTGCGGATACCGTTGGCACGCAGCAGATCCCCTTTCGGGATATGGTCGCCATGGTCACCGGCGATTTCGGCACGCAGCACGCCGGCGGCATCGTAGGAGCGGATCTGGAAGTTGTTCAGGTAGTAATCAGGCTTGTCGGAAGGCGGCGCGGCACGGCCGCTGTCGTCTGCCGGCATGCTGCGCACCAGCCAGGTGGTACCCAGCACCAGCAGCGCCAGCAGTACCAGCGGCAGGAAGTCGGTGCCAATGCGCAGCACGCGGTCCAGCGTCTTTTCCGGGGCGCTGTGGTCACTCAGGCTGCGCTGCGGCACCTCGGGGGCGCGCAGCTGGCCGGTGGTGGGATCGATGGTCGGGCTCATGTGGCGGAACCCAGGTAGGGCGCGAGCAGGCTGGCGTAACGGCCGCTGGCCTGCAGCAGCAGGTCACAGAGTTCGCGTACGGCACCCTGGCCGCCCGGGCGCGTCGTCACGTAATGCGCACGCGCCAGCACTTCGGCATGGGCGTTGGCCGGGGCCACGGCAAAGGCGGCGTGGACCAGCATCGGCAGGTCCGGCCAGTCGTCGCCCATGGCGGCGGCCTGCGACCAGTCCAGCCCCAGCTCGGCCAGCAGGCGCTCGGCCGCAGGCAGCTTGTCTTCGGTGCCGAACACGGCATGCTGCACGCCCAGCGCCTGCAGCCGCGTACGCAGCGGGGCGGAGTCGCGGCCGGTGATGATGGCCGGCGTGATGCCAGCCTTCTGCAACAGCTTCAGGCCGTGGCCATCGAGCGTGTTGAAGCGCTTGAGGGTTTCGCCGCTCTCGGTATAGAGCAGGCCGCCGTCGGTAAGCACGCCGTCGACATCGAAAAACACGATGCGCACCGGCTGTGCCGCCAGCAGCAGGGCGGGGTCGAGGGTGAGGGCGGGACTGTGCATGTCAGATCACCTTGGCACGCATCAGGTCGTGCGTGTTGAGGGCGCCGGCCAGCGTGCCATCCGGGTTGGTCACCGGCAGGCTGCTGATGCGATAGTCCTCCATCAGGCGGGCGGCATCGGCGGCGAGGGCATCGGGGCGGATGCTGCGCGGGTTCGGGTGCATCAGGTCGGCGGCGCGCAGCGGGCGCACATCGGTACCGGCGGTGAGCAGGCGGCGCAGGTCGCCATCGGTGAAGATGCCGATCACCTTGCGATCGGCATCGACCACCAGTGTGGCACCGAGGCCCTTGGCGCTCATTTCCTGCATCACGGTGCCGAAGTCGGCATCCGGAGACACGGCCGGGGCGTCGGCACCGGGACGCATCACGTCGGCCACGGTGGTCAGCAGGCGGCGGCCCAGTGCACCACCGGGGTGCGAGCGCGCAAAGTCTTCCGCCTTGAAGCCGCGCGCATCCAGCAAGGCGACGGCCAGTGCATCACCCAGCGCGATCTGCACCGTGGTGCTGGCGGTCGGGGCCAGGTTGAGCGGGCAGGCTTCCTTGGCGACGCTGCTGTCGAGCACGATATCGGCATGCCTGGCCAGGCTGGACTGCAGGCCGCCAGTCATGGCGATCAGCGGCACGCCCTGGCGCTTGAGCACCGGCAGGATGCGCGCCAGCTCGTCGCTTTCGCCGCTGTTGCTGATGGCCAGCACCACATCGACCTCGCGCACCATGCCGAGATCGCCATGGCTGGCTTCGGCCGGGTGCACGAACAGCGCCGGCGTGCCGGTGGAGGCCAGCGTGGCGGCAATCTTGCGTCCGACATGGCCGCTCTTGCCCATGCCCATTACCACCACGCGGCCCTGGGCCTGCAGGATGGTGCGCATGGCCTGGACGAAGGCGTCGCCGGCCTGGGTCTGCAGCAGGCGGTCGCTGCAGGCGCGTAGCGCATCGGCCTCGATGGCGAAGGCCTGCTGTGCCAGTTGCAGGGCGTGCTGCGGCTCCAGCGTGCTGGCGGGATGGGAGCGTGCGGTATCGGAAGTCATGCGGGAATTGTAGCGATTGGCCACGGTAGCGCCAGAGGTCACATGCAGCGGAAAGTATCATTATGATGTGGGCATCGACATGATCTGGAGCAAGCCGTGCAGTATCCCTTTTCCCGCATCCGCCGCTGGGCCATCCGTAGCCTGCCCCTGACATTGCTGGCCACTGCCGGGCTGGCGCAGGCACAGGAAGCGCCGCCGCAGATCAACGAGGCCGCGTTCCGCAGCTGCCTGGCGAATCTGCAGCGAACCCCGGCCTTCCGTCAGGTCAGTGCTGCCACCTTTGCCCGTTATACCAACGGCCTGCAGCCCGATGCCACGGTGCTGCCGCTGCTGAACCGCCAGCCGGAGTTCACCATGCCGGTGTGGGACTATCTGGCGGTGCTGGTGGACCAGGAGCGCGTGGCCGATGGCCGCGCTGCCTACCAGAAATGGCTGCCGACGCTGCGCCAGATCCAGCAGCGCTATGGCGTGGAGCCGGCCATGGTGATGGGTGTCTGGGGCGTGGAGAGCAACTTTGGCCAGAACCTGGGCGGCCGTCCGCTGCTCAACTCGCTGGCCACGCTGTCCTGCGAAGGCCGTCGCCAGAGCTATTTCCGCACCGAGTTTGCCAATACCCTGCGCATCCTGCAAAGCGGCGATGTACCCGCAGAAAAGCTGACCGGCTCCTGGGCCGGTGCCTTTGGCCAGACCCAGTTCATGCCCAGCACCTTCCTGAGCACGGCAGTGGACTTTGATGGCGATGGCCGCCGCGACATCGTCGACAGCGTGCCGGATGCGCTGGCCTCGACCGCCAACTTCCTGCGCAAGGCCGGTTACCGCAGCAACGAGACCTGGGGCTACGAGGTGCGCCTGCCGGCCGGTTACACGCCAGCCGTGAGCGGCCGCCGCAACAAGCGCGGCATGGACTACTGGGTCAGCCAGGGGCTGCGCCTGGCCGATGGCGGTGGCGCGCTGCCGCGCACCATGGCCAGTGCCGGTCTGCTCCTGCCGGCAGGCCGCAACGGCCCGGCTTTCCTGGTCGGCAAGAACTTTGACACGCTCTACAGCTACAACGCCAGCGAGAACTACGCGCTGGCGATTGCCCAGCTGTCCACGCTGGTGGACGGACAGCGCAACCGCGTCGGCTTCATCCAGGCCTGGCCGACTGATGACCCCGGCCTGTCGCGCGCAGAAAACCGCGAGCTGCAGACCCTGCTGCTGGCACGTGGCCACGCGATTGGCACAGCCGACGGCATGATCGGAGCGAAGACGCGCGACGCGATCCGCGCCGAGCAGACGCGCCTGGGCATGACGAGCAATGGCCGCGCCGGCCAGCGCCTGCTGACGGCCTTGCGCCAGCAGCGCTGAGCCAGCGTCGAATGACCACAGCATTGCGTTCAGCATGGCAAGTTGTGGTCACGGCCTGAGTTGACTTGTGCAACAATTTGAATCGGGCCATTCCCGGCACCACGTCTTGACGACTACCCTACAAAAATGACTACAGACAACGACACCCAAACCCCTACCGATCTTGGCTTCAAGGAAGCGGCGCGTGACTATCACCGCTGGCCTACTCCGGGCAAGATTTCCGTCAACCCGACCAAGCCGCTGGTCAACCAGCGTGACCTGTCGCTGGCCTATTCGCCCGGCGTGGCCGTGCCCTGCCTGGACATCGAGGCCGATCCGTCCAAGGCAGCCGATTACACCTCGCGCGGCAACCTGGTCGGCGTGATCACCAACGGTACCGCCGTGCTGGGCCTGGGCGATATCGGCCCGCTGGCGAGCAAGCCGGTGATGGAGGGCAAGGGCTGCCTGTTCAAGAAATTTGCCGGCATCGACGTGTTCGACATCGAACTCGACGAGCGCGATCCGGACAAGCTGGTCGACATCATCGCGGCGCTGGAGCCGACGCTGGGCGGCATCAACCTGGAAGACATCAAGGCGCCCGAATGCTTCTACATCGAGCAGAAGCTGCGCGAGCGCATGAACATCCCGGTGTTCCACGATGACCAGCACGGTACCGCCATCATTTCTTCCTCGGCGCTGATCAACGGCCTGGAACTGGTCGGCAAGCAGATTGGCGAGGTCAAGCTGGCGGCTTCCGGTGCCGGCGCTGCCGCCATCGCCTGCCTGGACCTGATGGTGGCGCTGGGCGTGAAGCGCGAGAATATCTTCGTCTGCGACTCCAAGGGCCTGATCTACGAAGGCCGCCCGGGCGGCATGGATGCTTCCAAGCAGCGCTACGCGCAGCAGGATACCGGCGCACGCACGCTGGCCGACGTGGTCAAGGATGCTGACGTGTTCCTGGGCTGCTCCACGGCCAACGTGCTGAGCGGCGACATGGTCAAGACCATGGCTAGCCAGCCGATCATCCTGGCGCTGGCCAACCCGGATCCGGAAATCCGTCCTGAAGTGGCCAAGGCGGCCCGTCCGGACTGCATCGTGGCGACTGGCCGTTCCGACTACCCGAACCAGGTCAACAACGTCCTGTGTTTCCCCTACATCTTCCGCGGTGCGCTGGACTGCGGCGCAACCCGCATCACCGAAGAGATGAAGGTGGCCTGCGTCCACGAAATCGCCAAGCTGGCCAAGCTGGAAGTCAGCGACGAAGTGGCGCATGCCTATGTCGGCCAGGAGCTGAGTTTTGGCCCGGAATACATCATTCCCAAGCCGTTCGACAGCCGCCTGATCCTGCACATTGCCCCGGCCGTGGCCAAGGCGGCGCAGGAGTCCGGCGTTGCCACGCGCCCGATCGAAGACCTGCGCGCCTACCGCGATTCGCTGAATACCTTTGTCACCCAGACCGGCATGTTCATGCGCCCGGTGTTCAACAGCGCGCGCAGCGTGCCGGCCGGCCAGAAGCGCATCGCCTACGCCGAGGGTGAGGACGAGCGCGTGCTGCGCGCCGCCCAGCAGGCGCTGGATGACGGCATTGCCGAACCGATCCTGATCGGCCGCCCCGACATCATCGAGAGCCGCATCCAGAAGCTCGGCCTGCATATCCGCATCGGTGAGGGCGTGGGCGTGATCGATCCCGAAGACGACCCGCGTTTCCGCAGCTACTGGGAGGAGTACCACCGCTGCATGGGCCGCCATGGCGTGTCGCCCGAAGCCGCCAAGATTGCCGTGCGTCGCAGCAATACCGTGATCGCGGCGCTGGCGGTCAAGCTCGGCGATGCCGACTCCATGGTTTGCGGCACCATCGGCAGCTACGACAAGCACCTGGAAACCGTGAACAACATCATCGGTACCCAGTCCGGCGAAAAGCTCGCTGCGCTGAACGCCGTGATCCTGGAAAAACAGACGCTGTTCGTGGCCGATACCTACGTCAACGAGAACCCCACGGCCGAAGAGCTGGCGCATATTGCGCTGCTGGCAGCCAAGGAAGTGCAGCGCTTTGGCATCGAGCCGCGCGTGGCCTTCCTGTCGCATTCCAATTTCGGCACCAGCAACCGCGCCAGCGCGGTGAAGATGCGCGAGGCCTACCAGGCCTTCCGCAAGCTGGCGCCGGGCATCGAGTGCGAAGGCGAGATGCAGGGTGACAGCGCGCTCAGCTCCGAGCTGCGCAATGGCTTCCTGCCGGAAAACCAGATGAACGGCAGCGCCAACCTGCTGATCTGCCCGAACCTGGACGCCGCCAACATCCTGTTCAACGTGCTGAAGATCACCGGCGGCCACGGCCTGACGATTGGCCCGATGCTGCTGGGCGCAGCCGCACCGGCCAACATCCTGACGCCGAGCGCCACCATGCGCCGCGTGCTGAACCAGACCGCGCTGGCGGTGGTGGGTGCCAACGCACGCCGCGCCAAGTAAGCGCGCCTGACGGCTGCCAGCGCAAGCTGGCAGCCACGTCATCCACGCAAGGGGAGCTGCCAGCAGTTCCCCTTGTCGTTTGTGTCCTGTTTTTTCCGATTGCCGGAGCTAGTTGATGGAACCCCAGACCTGGATCGCCTTTGCCATGGCGTCATTGCTGATTTCGCTGTCGCCCGGATCGGGCGCGATCCTGTCGATCAGCCATGGCAGCGTCTATGGCGTGCGTGCCACCAGCGCCACCATCTGGGGCCTGCAGGCCGGGCTGATGGGCGTGCTGCTGATCGCCGGCCTGGGCGTGGGCTCGCTGCTGGTGGCGTCCGAAACGGCCTTCTGGCTGCTCAAGGTGCTGGGTGCACTCTACCTGATCTACCTGGGCGTGAAGCAATGGCGCAGCCAGCACGGCATGCTCGAAGGCCATGCCGTGGAAGACGCGCTGAAAGAGGCGCGTGGCGGCTGGGGCCAGCGCTTCATGGCCGGCATGCTGACCAACCTGACTAACCCCAAGGGCATTGTCTTCATGGTGGCGGTGCTGCCACAGTTCCTGCAGCCGGAGCGGCCGGTGGCGATGCAGCTGCTGGTCATGGCGGCCACCATGGTCATCACCGATATCGTGGTCATGCACGGCTATGCCTTCAGCGGCAAGGCCTTGCGCAAGCTGCTGGTGACGCCGCGCGCGGTGCGCTGGCAGAACCGCAGCTTTGGGGCGGTGTTCGTGCTGCTGGGGCTCAGCCTGTTCTTTGTGCAGCGGCGTACGACCTGAGGGCGAACTCAGACCAGCTGCAGGGCCTGATAGCGTGGCAGCTCGTTCAGGAAAGCCTCTGCCAGCTTGCGCAGCTCCTGCAGGTTGTCGGCTTCGGCTTCCAGCACCTGGCCGTCACGCATCATGCGCTGACCTTGCGGCTGCAGGATGTTCCAGGCATAGTCGGCCAGTTGCTCGGCATCGCGTAGCGCTTCCTTGCGCCAGCCTTCCATGAACACTTGCGGCAGGCGGCCGACCGTGAAGCAGCCACCGGTGGCCGGGCTGAGCAGACAGGCAATGTCGCCATTGGTCATGGCACGAGTGCGCATGTACTGGTTGAAGGCCTGGCAGCGCGCACTGACGGCTTCCTGTTGCGCCTGATTCTGCACCAGGGCCAGTTGTTGCCTGCCATGCAGTACCGCGAGGACTTCGTGCAAGTCGTTGGGCATGACACGGTCGCGCAAGGCATCGCGCAACTCGGCAACCGCATGAGGGCGCAGGTCGGCCAATAGATCGAGGACCGGCTCATAGTACTGGGACAATAGCTGCAGCTTGCCCTGTGCCGTGTCCAGGGTCAGTGTCACCTGGTCGCGGGCTTGCAGCAACTGCACTTGCTGCTGGTCCCAGCGGTGTGCCACCTCGGCCGGGCTCAGGCGACGTGCGCCCTTGACCCAGAGGTCAGTGCGGAAGCGGCGATTGACCAGATAGTCGCGCACGGTTTCCCGGAACAGTGGATCACCAATGCCTGCCAGCAGTTCGCGCTGATCCGGTCGCAGGTCAAACGTATCAAGATTGTGCAAGGCCTGGGCTGATCCGGCATAGTTGAGCTTGGCCGGCGTCAACCAGTTGGCCATGTCCGAGAAGTGCATCGGCGCCCAGTCGCGGTTGAAGTATTCATGCGCCAGATAGTGGCGGTTCTGCTCCGCCAGACTGTCCAGCAGTGGCTGCAGTTGCGCCCGGAACGGGCTGTGCTCCAGTACCTTGCCGCAAAACTCCAGTGAGGCATTGACGCGCTGCACCGAGTTTTCGCCCGGGGCACCCATGACCGCCGCATGCTGTGCCAGCAGGTGGCGTACTGGCGCCTGGGCTGACCAGCCGGGCAGCACGTTGTAGCTGATGTAAAGCACGCCACCGAGGCGCAGCTTGCGCCGGATGAAGTCAGTCAGGTGCGCGCGGTTCTCGTCGGAAATCCAGGATCAGATACCGTGCAGCGCGATGAAATCGAAATCGGGCAGATCACTGCGGCTGCAGAATTCGGCAAAGGATTGGTCGAAGATCTGGGCCTGGCTGCCGGTGACTTCGGCCAGCTCGCGGGCAAAACTGGCGTGATGCGGATTGAAGTCCGTGCCATACCATTGGGCCGTGCCGGCAGCCGCATGGGCGTTCAGGCTTATGCCCTGACCAAAACCGAACTCGCAGGCCTGCCGGATCTCCGGGAAAGCCAGGCCGGCCTGCAGGAAGGGAACCGCCAGCTGCGCCGGGTTCAGGTACGGGTAATAGCCATAGGTGTAGCCGATGTCACTGACATAGCCTTCGGACCAGGTTGCCATGGGAGATTCCTTGTGGATACTTGCTGGCCACCATTATTAGCCAGGGCCTCAGTGGATCAACGCTACGGTCGCCACAAACACCACAAAACCGATCCAGTGGTTCTGTGTGAAGGCGCGGAAGCAGCGCTCACGCGCGCGCGTGCGGATCAGCGCGTAGTGCCAGAGCACCTGGGCCACCGCGACCAGCAGGGTGATGCCCCAGATGGCCAGTTTCCAGCCCGGCGCATCGGCCTGGCCCAGGCCGGCGTACTGCCACAGCACGGTCCACCAGATCGCCGTATGTGCGGCGTACCAGAGCATGATCACCGGCACGTCCCAGTTTCCCAGCGTGATGGCCGATGTCTTCATGCCGATCTTCAGGTCGTCGTCGCGATCGACCATGGCGTATTCGGTGTCGTAGGCCAGCACCCAGCACAGGTTGGCGACCAGCAGCCACCAGACGACGGATGGCGTGCTGTTGAGTACGGCGGCAAAGGCCATCGGCAGGCCCATGCTGTAGGCGACGCCGAGCACCGCCTGCGGCATCGAGAAGAAGCGCTTGGTGAACGGGTAGATGATGGTGACGATGACGGCCGGGATCGACCAGAGGATGGTCAGCGTGTTGGTGGTGAGCACCAGCGCAAAGGCGATCAGCGTCAGCACCAGGCCGACCAGCAGCGCTTCCTTGACGCTGATGCGGCCGCTGGTGATCGGGCGGTTGACGGTGCGCTTGACGTGGCGGTCGAAATCGCGGTCGGCAACGTCGTTGATGCAGCAGCCGGCGCTGCGCATCAGGATGGTACCAGCGGTGAACACCAGCAGCAGGTGCCAGCCGGGAAAGCCGCGTGCCGCCAGCCACAGGGCGGCCAGGGTTGGCCACAGCAGCAGCAGCCAGCCGGCCGGACGGTTCCAGCGGATCAGGTCCAGGTAAAGTCGGATTTTGTCTTGCATGGCTGCCGATTGTATGACGCCGGCATGACCGCCGGGTGTCAGGTCAGCCGTTGCACGCCGACCAGACGGCAGGCATAGACCTCGTTGCGCAGCGCGGCAATCGCCTCGTAGCGGGTAAAGCTGCGACGCCAGGCCAGCACCACGCGGCGGCTTGGCACGTCGCCATGTAAAGGGACATAGCGGATGAAGCTGGCATCGGTGTGATCCTGATCGCTTCGGAGCGGCTTGCGCGGCTTGGGCAGGGGCTTGCCAGCGGCATGCGCTTCCAGCTTTTCAGGCGGCACGCTGAGCGCCGGCACCAGCGTTACGCCCATGCCGGCAGCCACCATGTGCTTGATGGTTTCCAGCGAGGACCCCTCGAAGCTCTTGCGGATGCCGTCGGAATGGCTGGAGTAGCGGGCAAATTCGGGGCAGACTTCGAGCACATGGTCACGGAAGCAGTGGCCAGAGCCCAGCAGCAGCATGTTTTCGCTGCGCAGCATGTCGGGATCGACCGATTCTGCCTCGGCCAGCGCGTGCGTGCTGGGCACGGCGGCCCAGAATGGCTCGTCGTACAGCGGTGCCGTGGCCAGGCCGGTGTCCTGGAACGGTTCGGCCAGGATGGCGCAGTCGATATCGCCCGAGCGCAGCATGTCCAGCAGCTTGGCGGTGAAGTTTTCCTGCAGGATCAGCGGCATCTGCGGCGTCTGCGCCATGTTCTGGCGTACCAGGTCGGGCAGCAGGTAGGGGCCGATGGTGTAGATGATGCCCAGGCGCAGCGGGCCCGACAGCGGATCCTTGCCGCGCTTGGCAATGTCGCGGATCAGGTTGGCCTGCTCCAGCACCACCTGCGCCTGGCGCACCACGTCTTCGCCCAGCGGCGTCAGCGAGATCTCGTTGGCGTTGCGCTCGAACAGCTTGACGTCGAGCTCCTCTTCCAGCTTCTTGACCGCGACCGACAGCGTTGGCTGCGTGACAAAGCAGGCTTCGGCGGCCTTGCCGAAATGCTTTTCGCGGGCAACGGCAACGATGTACTTGAGTTCGGTAAGGGTCATGACGCTGGTGCCTGGCTGGTAGTAGGATGATCAGGCCCCATGGTAGCAAACCCGTGCGTGGGCATGGGCTGGCGCAGGCATTGCCCCGGCCGGGCCGGATGTATCAGGATATACCCTGCATCTGCAGACAAATGTCGCCACGCCGCTTTCAAGTTGGCCAAAATCGGGATATAAACCGAAATCGAACGATCGTGCTAAACATGAAGCAGCTGCCGGATGGAGAGCACAGACAGAACACAAGGGACAAGCAATGAGTGCATTTACCGACAGCCGCCCGTGGCTGAAGCAGTATCCTGAAGGCGTGCCCGCCGATGTCGACCTGAACCGTTACAGCTCGCTGGTGCAGCTGCTGAACGAGAGCTTTGTGCGCCACGCCGACAAGCCGGCCTACACCATGATGGGTCGTGACATGACCTACGGCGAGCTGGACCGTGCCAGCCGCTCGCTGGCGGCCTATCTGCAGCAGTTGCCGGGCATGCAGGCGGGCGACCGTGTGGCGGTGATGATGCCCAACATCCTTCAGTACCCGATTGCCGTGGCGGCGATCCTGCGTGCCGGCCTGGTGCTGGTCAACGTCAACCCGCTCTATACCGCGCGCGAGCTGGAACACCAGTTGAAGGATTCCGGTGCCAAGGCGATCATCATCATCGAGAACTTTGCCCACACGCTGGAGCAGTGCCTGTCGCATACCGATGTGCGCCACATCGTGCTGGCTTCCATGGGTGACCGCATGGGCGGGCTCAAGGGCGCGCTGGTCAACTTTGTCGTGCGCAAGGTCAAGAAGATGGTGCCGTCCTTCCAGCTGCCCAATGTGGTGCGCTTCAACGATGCGGTATCGCGCCATGCGCCGACAGCGCTGCGTGAAGTGACGCCGGGGCCGGAAGACCTGGCTGCGCTGCAATATACCGGCGGCACCACCGGCGTCGCCAAGGGTGCCATGCTGCTGCATCGCAATATCCTGGCCAACGTGCTGCAGTGCGGGGCCTGGTACCAGCCGGGCCTGGCACGCCGCCAGCTGCACCACCAGATCGGCTTTGTCTGCGCGCTGCCGCTGTACCACATCTTCGCGTTTACCGTGAACATGATGCTGTGCACCGAGATGGGCGGCAAGAACATCCTGCTGCCCAACCCGCGTGACCTGGATGCCGTGCTCAAGGAGCTGCAGAAGCATGTATTCCACAGCTTCCCTGGCGTGAACACGCTGTTCAACGGCCTGGCGCACCATGCCGATTTCAACAAGGTCGACTGGTCGCACCTGCGCGTGACGGTGGGCGGTGGCATGGCGGTACAGCGCGCCGTGGCCAAGGACTGGTACGAAAAGACCAACTGCCCGATCTGCGAAGGCTATGGCCTGTCCGAGACCAGCCCGGTGGCGAGCTGCAACCCGGTCACCAACCCCGAATTCACCGGTTCCATCGGCGTGCCGGTGCCGAATACCTGGATGAAGCTGGTCGATGAGGATGGCCATGATGTCGAGGAACTGGGCGAGCGTGGCGAGATTGCCATCAAGGGCCCGCAAGTCATGGCCGGCTACTGGCAGCGTCCGGAAGAGACTGCGCGCTCCATGACGCCGGACGGCTATCTGCTGACCGGTGACATCGGCGTGGTGGACGAGAAGGGCTACTTCACCATCGTCGACCGCAAGAAGGACATGATCCTGGTCAGCGGCTTCAACGTCTACCCGAACGAGGTGGAAGACGTGGTGGCGCTGCTGCCGGCGGTGCAGGAGTGTGCCGTGATCGGCGTGCCTGACGAGAACTCGGGCGAGGCGGTCAAGCTGTTCGTGGTGCTGCGTCCGGGCCAGACCCTGACCGAGAAGGAGATCAAGGCGCATTGCCGTGAAAACCTGACGCGCTACAAGCAGCCGCGCCAGATCGAGTTCCGCGATGCGCTGCCGAAGACGCCGATCGGCAAGATCCTGCGCCGCGCCCTGCGCGACGAGGAACTGGCGAAGCAGGCCTGAGTTGCAGTCGTCATGATGCGCGCGCGTTTTCGTGCTAGGCTGCAGCCATGATCCTGTTCATTGTCAAATGGCTGCTCTACGCGGGCGCCCTCATGGTGGTCTCCCACCTGGTCAGCGGCATCACCATTGCCAGCTACGGTTCTGCCGTGCTGGCGGCGGTGGTGATTGCGCTGCTGGACCTGGTGCTGGGCTCCCTGCTCAAATTGCTGACCCTGCCGCTGACCATCATCACGCTCGGGCTGTTCCTGATCGTGATCAATGCGTTGTTGTTCTGGGCGGCTGGCAGCATGCTGTCCGGCTTCCAGGTAGCCGGTTTCTGGACGGCCGTGATCGGTGCCATCCTCTATTCGCTGCTGTGCATGCTGGTGGATGCGCTGCTACGGCGTGCTGCCTGAGTCGACGCTTTCCCAGTAGCCTGGCTGCTGGTAGCTGGCCTTGAGAAAGTCGATCCACAGGCGCAGGCGCAGCGGCAGCAGCTTGCGCTGCGCAAACACGGCGTAAATGCCATTCGGCGGGGCCGTATACGGATCCAGCAGTGACTGCAGCCGACCAGCGGCAATATCGCCGGCCACTTCCCAGGTGCTGCGCCAGGCAATGCCGTGGCCTTGCAGGCACCAGGTATGCAGCACTTGGCCATCGCTACAGTCCAGCGGACCGCTGGGCTTGATATAGAACGCTTCGCCATTTTCCTGGAACGCCCAGCCGCGCGTCTGCGAGGCTTCGCTGCTGAGCGTGAGGCACTGGTAGCGGCCGGCATCGAGCAGTTCGCGCGGATGCTGCGGCGTTCCGTGGCGCTGCAGGTAGGCTGGCGTGGCCACGCACAGGCGGCGGTTGTCGGCCAGCCGCGTGATCACCAGTGAGGAGTCCGGCAGGTCGCCGACGCGCACGGCACAGTCATAGCCTTCGGCCGCCAGGTCCACCACGCGATCGCTCAGGTTGAGAGAGATACGCACTTCCGGGTGCAGTTCGTGGAAGCGCAGCACCAGCGGCGCCACATGGCGGCGGCCAAAGCCGGCTGGTGCCGTGATGCGCAACTGGCCGCTGGCGCGCACGCTGCCGGCGCTGACGGCGGCTTCCATATTGGCAATATCGGCCAGGATGCGCTGGCTTTCTTCCAGAAAGGCGCTGCCCTCCGGTGTCAGGCTGATGCGGCGCGTGGTGCGTACCAGCAGCTTGACGCCCAGATGCGCCTCCAGCGCGTCCATGCGGCGGCCTATCATCGAGGCGGCCACGCCTTCGGCCTGGGCGGCGGCCGTCAGGCTGCCACGCTGGGCCACGGCGACAAAGGTTTCGATGTGCTTGAGCTTGTCCATCGTCAGGCAGGCCAGTGGGCTGCAGCAGAAATCCGTCAAAAACAGGAGAAAAAACGGGGAAACGCCGGGCACGGATTGCAGTAATATGCAGCACCTTCATCCTGATACCTGCAGGCCGGCAAGAGGATATTACCCGAGCGCCGCGCCCTCCGACCATGACTTCGCTCGAGCTCACCCTGATCTACCTGCTGGCCGCCGTGCTGGGGGTGGTCATTTTCAGGGCGTTCCGGCTGCCGCCGATGCTGGGTTACCTGATGGTCGGTGTGGTGATCGGCCCGAACATGCTGGCGATGGTGGAGAACAGCACGCGCATCCAGCACTTGGCCGAGTTTGGCGTGGTGTTCCTGATGTTCGTGATCGGGCTGGAGTTCAGCCTGTCCAAGCTGCGTACCATGCGGCGCCATGTGTTCGGGCTGGGCGCGATGCAGGTCGGCCTGACCATGGTGCTGAGTACGCTGGTGTTGCTGGGCCTGCGCTGGTTCTGGCCGGAGCTCTGGCACCTGTCCTGGCAGGGCACGCTGGCGCTGTCCGGCGTGCTGGCCATGAGCAGCACCGCCATCGTCGTCAAGCTGATGGCGGAACGGCTGGAGCTGGACAGCGAGCACGGCCGCCGCGTGATGGGCGTGCTGCTGTTCCAGGACCTGGCCGTGGTGCCCTTGCTGATCCTGATTCCGGCCCTGGGTGCCAATGACGATGACATGGCGCTGGAGCTGCTGCTGGCGCTGCTCAAGGCCGCAGCCGCCGTCACCATCCTGCTGACGATGGGGCGGCAGCTGATGCAGCGCTGGTTGTTTTTCGTTGCCAGCTACCGCAGCAACGAGCTGTTCATGCTCAACGTGCTGCTGATCACGCTGGGGCTGGCCTGGCTGACCCAGCTGGCCGGACTCAGCCTGGCGCTGGGTGCCTTCATCGCCGGCATGCTGATTGCCGAAACCCCTTACAAGTATCAGGTGGAGGCCGATATCAGGCCCTTCCACGACCTGCTGCTGGGACTGTTCTTCATCACCATCGGCATGCTGCTCGATTGGCACGAGGTGGTAGACCACTGGGGCTGGGTGCTCGGCCTGCTGCTGGCGGCGTTGCTGTTCAAGCTGGTGCTGGTGTGGCTGTGCGCGCGCATTCTGGGCGCGACCGAGGGCGTGGCCCTGCGCACCGGCCTGTACCTGGCGCAGGCTGGCGAATTCGGCTTTGTGCTGCTGAACCTGGCCTTGCACAACAAGCTGCTGCCGTCACCGCTGTTCAACGCCGTGCTGGCCAGCATGGTGCTGTCCATGATCGCCGCACCCTTCATCATCATGTACAGCGATGCGCTGGTGCTGCGGCTGGCGCGCAACGAATGGATGACCGAAGCGCTGCAGATGACGAATATCGCGCGCCAGAGCATGGGGCGCAGCGGCCACATCATCATCTGCGGCTATGGCCGCGTCGGCCAGAGCCTGGCGCGCCTGCTCGATGCCGAATCGATTCCGCATATCGCGCTGGACCTGGATCCGGAGCATGTACGCCAGGCCAGTGCCGCCGGCGCGCCGGTGGTGTACGGCGATGCCTCGCGCATGCCGGCGCTGACGGCAGCCGGGCTGTCACGCGCCAGTGCCGTGGTCATCACCTTCAACAGCCTGCCGATGACGCTGCAGGTGCTGCACCAACTGCGCACGCAGGCGCCGCAGCTGCCGGTGATCGTGCGCACCGAAGACGATCGGCATCTGGAAACGCTGCGCGCCGCTGGTGCTAGCGAGGTGGTGCCGGAGGCGCTGGAAGGCAGCATGATCCTGGCCAGCCATGCACTGGCGTTGACCGGCGTGCCGCTGCGCCGCGTGCTGCGGCTGGTACAGATGCAGCGCGCGCAGCGCTATCGCCTGTTGCGCGGCTATTTCCGCGGAGCCGATGAAGCCCTGCACGGCGAGGAGGAGCTGGATGGCAGCCAGGAAAAGCTCAGTGTGCTGCAGCTGCCGGAAAGCTCGGCCACGATCGGCATGACGATCTCGGACCTGATGCCGATGCTGGAGCGCTACCAGGTGGCGCTGGTCAGCCTGCGCCGCGCCAACGGCGTGTCGCTGGCACCACGGCCGGAAATGCTGGTGCAGCCCGAAGACACGCTGGTGCTCAGCGGCCGGCAGCTGGATCTGGCCGAGGTCGAGGAACTGCTGACGCGCTGAGGCTGCCTGCGCTTGCATCGGGGCGCGGTCGATTTTCGCCAGTTGGTGGTATCGGTATTGCCATGCGCCGCGGCTACACTTGGGTGTATTGCCCCATTTCCTGATTGCCGGAGCCTTGCCATGAGCACCACCGAATACAACGTCCGGGACTACCTGCGCAGCCATATCCGTACCGTGTCCAACTGGCCGGCCCCCGGCGTGCAGTTCCGCGACATCACGCCGCTGCTGCAGGATCCGCGCGTGTTCCGCATCCTGATCGATGCCTTTGTGCACCGCTACATGGATCCGGCGCTGCGTCCTGATGTGGTGGCCGGGCTGGATGCGCGTGGTTTCATCATCGGCTCGGTGCTGGCCTATGAGCTCAACGTCGGTTTTGTGCCGATCCGCAAGCAGGGCAAGCTGCCCTACGAGACGGTGGAAGAAAGCTACGAGCTGGAATACGGCGTGGCCACGGTCGAATTGCATACCGATGCCGTGCATGCCGGCCAGCGCGTGCTGCTGGTCGATGACCTGATTGCCACCGGCGGCACCATGATGGCCGGCTGCAATCTGCTGCGCCGCCTGGGTGCTGACATCATCGAAGGGGTGGCGATTGTCGATTTGCCCGAGCTGGGTGGCAGCCAGCGCCTGCGTGGCGCCGGCCTGGAACTGTTCACCCTGGTCGATTTCGCCGGCCACTGAGGCTGTACATGTCTTGTTACGCTTGGCATTGAACAAGCGTGGCCGTAGCGATATCCAAGCAGCATGCCCATCCGCAATGGCAGGAGGGCGCTTGCAACAGGAGTCCGTCATGGCAACCGATCATTCTTCCCCTTCGCGCTGGCACTAGCGCCTGCTGTTTGGCCTGGGCGTGGCCGGCGGCCTGCTGCTGACCGGCTGTGCCGTGCACACTTCCAGCCCGCGCGTATTGCATACGGCAGACGGTCAGGTGCTGGAATATGCCGAAGGCGAGCAGGGCTATGTGCTGCAACAGCCTCCGGCGCCGTTGCAGGAGACGATCACGGTGCGCCCATCGGTCAACGTGGTCTGGATGCCGGGCGTCTGGCTCTGGGGCGGCAGCAGCTACTACTGGCGTGCCGGCTCCTGGGTACGACCGCCGGTCGGCTACTATGACTGGACGTCCGGCTACTGGCGCCATACGCCGCGTGGCTATCTCTGGCAGAACGGCTACTGGAACCGTGGCAGCGGCTTGTACCGCCATCAGGCACCGCGTTATCGCTACGACCGGGATGAGCGCTACGACCGTTACGATCGCGATGGTCGCCGTCCGATTGGCAGCCGTCCCGCGGTGCGACCGGACCGTCCGGATGGTGTGCGACCCGGTACGCGCCCGGATCGACCGGTGATCGGTGACGGTACACGTCCGAACCGCCCGGATCGTCCGAACCGCGCTGACCGTCCGGATCGACCCGATGGCTGGCAACGCGGCGAGCGTCCGCGCAACCGGCCCGATGGCGTGCGCCCGGATCGTCCGCAGCGGGTGCTGCCGGATGGCACGCGACCGCAACGCCCGGCCGGCATGCGTCCGGAAGGGCCGCGTGCCCAGCGTCCCGATGGCATGCGCGGACAGCGCCCGGAAGGCGTGCAACGGGCACCACGTGCACCACGCGCCGAGGGCATGCAGCGCATGCGCCCGTCCGGCATGGGCAGCGGCAGTCCGATTCGCGACCGCATCAACGCGCGCTGATCCTTGCCGGATACGACAAAGGCCTGCCAGGGCAACCCGGCAGGCCTTTGCCATGTCAGCGCAGACTGGGGAATCAGTCCTGGCTGCTGTTGCGGATCAGGTAGTCGAAGGCCGACAGCGAGGCCTTGGCACCTTCACCCATGGAGATGATGATCTGCTTGTACGGCACCGTGGTGCAGTCGCCAGCAGCAAACACGCCCGGGATGTTGGTTGCGCCACGGGCATCGACCACGATCTCGCCGAACTTGCTCAGTTCGACCGTGCCCTTGACGAAGTCGGTGTTGGGCAGCAGGCCGATCTGCACGAAGATGCCGGCCGGATCCAGCTGGTGCTCCTCGCCGGACGCACGGTCCTTGTAGCGCAGGCCGGCGACCTTGGTGCCATCGCCGATCACCTCGGTCGTCTGCACGTTGGTCAGGATGTCCACGTTCTTCAGGCTGCGCAGCTTGTCCTGCAGCACGGCGTCGGCCTTCATCTCGGGCATGAACTCGAGCAGGGTCACGTGCTCGACGATGCCGGCCAGGTCGATGGCGGCTTCCACGCCGGAGTTGCCGCCGCCCACCACGGCGACCTTCTTGCCCTTGAACAGCGGGCCGTCACAGTGCGGGCAGAATGCCACGCCCTTGGTCTTGTGCTCGGTCTCGCCCGGGATATTCATCTCGCGCCAGCGGGCGCCGGTCGCCAGGATCACGGAGCGGGACTTCAGTACGGCACCGTTTTCCAGCGTCACTTCGATCAGGCCGCCGGCCTGCTCGGCCGGCTTGATGGCGGCCGCGCGCTGCAGCGGCATCACGTCCACATCGTAGTGGCGCACGTGTTCTTCCAGCGCGGCGCTCAGGCGCGGGCCTTCGGTTTCCTTCACGGAAATGAAGTTCTCGATGCTCAGCGTGTCCATCATCTGGCCGCCAAAGCGCTCGGCCAGCAGGCCGGTGCGGATACCCTTGCGAGCAGCGTAGATGGCAGCAGCAGCGCCTGCCGGGCCGGCACCCACCACCAGCACGTCGAACGGAGCCTTCTGGCTCAGCTTTTCGGCATCGCGTGCGGCAGCGCCGGTGTCCAGCTTGGCCAGCAGCTCTTCCACGCTCATGCGGCCGTTGGCGAACATCTCGCCATTCAGGTGCACCGTGGGCACGCCCATGATCTGGCGCTCTTCCACTTCCTTCTGGTAGAGCGCGCCATCGATGATGGTGACCTTGATGTTCGGGTTCTGGATCGCCATCAGCGACAGCGCCTGGACCGTATCCGGGCAGCTGTGGCAGGACAGGCTCATGTAGACCTCGAAGTTGTACTCGCCCGGCAGGTTGCGGATTGCCTGCAGCGTTTCTTCGCTTTCCTTGGGCGGGTGGCCACCGGTCCACAGCAGCGCCAGCACCAGCGAGGTGAACTCGTGGCCCAGCGGGATCGCGGCAAAGCGCAGCTGGGTGCTGGTGCCTTGACGCTGCAGCGTGAAGGAAGGCTTGCGCGCGTCATCGCCGTCGGTACGCAGCGTGATCTTGTCGCTCATGCCGGCGATCTGCTCCAGCAGGCCGCGCAGTTCGGCGGAAGACTTGCCTTCGTCCAGGGAGGCCACCAGCTCGAACGGCTGGGTGACACGCTCCAGGTAGGCTTTCAGTTGGGCGGCGAGTTGCTGGTCAAGCATGGGGATCTCCTTTTCTGTCATCGTCAAAAGATGCTGGTTTCAATCATGGCTGCTGGTGGCAAACATCATTCAAAGCAGCACGTTCAGGTTTCTTGCGGGTAAAAAAAGCCAGACGGCGCAGCGGCGAAAGCTGCGTCGCCGTCTGGCTCGGCGTTGTCGGGATGGCCTGGCGGCCATCCGGTCAAGGCGTGGACTTAGATCTTGCCGACCAGGTCCAGGGAGGGCTTCAGCGTCTCGGCGCCTTCCTGCCACTTGGCGGGGCAGACTTCGCCCGGGTGCTCGGCCACGTACTTGGCAGCCTTCACCTTGCGCAGCAGCTCGGAAGCGTCACGGCCGATGCCACCAGCGTGGATTTCCACGATCTGGATCTTGCCTTCCGGGTCGATCACGAAGGTGCCGCGGTCAGCCAGGCCAGCTTCCTCGATCATCACGCCGAAGTTGCGGGTGATGCGGCCAGTCGGGTCACCGATCATGGTGTACTTGATCTTGCCGATGGCGTCGGAGGTGTCGTGCCAGGCCTTGTGGCTGAAGTGGGTGTCGGTGGACACGGCGTAGACTTCGCAGTTCAGGGCCTGGAAAGCTTCGTAGTTGTCGGCCAGGTCTTCCAGCTCGGTCGGGCACACGAAGGTGAAGTCAGCGGGGTAGAACATCACGACAGACCACTTGCCCTTCAGGTCGGCGTCGGAAACCTTGATGAACTCGCCGTTCTTGAATGCGTCGGCGGTGAAAGGCAGCACTTCGGTGTTGATCAGTGACATGGATATCTCCTGGTGAGTTGGGGTGAAAAAACGGTCGGGATCGGGATGGCCCGCAGCTGTTGTAGCAGGCGCCCTTGAAGCCCCTGTGACAGCAAAGTCAGACCATCTACTGAACACCATTGAATGATAGTCGATTGCTATCGACTTGTGTTTTGTATAAATCTAATCAATGCATAGTCTGGGACTATTGGCGCTTGTCCAGACTGTCAGACAGCACTGGACAAGTGCTGTCTCCATTGTTGCAGACCAGCGAAAAGCTTCAAGTCGTCAGGTGTTTCAAGCCGTAGCCTGCAACAGGATGGCGGGTGGCTCGCTGGCGAACGGGAAGGGGCCGGCATAGGGGGCGCTGGTCCCCTGGTGACTCACGATCTGGCCCCGTGCATTGATCAGGTGCAGGCCGAAACCGGGCGGCTCCAGGGTCCATTGCGGCTCGGCGTCGGGCGACAGGCCCATGGCCACCTGGTGTGCGGTCGAGGACAGGGTGCTGGCCAGCGTGCCGCCAAACAGGCACTGGATGGAGCGGTGCATGTGACCGCACAGCAGGCGCTGCACCTGCGGATGGCGGCGCAGCAGCGCATCCAGTTCGGGGGCGCCCTCCAGCAGGCCGATCTTGTCCATGTGGTCGATGCCGGTGATGAAGGGCGGGTGGTGCATGGCGACCACGACCGGCCGGTCGCGGCAGTCGTCCAGTGCCGAAGACAGCCAGGACAGGCGTCGGGCGCACAAGGCACCGTGGCTGGCGTAGGGCACCAGCGTATCCAGCACGATCAGCTGCACGGCGCCCAAGTCGACGCTGTACTGCACAAAGCCATCGGCATTCAGCGGCGCACCTTCCGGGAACGCGCGATGCAGTTGCAGACGGTCATCGTGGTTGCCGGGCAGCATGTACAGCGGCATGTCGAGGGGAGCCAGCAGTTCGCTCAGGTGGGCGTAGGCTGCCGCGCTGCCGTTGTCCACCAGGTCACCTGTCACCACGGCGACATCCGGACGGCGCTCCAGCGCCTGGATGGCCTGGATGGTCTGGCGCAGCAGGCCCGCCGTATCGATCTGGCCATAAGCCAGTTCACCAGAAGCCAGGATGTGCAGATCGGTCAGTTGAAGCAACAGTGTGGACATGCCGGATAGTCGAAACAGTTTTGGGGTGACAGCTTTTTTAAGCTTAGCTGCAGAAATCCGGCAAGACTGTGAACTATGTTACATCTTGGCAATAAATTTCTCGATTTCGCCGTACCAGAGCACCAGGCTGCCCATGCCGATGCAAGCCAGCCATTGCGGCAGACTCATTGGCGTGGTGCCAAAGCTCAGGTTCAGCCAGGACAGCTCGACCACGGCCACCTGCAATACGAACGACAGCGCCAGTGCCGCCCACAGCCAGCCATTGCGCCACAGGCCATGGAAGGCGCTGAAATGGTCGGAGCGCATGTTCAGGCAGTTGAACAGCTGGGCCATGACCAGCACGGTAAAACCGGCGGTGCGTGCCAGCGTCAGGTCATGCGTGTCGCTGCCCAGCAGGTTGGGCAGCAGGCCGCCGGGCAGGAACAGGTCCATGGTCAGCAGCGTGGACAGCGCCATCACCAGGCCGCTGAGCGTCACCTGGCGCCACATGCGGCCATCCACCACGCGCTCGCTGGCCTGGCGTGGCGGGCGTTCCATCACGTCGTCTTCCGGGGCGTCCATGCCCAGTGCCAGCGCCGGGGCGGAATCGGTGATCAGGTTGATCCAGAGGATTTGCGTGGCCAGCAGCGGCAGCACCAGCGCGCCGGCGGCCGCTTCGGGGCCTGCATTCAGGCCGATCACGCCGGCACCCAGCACGCCCAGGAACACCGTCAGCACCTCGCCCATGTTGGACGAGAGCAGGTAGCGCAGGAATTCTCGGATATTGCCGAAAATGCCGCGCCCGATGTGCACCGCCTTGACGATGGTGGCAAAGTTGTCGTCGGCCAGGATCATGCGCGCCGCTTCCTTGGTCACCTCGGTGCCGGTAATGCCCATGGCGACACCGATATCGGCACTCTTGAGCGCCGGCGCATCGTTGACGCCGTCACCGGTCATGGCAACGATATGCCCATCGTCCTGCAGCGCATCGACAATGCGCAGCTTGTGCGCCGGTGCAACGCGGGCATAGACCGAGACTTCACGCACGGCGGCGGCAAAGGCCGCCTCGCCCTGTGCCAGCAGTTCGTCCAGCTCCGGCCCGGTAAGGACGCGCGCATCAGCCGGCACGATGCCCAGGTCGACGGCAATGCGCAAGGCGGTGCGCGGGTGGTCGCCGGTAATCATGATGACGCGGATGCCGGCCTGGTGCGCCTGCCGGATCGCCTGGCGTGCTTCGGGCCGTGGCGGATCGATGATACCGACCACGCCGGCCAGCGTCAGCTGCTGCTCCAGCGCCAGGTCGGGTTGCTGCGCCTGCTCCGGCGTCAGCGTGCGCCAGGCCACCGCCAGCGTGCGCAGGGCGGCATCGGACATGGCATCGACTTCGGACTGGAAGCGCTGGCGATGCGTCTCGTCCAGGGCGATCTCTGCATCGCCGAGTTGCACGCGGGCGCTGCGCTGCAGCAGCACGTCAGGTGCGCCCTTGGTCAGCAACAGCAGCCGGCCGCTGGCCTGCTCGCGCAGCACCACCGACATCAGCTTGCGATCGGAATCGAAAGGCAGTTCGGCCAGGCGCTCGAAGCCTTGCATGTCCAGCCCGTTGTCGCACAGCTTGGCGGCCGCCACCAGGAACGCGCCTTCGGTCGGATCGCCGAGAATGCGCCAGTGGCCGTCTGCATCCTGTTCCAGCGCCGCATTGCTGGCCAGGCTGCCGCCGCACAGCACCCATTGCTGCTCATGGCACAGCGCTGGCTGCGTGTGCAGCGCCTGTCCCTGGTGCGTGATCTCGCCCTGCGGCGCATAGCCGGTGCCGCTCACCGTGCTGATACCCGAGGCGCTGGCAATGCGCTCGATCGTCATTTCGGACCGGGTCAGCGTGCCGGTCTTGTCGCTGCAGATGACCGAGGCGGAACCAAGCGTCTCGACCGAGGACAGCTTCTTGACGATGGCCTTGTCGGCCGACAGGCGCTGCACGCCCACCGCCAGCACCACTGACAGCACGGCGGGCAAGCCTTCCGGCACCGCCGCCACGGCGAGTGATACGCCAAACAGCAGCACTGTCATCAGCCCCTGCAGCGTGTGCACATCACCGAGCAACAACAGCGTGGCAATCACGAGCAGCGCCACCGCGATCACGACCATGCCCAGCATGCGGCCGAGCCGGGCCACTTCCTTCTGCAGCGGCGTTTCCTCCTCCTGAGTGCTGCTGAGCAGGTGGGCGATATGGCCCATTTCGGTGCGCATGCCGGTGGCCGTGACCAGTGCCAGGCCGCTGCCGCCCGCCACCGCCGTGCCCTTGAATACCATATTGATGCGATCGCCCAGCGCCACCGGTTCCGCCAGCGTGATCGCCTGCTTCAGCACCGCCTCGCTTTCGCCGGTGAGCGAGGCCTCCTGTACGCGCAGCGTGTGCGCCTGCAGCAGGCGCGCATCGGCGCCCACGGCATCGCCTTCGGCCAGTAGCAGGATGTCGCCCGGCACTAGTGAGCTGCTGGGGATGCGCTGCGGATGGCCGTCGCGCTGTACCGTGACCATGATCTCGGTCATGCGCGCCAGCGCAGCGGCCGCGTTTTCGGCCTTGCTTTCCTGCAGGAAGCCGAGCAGGGCATTCAGCAGCACCACGGCGGTGATGACGATGGCATCCACCGGCCAGCCGGCAAAATCTTCCAGTGCCCAGACCACGATCGTGATGGCAATGGCGGCCAGCAGCAGGTAGATCAGCGGATCCTGGAACTGGCGCAGGAAGCGGCGCCAGCCGGGTACTGGCGGCTTGCTGTCGAGAAGGTTCGGGCCATGCTGCTGCAGCCGTTCAGCCACCTGCGCGCTGTCCAGTCCGCGCTCAGGGTCGCTCTGCCATTGCGTCAGCAGCCGTGATTCGGCCTGCAGGCTGGGATCTGGCTGGTGCGTGGGCTCACTGGCGGGCATGGCGACTCCTGGGGCAGATGGTGGCTGTCCCCATTGTGCATTGCAGCAGGATGCCGCGCCAGTGCGCCGGCGCTCAGACCAGGTCTTCGGCCAGCGGGTCGGTGGCTTCCAGTTCGTAGCTGGCGGCCAGCATGCCCAGGCGCGCGATCACGCCGTACATGTAGAAGCGGTTGGGCGCGCTGGCACCCGGCTGGCGGCCCGGCTCGGGCAGGTGCGCGCTGTTGTGGAAGGCCAGCGGCACGAAATGCGCGCCCGGCGCATTCAGGTTCTCGTCTTCACCCATGTCGGCGTGCACGCGGTAGAAACCACCCACCACATAGCGGTCCATGGTGTAGACCACCGGCTCGGCCACGGCGTCATTGATGCGCTCGTTGGTCAGCACGCCTTCCTGCACGATCACGCTGCGCACCTGCTGGCCGTTCTTGCCGGCCTGCATGCGCTGCAGCACGCGCGGCGGCAGGTCGTCCAGTTCCTTGCCGTCACGGATCGTCATGATGCCCATGCCTTCGGTGCCGTTGTCGGACTTGATCACCACGAAGGGCCGCTCGTTGATGCCGTATTCCTTGTACTTGCGGCGCACCTTGCCCAGTACCGATTCGGTGGTGGCGCGCAGCACGTCCATCTTGCCCTGGCCGCTGAAATCGACATCGTCACAGGTGGCGTGCAGCGGGTTGATCAGCCAGGGGTCAATGCCGAGCAGCTTGCTGAAGCGCTTGACGACTTCCTCGTAGCAGGCAAAGTGGCGGCTCTTGCGGCGGATGCTCCAGCCGGCGTGCAGCGGCGGCAGCAGGTACTGCTCGTGCAGGTCTTCCAGGATGCCCGGCGTGCCCAGGCTCAGGTCATTGTTGAGCAGGATGGTGCAGGGGTCGAAATCCTTCAGGCCGAGGCGGCGCTCGGTGCGGATGGCGGGCTCGATCACCAGGCTGTCGCCCATCGGCAGTTGCAGCGTCAGCGGTTCTGTCAGGTCAGCATCGATCGAACCGATGCGCACATGCAGGCCGGCCATGCGGAAGATGCGCGTCAGCTGCGCCAGGTTGGTCAGGTAGAAGCTGTTGTGCAGGCGCTTGTCCGGCACCAGCAGCAGGTTGCGTGCTTCCGGGCAGATTTTCTCGATCGCGGCCATGGCCGACTGCACCGCCAGCGGCAGCATGTCTTCGCTCAGGTGATTCCAGCTGCCGGGGAACAGGTTGGTGTCGACGGGTGCCAGCTTGAAGCCGGCATTGCGGATATCCACCGAAGTGTAGAACGGAGGCGTGTGCTCCATCCACTCGAGCCGGAACCAGCGCTCTGTGGCAGGCATCGAATCGATGATGCGCTGCTCAAGTTCGTTGATGGGACCGCTCAGGGCGGTGACAAGATGGGGAACCATGCAGGACCTGTAGGAGGAAAAGCGGAAGCGGCCTGCACCAGCTGCAAGCCCATGCCCGACCAGCAGGCATCATAAAGCATACACCCTCAACGCCGCCAGTACGAAGGCATCAGCAACACAAAGAAACTCAGCAGTTCCAGGCGGCCGAGAATCATGCCGATGCTGCACAGCCAGACCTGGAAATCGTTCAGGGCGGCGTAGTTGGAGGTCGGGCCGACCTGGCCCAGCCCCAGGCCGGTACAGTTGACGCTCGCCAGCGTGGCGGCAAAGGCCGATACCAGATCCAGGCCGCTGGCCAGCATCAGCAGCGTCATGATCAGCACCGTACTGACGTAGAGCACCATGTAGGCCACCACGGCACGGATGATGGTATCGGGAATGCGCGTCTGGCCGATGCGCGGCGTCTGCACCGCGCGCGGGTGCACGATGCGGTTGAGCTCGTGGCGCGCGGTCTGGAACAGCACCATGCAGCGCAGTGTCTTGATGCCGCCACCGGTAGAGCCGGCACTGGTGGCAAAACTGGACAGCAGCAGCATGAAGACCGAGGTAAATGGCACCCAGGCCTCGTAGTTCCAGGTCGAGTAGCCGGTGGTGGTGCCGATCGAGATGGTGTGGAACATGCCCAGGCGCAGTGCCTTGCCAAACGTGTAGTCCTGCGTGCCCCAGATCACCAGTGACACCAGCAGGCCGCCACCGACCAGGCAGATCAGCGTCATGCGCAGCTCCGGGTTGCGCCAAAGGATGCGCGCATCGTTGCGGCGCAGGGCGCTGAAGTACAGCGCAAAGTTGCAGGCTGCCAGCAGCATGATCACCATCGCCACGGCCTCTACCGCCACCGAGTTGTAGTGGGCAAAGCTGGCATCGTGGCTGGAGGTGCCGCCCAGGCTGACGGTGCTGAAGGTGTGCATGATGGCGTCGATCGGCGGCATGCCGGCCATCCAGTAGCCGATATAGCAGAGCAGTGACAGGATGGCGTAAATCATCCACAGGCCGGCAGCGGTATCGGCAATGCGCGGCGTCAGCTTGGTTTCCTTCATCGGGCCGGCCATTTCGGCGCGGAACAGCTGGCTGCCCCCCATGCCCAGCAGTGGCAGCACCGCCACCACCAGCACTAGAATTCCCATGCCGCCCTGCCATTGCAGGAAGCAGCGCCAGAAATTGAGCGATACCGGCAGCGTGTCCAGGTTCGTCAACACCGTGCCACCCGTGGTGGTCAGGCCCGAGGTGGCCTCGTAATAGGCGTGGGTCAGGCTGATCGGCCGGCCGATCTCGTGCATGCCGATCAGCAACGGAATCGTGGCGACGAGCGGCAGCACGCTCCAGGTCAGCACCACCAGCAGCACGCCGTCACGCGGCTGCAGCTCGTTGCTGGCCTTGCGCGCGCCAAACCAGAGCAGGGCGCCGATGCTGGCCGTCAGCGCAGCGCTTTTCAGGTAGACCCATTCCATGCCGTCGTGCATCACCAGCGCCACCAGTACCGGCAGCAGCATGCTGGCACTCATGTACAGCATCAGCATGCCGAGCAGGCGCAGGATCGGAAGCAGGTGGCGCACGGTCGGCATGGTGGTGGTTCAGAGCAGGGTCGGGCGGGCGCGGAACAGCTTTTCCACGGCGCGGATGGTGCGGCGGTGCGGCACGAAGATGATCAGGTGGTCGCCGGGCTGGATCTCGGTGTCATCACGCGCCGCCAGTACCTCGGGCTGGGTTGGCG
Organism: Brachymonas sp. J145; assembly: GCF_036312245.1. Taxonomy (NCBI): domain Bacteria; kingdom Pseudomonadati; phylum Pseudomonadota; class Betaproteobacteria; order Burkholderiales; family Comamonadaceae; genus Allobrachymonas; species Brachymonas sp. J145. The sequence continues at coordinate 238,788 of NZ_JAZDCI010000001.1, read as the reverse complement.
GCCGCTCTGCCTCGCCCTCGATTCGGTCTTCCGGGTGCAGGCCTTCCAGGTCCGGCAGGCCGCGCACGATCAGGCCGATATGGGTATCGGGTGGCATGCGCAGGCTGCCGACGGTACGACCGACCACGTGCGAGCTGCGCGAGTTGCCATGCACGGCAATCTCGATCGCTTCGGCATTGCCGCGGCGCACGCTGTGCACCTGATGCACATCACCCTGGCGGATATGCGCCAGCAGCTCGCCCATCATGGCCTGCGCCGGCGACAAGGCGATGTCGATCTGGGTGCCATGCACCAGGTCGGCATAGCTGCGCCGGTTCACCAGGGACAGCACGCGCGTCACGCCGAGCTGCTTGGCCAGCAGGCCGGCCATGATGTTGTTCTCGTCGTCGTTGGTCAGCGCGCAGAAGAAATCCACCTCGCTGACGTTCTCGTCCATCAGCAGGTCTTCGTCGGTCACGTCACCCTGCAGCACCAGCACCGAACTGTCCAGCGTGGTGGACAGGTGCTCGCAGCGCGCCAGGTTGGTATCGACGATCTTGAGCTGGATGTGGTCCTGCAGCGTGCGCGCCAGCTGCAGGCCGATATTGCCGCCACCGGCAATCATCATGCTGCGCACCGGCGGCAGCGCCTGGTGGAACAGGCGCAGCACCGGGCGGATATCTTCCATGGCCACCAGGATGAACACCTCGTCACCGGCCAGGATGACGGTATCGGGGTTGGTTGGCACGAAGCGGTCAGGCTCGTTGGCAAAGCGCCGGTAGACCGCGGCCACATGGGCGCGCGCCTCGGGCAGCAGCACGTCCAGTTCGCGCAGTGCCGAGCCGTGCATCGGTGCCTTGTAATCCACGCGCACCGAGATCAGCGCCGCCAGCCCCTGGGCAAATTCGCGCACCTGCAGCGCCTCCGGGTACTCCACCAGCTTGGTCACGTACTGCGTGATCGAGGCTTCCGGGCAGATCACCTGGTTGACGGCAAAACCGTCCTCGTCGAGCAGGTCCTTGAAGGCATCCCAGCCAGCGGCGCGCAGGCGCGCAATGCGGTAGGGCGTGTTGAAGCTCTGGTGCGCCACCTTGCAGGCGGTCAGGTTCAGCGCATCCACCGTGGTGCAGGCCAGCAGCACGTCGGCATCGGCGGCACCCGCCTCGGCCAGGATCGCCGGCTCCACGCCGTTACCGACGATGCCGCGCAGGTCAAAGCGTTCCTGCAGGCGTGACAGCATCTCGGCATTGTTGTCGATGATGGTGATCTCGTTCTGCTCCGAGACCAGCTGCTCGGCGACACTTTCGCCGACACGACCGGCGCCGAGAATGATGATTTTCATGATGAATGCCCCAGGGGACGCGGTAGCCGGCGGCTGCCGGACGGCTTACAGCCCCAGCATCAGTTCCAGGTTCTGCACGGCAGCGCCGCTGGCGCCCTTGCCCAGGTTGTCCAGGCGCGCCACGGCTACCGCCTGTTGCTGGCCGTCGTTGCCATAAACGCGGATTTCGAGCTGGTTGGTGTCCTTCAGCGCCACCGCGTCGAGCTTGTTGTTCTCGGTGCGATCCGGTGCCGTCACGTACTGGCAGCCCTCGTAATAGGCGCGGTAGATGGCGTGCAGGTGCTCGACCGTCTGCTCGCCGTTGAGCAGGTCCAGGTGCAGCGGCAGTTGCACCAGCATGCCCTGGTCGAAATTGCCGACGCTGGGCACGAAAATCGGTTTGCGCTCCAGGCCGCTGTAGGCCATGATTTCCGGCAGGTGCTTGTGCGACAGGCCCAGGCCATACAGCTCGTAGGCCGGTGCCGTGCCGCCTTCGTATTCCTCGATCATCTGGCGGCCACCGCCGCTGTAGCCGCTGACCGACGGCAGGGCCGTGGGGTAGTCGGGCGGCAGCACGCCGGCTTCCACCAGCGGGCGCAGCAGCGCGATCGCGCCGGTGGCGTAGCAGCCCGGGTTGGCCACGCGCTCGGCCTTGCGCACGGCCGCGGCGTGCTCGGGCGACAGCTCCGGAAAGCCGTAGACCCAGCCCGGTGCCACGCGGTGCGCGGTAGAGGCATCGATGATGCGCGGCTTGCGGCCGGGCAGGGCGTCGATCAGCGCCACCGATTCGCGCGCGGCATCGTCGTGCAGGCACAGGATGACCACATCCACGCCAGCCATCAGCTGCTGCTTGGCCACCGGGTCCTTGCGCAGGGCCGGATCGATGCTGACGACCTCGATGTGGGCCATGCCGGCCAGGCGATCGCGGATCTGCAGGCCGGTGGTGCCGGCTTCGCCATCAATGAAAACGGTATGGGCGCTCATGCTGGATGCTCCTGGATGACGGGAAATTGTTGCAAAGCCCTGATCGTAGCAATTTTTGCATGGCAACACCGTGATACATTTATGGGTGGAATACTTTTTTTCCTGGGTCCGATCTGCAGCCTGCCGGCCAGAAGCGGGCATCCTTTCCCTACCAAGAGAGACATCGCATGAAAATTCATGAATATCAAGGCAAGGAAATCTTGCGCCAGTTCGGAGTGCCGGTCCCGCGTGGCATTCCTGCCTTTACCGTGCAGGAGGCTGTCGAGGCAGCCCAGAAGCTGGGTGGCCCCGTGTGGGTGGTCAAGGCCCAGATTCACGCTGGTGGCCGCGGCAAGGGCGGTGGCGTGAAGGTGGCCAAGTCCATCGAGGACGTGCAGAAACTGGCTGGTGACATCCTGGGCATGCAGCTCAAGACCCACCAGACCGGCCCCGAAGGCCAGAAGGTGCGTCGCCTGTACATCGAGGAAGGCGCCGACATCCAGAAGGAATACTACCTGTCCGTGGTGACCGACCGCGGTACCCAGAAGGTGGCCTTCATTGCCTCCAGCGAAGGTGGCATGGACATCGAGGAAGTGGCACACAGCAACCCCGAGAAGATCATCAAGATCTTCATCGACCCCGCCATTGGCCTGACCGCCGAGCAGGGTGAAGAGCTGGCCCAGGGCGTGGGCATGCCGGCCGACTCCAAGGCGCAGTTCATCGACGTCTGCCAGAAGCTGTACAAGTGCTACATGGACACCGATGCTTCCCTGGTCGAGATCAACCCGCTGAACCGTGACGGCAATGGCAACATCATCGCCCTGGACGCCAAGTTCAACTTCGACAGCAACGCCCTGTTCCGCCACCCGGAAATCGTCGCCTACCGCGACCTGGACGAAGAAGACCCGGCTGAAGTCGAGGCTTCCAAGTTCGACCTGGCGTACATCAGCCTGGATGGCAACATCGGCTGCCTGGTGAACGGTGCCGGCCTGGCCATGTCCACCATGGACACCATCAAGCTGTACGGCGGCGAGCCGGCCAACTTCCTGGACGTGGGCGGCGGTGCCACCACCGAGAAGGTGACCGAAGCCTTCAAGATCATGCTGAAGAACAAGAACGTGAAGGCCATCCTGGTCAACATCTTCGGCGGCATCATGAAGTGCGACACCATCGCCGAAGGCGTGGTGGCTGCTTCCAAGGCGGTCGGCCTGTCCGTGCCGCTGGTCGTGCGCATGAAGGGCACCAACGAAGACGCCGGCAAGAAGATCCTGGCCGAATCCGGTCTGCCGATCATCACTGCCAACACCATGGCCGAAGCCGCCGAGAAGGTTGTGGCTGAAGTCAACAAGGCCTGAGCCTTCCTGAAACCCATTCTGGAGCCCCATTCATGAGCATCCTGATCAACAAAGACACCAAGGTCATCACCCAGGGTATTACTGGCAAGACTGGCCAGTTCCACACCCGCATGTGCCGCGACTACGCCAACGGCCAGAACTGCTTCGTGGCCGGCGTGAACCCCAAGAAGGCCGGCGAAGATTTCGAAGGCATCCCGATCTACGCCAACGTGAGCGAAGCTGCCAAGCAGACTGGCGCAACCGTTTCCGTGATCTACGTGCCGCCGGCAGGCGCTGCTGCTGCCATCTGGGAAGCCTGCGAAGCCGACCTGGACCTGGCCATCTGCATCACCGAAGGCATCCCGATCCGCGACATGCTGGAAGTCCGCAACAAGATGAAGGCCAAGGAAGCCGCTGGTGGCAAGCGCACCCTGCTGCTGGGCCCCAACTGCCCGGGCACCATCACGCCTGACGAAATCAAGATCGGCATCATGCCCGGCCACATCCACAAGAAGGGCCGCGTGGGCGTGGTCAGCCGCTCCGGCACGCTGACCTACGAAGCCGTGGCACAGCTGACTGAACTGGGCATTGGCCAGTCCAGCGCTGTCGGTATCGGTGGCGACCCGATCAACGGCCTGAAGCACATCGACGTGATGCGCATGTTCAATGAAGACCCTGACACCGATGCCGTGATCATGATCGGCGAGATCGGTGGCCCGGACGAGGCCGAAGCAGCCTACTGGTGCAAGGAAAACATGAAGAAGCCGGTGGTCGGCTTCATCGCGGGCGTGACTGCGCCTCCCGGCAAGCGCATGGGCCATGCCGGTGCGCTGATCTCCGGCGGTGCCGACACGGCCGAAGCCAAGCTCGCCATCATGGAAGAGTGCGGTTTCACCATCACGCGCAACCCGTCCGAGATGGGCAAGCTGCTGAAGGGCATGCTGTAAATCCAGACAAGGGACTGGGCGGCCTTGGGCAGCTCAAGTTCCTTCGCCTGCTGAACCACCCCTCCTTTGGATGGGTGGTTTTTTTATGCCAATTTTGTTGTATCGTGACAGACGGTACTATTTCTCCGCGTAACTACCATGAGAGTGAAGTCTTTTGTTGATCGGCTGCTGCACTGGCGTCATGCCGTTGCAGTTTGGCTGCTTGGCAAGAGCTGCATGTTGCGCGTCCTGATCAGCCTGCTACCCATGCTGCTGCTGCTGCCGCACACGACCGGCATGCTCAGCTACATGCCGGTCACGCGGCTGGAGCAGCACATTTATGACCGGGCCCTGCTGGAGCAGCAGGAAGTACCGAAACTGGACAGCCGCATCGTGATCGTCGATGTGGACGAGTACAGCCTGCAGCAGGTCGGGCGCTGGCCCTGGAGCCGCGAGAAAGTGGCCTTGCTGATGGATGAGCTGTTTGATCGCCAGCAGGTCGGCCTGCTCGGGGTCGATATCCTGTTTGCCGAGCCGCAGCAGGACGATCACGGCGTGCAGGCCGTGCGCGAATGGCTGCGTGATACCGGGCAGGAGGAGAGGGCGCTTTCCAGCGAGATGATGTCCAGCCTGGAACAGCGCCTGAACCGCGATGCCATCCTGGCGCGCTCACTCGAGGGCGAACGCGCGGTGCTGGGTTACTACTACACCCAGGAGCAGCCGCCCCAGCGCTCCGGCCAGCTGCCAGAAGGACTGCGCTTGACGCAGGCGCCGTACCCGGCATCGCAGCGTTTTGGCGAGGTGCCCGACATGACGGGTTATGCCAGCAACCTGGCCTTCCTGATGCAGGCGGCGCCGCGTGGCGGGCATATCAACTCCTATACCGATAGTGATGGCATGCTGCGCAGCATCCCGTTGATCGTGCGTTATCCGGATGAAGGCTTTGGCTACTATCCCTCACTGTCGCTGGCCATGTTCCTGGCCCTGATGCAGCCGCAGCAGTTGCACCTGCGGCCGGTCGATCCCTCCTTGCCGGATTCGTCGCTGGCCGGGGTGGAACTGGTGCAGGATGGCGCGACGCTGCTGTTGCCGACGGCGCGCAATGGCAGCTTCCTGATTCCGTTCAAGAGTCCGGGCGGGCGTCATGGCGGCCACTTCCAGTATTACAGTGCCTCTGACCTGCTGGCCGGCAAGGTCCCGCCAACCACACTCAAGGGCAAGATCGTGCTGCTGGGTGCCACGGCACCGGGCTTGCGCGACTTGCGCGCCACCCCGGTCAACGGCCAGTTCCCTGGTGTGGAAGTGCATGCCACCGCGCTGGCCGCGATGCTGGACGGGGAATTTTTCCACGTACCTGACTATCGTGAAGCCTATGACACCACGGCCGTGCTGCTGACGACACTGGTGCTGATCCTGGTGCTCAACAACATGGGGGCGGTGGGCTCGCTGCTCTGGAGTGCAGGTGCTGCGGCAGGCTGGATGCTGCTGACCCAATACATGTTCTGGCGGCTGGGCCTGGTCCTGCCGGTGGTACCGGTGCTGCTGACCGTGCTGGCGACCTACCTGCTACATGCCAGTTACGGATTCTTCCTGGAAAAGCGCACCAAGCGCCAGCTGGTACACCTGTTTGGCCACTACGTACAAAGCGAGCTGGTGGAGCGCATGGCACGCCAGCCGGAGGCCTACAGCATGCAGGCGCAACTGCGCGACATGACGGTGATGTTCTGTGACCTGCAGCACTTCACCAACATGTCCGAAGACATGGACCCGCAGGAGCTGCAAAGCATGCTCAAGAACATCTTCAACGCCCTGGCAGAGGTGATTGCCAGACACGGTGGCACCATCGACAAGTATATTGGCGATTGCGTGATGGTGTTCTGGGGCGCGCCAGTGCAGGATCAGCATCACGCCTTGCACGCCGTGCAGACCGCACTCGATATCGGCGTGATGCTGAAGAGCTTCAATGCCGGGCAGCAGGCGCGCGGCGAGTTGCCGATTGCCGTCAATATCGGTATCAACAGCGGTTCCATGAGTGTCGGCGACATGGGATCGGACATGCGCCGCAGCTATACCGTGATCGGGGATGCCGTCAACCTGGCAGCGCGACTCGAATCGCTGGCCAAGTGGTACGGCGTGGGCATCCTGGTCGGGCAGGACACGGTGGCGCAATGCCCGGCGTATGCCTGGCGCTGGGTCGACTGCGTACGCGTGGTCGGACGCGTGAAGCCGGTAGACCTGTACAGCCCGGAGGCCTTGTCGCTGCATGACGCCATGGCAGATGTCGAGTGGCAGGTCTGGCAGGATTACACCATGGCCTACCTGCGACGGGACTGGCAGTGCGCAGCCGCCTTGTTGCGCATTCCGTGCGGTCAGATTCCGCCGAAACTGCGACGCCTGTATGGCGTGCACCGTCAGCGCATGGACATCTTCCTGGAGCAGCCCCCGTCCGAGAGTTGGGATGGTGCCATGTGGCAAAGAGATCAAATGGATGTGTCTTTGGATTGTTTTTCAGATTTTGAATACAAAGATAGTATTTAATTCCTGAATTTTGTATACTGCAGCATCTTTTCCATGCTGCAGTCCCGGACGGGCTGTCGGCGCTTTTTCCTGCCAGAGGCCTGTCATGCGTCAACGTGTTTCCCGTGGTTTTACCCTGATCGAACTGATGGTGGTGGTTGCCCTGATCGGCATCGCCGCCACGTTTGCCGTCACGTCCTACCAGTCGCATCTGGTGCGTACCCGCGTGGTGGAAGGCTTGCAGTTGGCCGAAGCGGCGCGCAACCAGATCGCCACCGAAGGCATCGCCTCGCAGGACGAGCTGGATCGCGTCAGCAATGCCTGGAACCGCCAGGCCGGTGGTACCGGGGCCAATTCCAAGTTCGTCGAGCGCATCTGCATCAGCAGCCCGGATTGCGCCAACGTCCAGCCCGGCGAGGGCAACGGCAGCATCACCATCGTCTACCGTGGTGATGCCAGCGGCACCGGCACCAACAACCAGCTGCAGCTGATACCGCTGATGCGCAACGCGGCCAATGCCGCCGCTGCCGAGGGATTGCCCGCAGCCCTGGCCGCCGGCAGCAGCGGTGCGCTGGACTGGGCCTGTGTGGCAGAAACGAATACGGCGGCCTTGACGATGGCCGATGCGGCACTGGTGCCGGTGCTACCGCAGGGCGTACGCCAGGATCTGCTGCCGTCACAATGCCGTTAAGACGATGCAGGCCGGTGGTTGCATAATGCTCGGGTTGTGCCGCATCCTGTTGCCATCATGCAAACCCCTTCTCCTGCTGTTTCCCAGCCGCTGCTGCGCTTTTCGGGCGGGCAGCGCTCGCTGGTTGCCTGGCTGTTCCTGCTCTGCGCCTGCATTCCCTGGCTGAATCCGGTGGCGGGCGGTGCCATGACACCGGCGATCCCGCTGATCACCGGCTGGTTCTGCATCGCCATTCTGTTGCTGCTGTTCCCGGCCTTGCGCGCAGGCGCCATGGCGGCGTATCTGGCGGCCTTTCTGCTCACCGGTGCGGTGCTGGGCGTGCTGCTGGATGTCTCCTGGCAGCTGCTGATGCTGGGCTGCCTGATGATCGGATCGGCGGCACTGGTCGGCGCACGGTTGGCGCAGCAGGACGTGCTGGACCCTGAGCAGCCGGGCAGCCATGCCGTGGCACTGATCGCCTGGAGCTGGCTGATCGCCGGCCTGCTGAGTGCGCTGATCGGCCTGCTGCAGTATTTCCAGCTCACGGCCTGGCTTGGCGGCCTGGTCAACCATGCGCCGGCGGGTCAGGTCTATGGCAATCTGCGCCAGCGCAACCAGTACGCCTCGCTGATGAACATGGCGTTGTGGGCGCTCTGGTACCTCTGGTACAGCGGGCGGCTGCAGCGTCTCTGGGGGCGGAGCGAGCAGATCCGGCCGCGCACGGCGGGCCTGGTAGCGCTGCTGCTGATGCTGCCGCTGGCGGTCAGCATGGGGCTCACGCTGTCGCGCACCGGCATGGTGCAGATGCTGCTGACCATGGTGCTGATGCTGTGGTGGACCTGGCGCATGCCGGAGCAGGGCCGTATCGGCCGTCGTCGCAATGTCATGCTGTGGCTGGCGGCGCTGGCGCTGACCTATCTGGTGTCCAGCTATGTGCTGCCCCACTGGCTGGGCGGCGTGGACATCATGGTGCGCGTGCAGGGCGCTGACAGCCGCATGTGCATCAGCCGTACCGTGCTGTGGGGCAATGTGCTGGACCTGATCGCACAGCGGCCCTGGACCGGCTGGGGCTGGGGCCAGCTCGATATCGCCCACTACTACGCCAACTATGATGGCACGCGTTTCTGCGACATGCTGGACAACGCACACAACCTGCCGCTGCATCTGGCGATCGAGCTGGGCGTGCCGGTGGCGGCGCTGTTCTGCCTGCTGCTGGCTGGCTGGGTGCTGTGGAGCCGTCCCTGGGCTGAGCGCTCTGCCACGCGCCAGCTGATGTGGGGCGTGCTGGCGGTGATCGCCATTCACAGCCTGCTCGAATACCCACTCTGGTATACACCGTTCCAGCTGGCCTGCGGCCTGGCGCTGGGCGTGCTGCTGGCCAGCCAGCGCCCGTTGCGTGCCAGGTCAGATAGCGCGCTGCAGGGACGCTCCTGGCTGCTGGCGCAGCAGCTGGCGGCGATCGCCATGCTGCTGGGCCTGGCGTATGCGAGCTTCGATTTTGTCCGGGTGACGCAGCTGTATACCCAGCCGCAGGAGCGCAGCTGGCCGTTCCGCGAGCACACCATGGAGCAGGCACAGCGTACGCCGTTGTACCAGAACGCGGTCAACTTCGCCATGCTGAGCGTGGTGCCGCTGACGGCGCAGAATGCCGAAGTGGAGCTGGCGCGCGCCCAGATGCTGATGCACTACAGCCCGGAGGCGCGTGTGGTGCAGCGCATCATCGAGGCGCAACTGCTGCTCGGACGCGATGCCGAAGCCGAACAGGCGCGCCAGCATTTCCAGCAGGTCTATCCACGCCAGCATGATGCCTGGCAGGAGAAGCGCGCGCTGATGGCTGCGTCGCGATAAACAGGCTGCCGCCCGGTTGTACTGCCTTGTAACAGGATTGTCCCGATCGGAAAAGCCGAAGGAATTACAATAGTCGGTTGCATGCCTGCGATTCGTCTGATCAGACGCATTTGCCGGCAAACCATACATCCCTTAAAAACAGGAGTTTCCGTGTTCATTTCCAACGCTTACGCACAGGCTGCAGCCGGTGCCGATACCGCCTCTTCCCTGATGTCCTTCCTGCCCATGATCGCGATGTTCGCGGTCCTGTACTTCATCATGATCCGTCCCCAGATGAAGAAGCAGAAAGAGCACAAGTCCATGGTCGAGGCGCTGGCTCCCGGCGACGAGGTCGTGACGGCCGGCGGCATCCTGGGCAAGGTGACCAGCGTGCGCGACACCAACATCAACGTGCAGATCGCCGATGGCGTCGAGATCCAGCTGCAGCGCAGCGCCGTGGTGCAGGTGCTGCCCAAGGGTACGCTGAAGTAATCTGCTTCCCGGGTGCAGGCGTCTGCCTGCACCGGCTTCGGCCACGCCCCGGCCGTACCAGGGGCGACTGGTTGCCGCTGCTGCCAGCGGCAACCGCTTGATGGAAAGAATCTGCCATGAACCGTTATCCGGTCTGGAAATACCTAGTCATGCTGGTGGCCGTGCTGATCGGACTGATCTACACGCTGCCCAACTTCTTTGGCGAGGCGCCTGCGGTGCAGGTGTCGTCCATGCGTTCCACCGTCACGGTGGACAGTGGCGTGCAGGAGCGCGTGCAGGCTGCCCTGGCGGCAGAACAGCTCACGCCCGATGTCGTCACGCTCGAAAACAACCACCTGCTGGTGCGCTTCGGTTCGCCGGACCAGCAGCTGAAGGCGCGTGATGTGGTCGAGCGCACGCTCAACCCGGATGCGGCCGATCCGTCCTATGTGGTGGCGCTGAACCTGGTGTCGCGTTCGCCGGCCTGGCTGACGGCGCTGCACTCCAAGCCGATGTACCTGGGCCTGGACCTGCGTGGTGGCGTGCACTTCATGTTGCAGGTCGACATGCAGACCGCGCTCAGCAAGCGCCTCGATTCCTTTGCCAGCGACATCCGCACGCTGATGCGTGACAAGGAGCTGCGCTACACCGACGTGGTGCGCAATGGCGACACCATCGAGACCATCTTTGCCGATGCCGCGACTGCCGAGCAGGCGCGCAACGCGATCCAGGACAACGTGATGGAGCTGCAGGCCGAGCTGCAGCAGGGCGATGCCAACCGCGTGGTGGCGCGCTACAAGCCGGCCGAGGCGACCCGCTTCCAGGAGCAGGCGCTCAAGCAGAACATCCTGACGCTGCAGAACCGCATCAACGAGCTGGGCGTGGCCGAGCCAGTGATCCAGCAGCAGGGCCTGGATCGCGTGGTGGTGCAGCTGCCGGGCGTGCAGGACACCGCCAAGGCCAAGGAAATCCTGGGCCGTACCGCCACGCTGGAACTGCGCATGGTGGATGAAAGCACCGAAGGCCGTGCCGCCGAAATGGGCAGTGGCCCGGTGCCGTTTGGCAGCGAGAAATTCCTCAACCGTGAAGGCCGTACCGTCATCGTCAAGAAGCAGGTGGTGCTCACCGGCGAGAACCTGACCGATGCGCAGCCGGGCTTCGACAGCCAGACCCAGGAACCCACCGTCAACCTGACGCTGGACAGCAAGGGCAGCACGATTTTCCGCAACATCACGCGTGACAACGTCGGCAAGCGCATGGCCATCCTGCTATTCGAGAAGGGCAAGGGCGAAGTCGTGACCGATCCGGTGATCCGTACCGAAATCGGCGGTGGCCGCGTGCAGATCAGCGGTCGCATGACGACGCAGGAAGCTGCCGACACCTCGCTGCTGCTGCGTGCCGGCTCGCTGGCGGCGCCGATGGAAATCGTGGAAGAACGCACCATCGGTCCGAGCCTGGGTGCCGACAACATCGAGAAGGGTTTCAAGAGCGTGGCCTGGGGTTTCGCTGCAGTGACCCTGTTCATGATCGTCTACTACCACCTGTTCGGCGTGTTCTCGGCGATTGCGCTGACGGTCAACCTGCTGCTGCTGATTGCCGTGCTGTCCATGTTGCAGGCGACGCTGACGCTGCCAGGCATGGCGGCCATGGCGCTGACGCTTGGCATGGCGATTGACTCCAACGTGCTGATCAACGAGCGTATCCGCGAGGAATTGCGTGCCGGGGTCGCGCCGCAGTCGGCCATCCATGCCGGTTATGACCGCGCCTGGGCCACCATCACCGACTCCAACGTGACTTCGCTGATCGCCGGTCTGGCGCTGCTGGCCTGGGGCTCCGGCCCGATCCGCGGTTTTGCCGTGGTGCACTGCCTGGGTATCGCCACCTCGATGTTCTCCTCCGTGTTCTTCTCGCGCGGTCTGGTCAACCTCTGGTATGGCCGCCAGCGCAAGCTGAAGACGGTGTCCATCGGCACGGTCTGGAAACCCACGGACGACGCGGCCGGCAAGGCCTGATCCGCCACAGAACAAGGACAACATCATGGAGTTTTTCCGGATCAAGAAAGACATACCGTTCATGCGGTATGCGCTGATCTTCAACATCATCTCGTTCGCGACCTTTGCCCTGGCCGTGTTCTTCCTGGTCACGCGTGGCCTGCACCTGTCGGTGGAATTCACCGGCGGTACCGTGATGGAGGTGGCCTACAGCCAGCCGGCCAAGATCGAGCAGGTGCGTGATACGGTTTCCGGCCTCGGTTACCAGGACGTGCTGATCCAGAACTTCGGCTCTTCGCAGGAAGTGATGATCCGCCTGCCGCTGGTGGAAGGCGTGACTTCGGCCCAGCAGAGTGACCAGGTACTGGCGGCACTGCAGACCGCCAACCCGGACGTGACGCTGCGGCGTGTCGAGTTCATCGGGCCGCAAGTGGGGCAGGAACTGTTCCACAACGGCCTGAAGGCGCTCGGTTTCGTGATCCTCGGCATCATCATCTACCTGGCGATCCGCTTCGAGTGGAAGTACGCGGTGTCGGCGGTGATCGCCAACATGCACGACATCGTCATCATCCTGGGCTTCTTTGCCTTCTTCCAGTGGGAGTTCTCACTCTCTGTGCTGGCGGCGGTGCTGGCGGTGCTGGGCTATTCGGTGAACGAGTCGGTGATCATTTTTGACCGTATCCGCGAAACCTTCCGCCGCTACCGCAAGATGAACACGGTCGAGGTGATCAACCATGCGATCACCAGCACCATCAGCCGGACCATGATCACCCACGGTTCTACCGAGGCCATGGTGCTGGCGATGCTGATCTTCGGTGGCCAGGCGCTGCACTACTTCTCGCTGGCGCTGACCATCGGTATCGTGTTCGGCATCTACTCCTCGGTGTTCGTGGCGGCTGCCATTGCCATGTGGCTGGGCATCAAGCGCGAAGACCTGATGAAGCCACAGCGCAAGGATCCGCGTGACGATCCGAACGCGGGTGCCGTGGTCTGACGACCTGGCCTGACAGACAGCAAGGCCTGCGCACAGCAGGCCTTGTTGCCTTCTGAAAAGGGGTTTGTTGATGGACTGGTTTATCGTCATCGCGGCATCGCTGTTTGCCGGCTTTGTGGACGCGATCGTGGGCGGCGGCGGCCTGATCCTGGTGCCGGCGCTGTTTGCGACCTTCCCGAACATGGTGCCGGCGACGCTGCTGGGCACCAACAAGTCGGCCTCGGTCTGGGGCACCACCTTTGCCACCTGGCAGTTCAGCCGGCGTGTGCGCATGCCCTGGCGTGCCATGCTGCCGGCCGCTGCGGCTGGTTTTGCCGGTTCCTTTGTCGGCGCCTGGCTGGTGACCATGGTGAACCCGGATTTCCTGCGCAAGGCGCTGCCCTTCGTGCTGCTGCTGATCCTGGCCTACACCCTGGTCAAGAAGGATCTGGGTACGCAGCATACGCCGCGCTGGGTCGGTCGCAACGAGATCCTGGCGGCCAGCCTGATCGGTCTGGCGCTGGGCGTCTATGATGGTTTCTTTGGCCCTGGAACCGGCAGCTTCCTGGTGTTCCTGCTGGTGCGCGTGCTCGGTTATGACTTCCTGCACGCCTCGGCCGGTGCCAAGCTGATCAACGTCAGCACCAACGTGGCGGCGATTGCGCTGTTTGCCAGCAAGGGCCATGTCTGGTGGCAGCTCGGCCTGGCAATGGCGGCGGCCAACGTGGTTGGCAGCCTGATCGGTTCGCGCATGGCGCTCAAGCATGGCAGTGGCTTTGTGCGCATCGCCTTTATTTTGGTGGTGCTGGCGCTGGTGCTCAAGACCGGCTACGACGCCTTTATGGCATAGCTGATTGCACCAATGGCCGAGAGGAGTTTCACACCATGAGCATTTACGCACTCAAGCCCCAATTCCAGAACCTGCTGCGGCCTGCCGTGCGTGCCCTGCATGCAGCCGGCGTCACGGCCAACCAGGTGACCGTGCTGGCTTGTGCGCTGTCAGTGCTGCTGGGGCTGGTGTTGTACCTGTATGCAGACCGGTCTGCGCTGTTTTATCTGCTGCCGCTCTGGTTTTTCCTGCGCATGGCCCTGAATGCCGTCGATGGCATGCTGGCGCGTGAGTTTGGCCAGCAGTCGCGCCTGGGTGGCTACCTGAATGAAGTGACCGATATCGTGGCCGATGCCATGCTCTACCTGCCGTTTGCCCTGCTCGTGCCTCAAGGGGCGCTGGCCGTGGGCGTGGTGATTTTCCTGGCTGCCCTGACTGAAACCGTGGGTATTCTGGGGCAGGTGCATGGCAATGGCCGGCGCTATGACGGCCCGGTTGGCAAGAGCGACCGGGCCTTCGTGTTTGGCGCGCTGGGGCTCTGGTACGCGGTATCCGGCAGCCTGGGCAGCTGGAGCGCACCCTTCATGTGGGTACTGGCGGCGCTGCTGGCCTGGACCTGCTGGCGACGCCTGCAGCGTGGGCTGGCCTGAAGTCTGGGGAGGAACCATGCAAGAGCAACAAAAACGCTTTACGGCCAGTGACGGAGCGGAGCTGTTTTACCGTTACCGCCCGGCCGCATCGGGCCAGACTGACCGCGCCATCGTGCTGTTTCACCGTGGTCATGAGCACTCCGGGCGCATGATTTTTCTGGCTGACGAGTTGCAGCTGGACGACTTCGCCTTTTTTGCCTGGGATGCCCGCGGCCATGGCCACAGCCCGGGCGAGCGTGGTGACAGCCCGTCGCTGGCGCGTTCAGTGCAGGACGTGCAGGAGTTCATGGCCCATATCCAGGCCACCTATGGCCTGGCGCAAGAGCAGCTGGCCGTGGTGGCGCAGAGTGTCGGTGCAGTGCTGGTGGCCACCTGGCTGCACGACTATGCGCCGAAAATCCGCTGCGCCGTGCTGGCCTCGCCGGCGTTCAAGGTCAAGCTGTATGTGCCGTGGGCGCGACCCGGACTGCGCCTGTTGCACAAGCTGCGCGGCAACTTTTTCGTCAACAGCTATGTCAAGGCGCGCTATCTCACGCATGATCCGGAACGGATCGCCAGCTATGACAGCGATTCGCTGATTGCCCGTGCGATCTCCGTGCGCATCCTTCTTGGTCTGTACGATGCGGCTGACCGCGTGGTGGCCGATGCCGCAGCCATCGGGACGCCGGTCCAGTTGCTGGTATCGGGCAGTGACTGGGTGGTGCATCACGCACCGCAGCATGCGTTTTTCAACCGTTTGGGCAGCCTGGTGAAGGAGCGGCAGGTGCTGCCGGGCTTCTACCATGACACGCTGGGCGAGCAGAAGCGCGAGCTGGCACTGCAGCACATTCGCCGCTTTGTGCGCGAGCGCTTTGAGTCGCCGCTGGAACTGCCGGATATGCGTCAGGCCCATCGGCAAGGCGTTAGCCGGCGTGAAGCTGATGAGCTGGCGACACCGCTTTCCCCGTTGACGCCGCGTGGTGCCTGGTGGGCGCTGCAGCGCTGGGTGATTCGCCTCGGTCGCCATGGGTCCGAGGGGATCCGGCTGGGCGTGCAGACCGGATTTGATTCGGGCAGTACGCTGGATTACGTCTACCGCAACGAGGCGCGTGGCAGCCATGCGCTGGGCCGGCTGATGGATCGCAATTATCTGGATGCGATCGGCTGGCGCGGCATCCGCCAGCGCAAGGTCCATCTCGGCCAGGCGATACAGGGCGCGATGCAGGCCCTGCGTGCGGCGGGCAAGCCGGTGCATGTGCTCGATATTGCCGCCGGCCACGGGCGCTATGTGCTGGACGCCCTCACAGACGCGCAGCAACCGGACAGCATCCGCCTGCGCGATTACAGCGATCTGAACGTGCAGGCCGGCCGGACGCTGATTGCCGAGCGCGGGCTGCAGGCGATAGCCAGCTTCGAGGCGGCTGATGCCTACGAGCCGGCCAACTACCGGCAGCTGCAGCCACGGCCGACGCTGGGCATCGTGTCGGGCCTGCACGAGCTGTTTCCGGACAACGATCTGGTGATGCGTTCGCTGCAGGGTTTGGGCGAGGCGATCGAGGCTGGCGGTTACCTGATCTATACCGGCCAGCCCTGGCATCCGCAGCTGGAAATGATTGCGCGCTGCCTCAGCAGCCACCGCGGCGGACAGAACTGGGTGATGCGCCGTCGCAGCCAGCTTGAAATGGACCAGCTGGTGGAAAGCGCCGGTTTCCGCAAGGTGCAGCAGTGGATCGATGCCGATGGCATTTTCACGGTCTCGCTGGCCGTACGCCAAGGCGACTGAGCGTGCCGGACAAGCACCTGCCGCTGCGCCTGTATGCCCTGCTGTGGCTGGCCCTGGTCGGGCTGGTGTTCTACAGCAGCTACGGTTTGGTCAACTGGCTGAGCGCGCTGCGCGCCCCGGTGCCGGAGATCGCCTATGACTGGGAACGGCAGATTCCGTTCCTGGCCTGGACCATCCTGCCGTACTGGACGCTCAACGGCTTTTATGCAGTCGCCTTCTTTCTATGTCGCAGCCGTGAAGAACTGCATGACTACATCCGGCAACTGCTGGCTGCACAGGCCTTGGCGGTGCTCTGTTTTCTGCTGTTTCCGCTGCAGTTTTCCTGGGGCAAGCCGGTCACGGAGGGCCTGTCCGGCTGGCTGTTCAGCTCGCTGGCAGCCTTTGACCAGCCCTATAACCAGGCACCTTCGCTGCACATCATCCTGACGCTGATCGTCGGGCGTTTCTACTGGCAGCGGCTGCCGCCGCGCTGGCGCGTGCCACTGCTGCTCTGGTTCGCCCTGATTGCGCTGTCGGTGCTGACGACCTGGCAGCACCACTTTATCGATATCCCCACGGGTGCGCTGGCCGGTGCGCTGATACTGTGGCTGTTTCCGGGGCAGGGGCGATCGCCTTGGCACCGCATGCATCACCCTACGCCGGGGCATATCCGCTGGGCGGCAGGGTATGGCGTACTGGCGGGCGCACTGGCATGCTTGTCGCTGCCGGGTGGCGGCTGGCTGTGGTGGCTTTGGCCGGCAGTGGCCTTCAGTCTGCTGGCGGCCTGTTATGCCGTGTTGGGTGCGCAGGCGTTGCAGAAGCAGCATCACGGGCGGCACAGCCTGGCGGCCAGCCTATTGCTGCTGCCCTATCTGCTGGTCGCACGGCTGAATATGGCCTACTGGCTGCGCCGTCAGCCCCTGAGCGCGGCGGTGACGGAAAGACTGCATATCGGCAGTGTGCTGGCAGCGCGCCAGCATGCGCTGGTGCTGGATACCTGCGCCGAGTACCCGGCCTGTGGCCAATGGCTGCAATACCATTCTGTACCCATGCTGGATATGGTGGCTCCGCCGGCAGCTGATCTGCGGCGTGCTGCCGATCTGTTGCAGCAGATGCTGGAGCAGCATGCGCAAGCCGTGCTGGTTTGTTGTGCGCTGGGTTACGGGCGCAGTGCGGCCGTGCTGATCACCTGGCTGCTGCGCCACGGGGGTTGTGCCGATATCGATAGCGCTCTGGCGCAGCTGCGCCTCGTGCGGCCACGCGTGGTGCTGCCAGATGCCACACGGGCGCAGATTGTGCTGGCCTGGCAGCAGGAGGAGGGGGCATGACCATGGTTCCGGAACAGGATCAGGCGCTAGCGCGTACCACCGCTGCCTGTCTGGATGCGGCGGCGGCCTTGCGTGGCTGGCATCTGCTGGTGCTGGGCTTGACGGCCTGGCTGCTGTTCAGGGTGGAGGGGGCATGGCTGCTGTCTGCCGTTACCATGCTGTTGGGGCTTTGGCTGTGCGTGCTGCATGCGCGGCTGCTGCTGGATGCACGCATCCTGCGGGATTTTGCCAACGGGCAGCTGCAGCCGGAGACCTTTGACCAGCATCTGGTGCAGCTGGGGCTGGCCCGCCCGCCCGCAGGGCGCAGCATGGCGCAGCGCTGTGCCGGTGCCATGCGCTTATGGCGCTGGCTGTTGTTGGCAACGCTGTGCCAGCTGTTCTGGCTGCTGGCCATGCTGGCCTGGCTGCGCCCTGCAGCGTGACGTATTCGGGAGAGACAAGAACCATGGCACCAATGCAATCCCTGCTGGTACGGATCATCGATACCGTGCTGATCTTTTTTGCCTCGCTGGTGACCGGCGTGATGCCCAAACGTCCGGCCGAACTGGTGTTTTCCCCGCGTGCCAAGGTGTACTACGCCAACCACAACAGCCATGGCGACTTCGTGCTGGTGTGGACGGCCCTGCCCAAGCGCTGGCGTCTGGTGGTGCGTCCGGTGGCCGGGGCCGATTACTGGGACAAGGGGGGCTTGCGCCGCTTCCTGATGCACCAGGTGTTCAACGGACTGCTGATCGACCGTCAGGGCCATGATCCGCAGGCGGCGATCCAGTCCATGGGCGAAGCGCTGCAGCGTGGCGAATCACTGATCATCTTTCCCGAAGGCACGCGCAAGATGGATGACGACATCGTGCTGCAGCCGTTCAAGAGCGGCATTTACCATCTGGCACTGAGCCAGCCGGACACCGAATTCATCCCGGTCTGGCTGGAAAATATCAACCGCGTGCTGCCCAAGGGCAAGCTGATTCCGGTGCCGCTGCTGTGCCATGTGAATATCGGTGAGCCGGTGGTGCTGCAAAACGGCGAGGACAAGGCCTCGTTCCTGCAGCGCACGCGCCATGCCATGCTGCAGCTGGCAGCGCTGCACGAGCTGGAGCGGCAGGCCATGGCCGCGACACCGGCGGTCAGCGCGGCACCTGCAGCCCCTGAAGGAGAGCAGCCATGAGCCTGTTCGATACCTCGCGCCAGGTCGCCGACGGTGTGGCGCAGCATGCACAGCGTTTCCAGGCCGAGGCAGGTCAGGTGTTCATGGTGCTATTTGCGGTGTTGCTGGTGGCCAGCGTGATCGGTCGCACCCTGAAATATCGCCTGCATGGCCAGCCTAGCGCCACCATCGACAACCTCAATGCGCGCATCGATGCCTGGTGGCTCATGTCGCTGGTGCTGCTGCTGGCCTTTCTGTTCGGGCGCGTGGGCACCATCGTGCTGTTCTTCCTGGTGTCTTTTGTCGCATTGCGTGAGTTCCTGGCGCTGGTCTACAGCCGGCGCAGCGATTACGGTGTACTGGTCGCCTGTTTTTACCTGCTGCTGCCGCTGCAGTACTGGTTCGTGCTGTCCGACTGGTATGGCATGTTCTCGATCTTCATCCCGGTGTACGGTTTTCTGCTGCTGCCGATTCTGGCCAGTCTGGGCGGCGAAACGGCACGTTTCCTGGAGCGTACGTCCAAGATCCAGTGGGCGGTGATGATCAGCGTGTTCTGCCTGTCCCATGTGCCGGCGCTGATGAACCTGCGTATCGAGGGCTATGACACCAACATCCTGTTGCTGGTGTTCCTGATCGGCGTGGTGCAGGCCAGTGACGTGCTGCAGTACATCTGGGGCAAGCTGTTCGGCAAGCGCAAGATCCTGCCGGCACTGTCACCGTCCAAGACGGTGGTGGGGACGGTGGGTGGCATTGCCAGCGCCAGCCTGTTGGCCGTGGCGCTCTACCCGCTCACACCATTCACGCCCTGGCAGGCCGGGCTGATCGGCCTGTTGATCTGCAGCATGGGCTTTCTGGGCGGACTGGTGATGTCCGCGATCAAGCGCGACCGTGGCGTGAAGGACTGGGGCAACCTGATCCAGGGCCATGGCGGCATGCTGGACCGGGTGGATTCGATCTGTTTTGCCGCACCGGTGTTTTTCCACGTGGTGCGCTATTTTTGGGAGCCGTAAGCCCGGCTCCGACCAGTACGCGAACGCGTTCAGCGCACGCCGTAGCGCTCACGGTAGGCCAGCACCTGCGCATGGCTGGCTTGCAGCTCCGCGCTGGCGTGCTGCGGCTGCTGCAGGTAACCCAGCAGGTCGTCCAGCGAAGCAATGGCGCAGACATCCATGCCGAGTTCGCGGCGCACGTACTGCACGGCGCTGTAGGGCACGTCCTGGCCGTTTTCGGTCGCCATTTCCTGACGGTCCAGCGCCACCGCCACGGCTGACGGCGTGGCGCCGGCGGCCTGGATCAGGGCAATCGATTCACGTACAGCAGTGCCGGCCGACATCACGTCATCGACGATCAGCACGCGGCCCTGCAGCGGCGCGCCGACCAGACTGCCGCCTTCGCCGTGGTCCTTGGCTTCCTTGCGGTTGTAGGCAAACGGCAGGTTGCGGCCCAGGCGCGCCAGTTCCACCGCCACGGCCGCGACCAGCGGGATGCCCTTGTAGGCCGGGCCGAACAGCATGTCGAACTGGATGCCGCTGGCGATGATGCGTTCAGCATAGAATTGAGCCAGCCGGCCCAGCATGGCGCCATCGTTGAACAGGCCGGCATTGAAGAAATAGGGCGATTGGCGACCGGCCTTGGTCGTGAAGCTGCCAAAGCGCAGCACCCCGCAATCCACTGCAAATGCCACAAAGTCCTGGGCAAGGGAGTCCTGGGAAGGGGTGGTAGCGGCCTGGTTCATGGGTTCGTCCGATCAATCAACTGTACAGAATCAACAAAGGAGTGCACGCCAGGTGTTTCGCTTGACCAGTCTCAACCTCAACGGCATCCGCTCGGCCACCACCAAGGGTCTGGAACCCTGGCTGGCAGCGCATGCCCCTGATTGTATGTGTGTCCAGGAGGTGAAGGCGCAGCAGGCCGACATCGTGGGCAAGTTCGAGGTGCTGGCGGAGATGCAAGGCTACTTCCACTTTGCCGAGAAGAAGGGCTATTCAGGCGTCGGCATCTACACCCGGCATGAGCCCAGCGATGTGCGCATCGGCTATGGCTCGCCCGAATTTGATGCTGAAGGCCGCTATATCGAGCTGCGCTTTGATACGCCGCAGCGCGCGCTGTCCATCATCAGCTGCTATTTTCCGAGTGGCTCTTCGGGGGAGCTGCGCCAGGCTGCCAAGTACCGATTCCTGGACGAGATGTATCCCTACCTGCTGGAACTCAAGCAGAACCGCGAATTTATCCTGTGTGGCGACGTGAATATCGCGCACAACGAGATCGACCTGAAAAACTGGAAGGGCAACCGCAAGAACAGCGGTTTCCTGCCCGAGGAGCGCGCCTGGATGACGCGCTTGCTGGCCGAAGCCGGCATCGTGGATGTGTACCGCCAGCTCAAGCCCGAGGCCACTGACGAGTGTTACACCTGGTGGAGCAACCGCGGCCAGGCCTATGCCAAGAACGTGGGCTGGCGTCTGGATTACCACCTGGCGACGCCGGCACTGGCGCGCCACGCGCATACCGAGTCCATCTACAAGGACGAGAAGTTCTCGGACCACGCGCCCATCACCATCGATTACGACTTTACCCTGCAAGGGAACTGACATGCTGCACTACCACACCATCCCCGTTACCCCGTTCCAGCAGAACTGCTCCATCCTCTGGTGCGACCAGACCATGGATGGCGCGGTGGTGGATCCGGGCGGCGACCTGCCGCGCCTGCTGGCCTTTGCCGAGAAGCAGGGCATCCAGCTCAAGCAGATCCTGCTGACGCACTGCCACGTGGACCACTGCGCCGGCACCGCCGACCTGGCCGAGCATCTGGACCTGCCCATCATCGGCCCGCACGAAGGCGACCAGTACTGGATCGACGCGCTGCCGCAGACGGCGGTCAACTACGGCTTTCCGCCGGCACGCGTGTTCACGCCGACGCGCTGGCTGGTGGATGGCGATACGGTGCAGGTGGGCAAGAGCACGCTGCAGGTGCGCCACTGCCCGGGCCATACGCCGGGTCATGTGGTGTTCTATTCGCCGGAAGCGAATCGCGCCTTTGTCGGCGATGTACTGTTTGCCGGCTCGATTGGCCGAACCGACTTCCCCGGTGGCGATTACGACACGCTGATTGCCAGCATCACGCAGCGCCTCTGGCCGATGGGCAACGACACGGTGTTCATTCCCGGCCATGGCCCGGAAAGCAGCTATGGCCGCGAACGCGAGAGCAACCCCTTTGTGGCCGGTACCTGAGCACGGTGCAAATAATCGTAGCGGCGCGATGGGTGCCGTGCCGGCGTGATACAAAGCAGGGATGACTGCATCTATCGACACCCCAGCAAGCCGCCCGTCCTGGCGCGAGGCCATGCTGGTCTATCTGGAACCGGCCAGCCTGCGCATGCTGGCGCTGGGCTTTGCTGCCGGCCTGCCGCTGCTGCTGGTGCTGGGGACGCTGAGTTTCCGCCTGCGCGAGGCCGGTATCGACCGTGCCACCATCGGCTTTCTGAGCTGGGTTGGGCTGGCCTATGGCTTCAAGTGGGTCTGGGCACCGCTGGTAGACCGCGTGCCGATTCCGCTGCTGACGCGATGGCTGGGCCGGCGGCGCAGCTGGCTGCTGCTGTCACAGGTCGGCATCATGGGCGGCCTGGTGGCCATGGCGCTGGGCAATCCGCAGCAGGGCCTGTTTGCCGTCACGGTGGCGGCGCTGGTGGTGGCCTTCAGCTCGGCCACGCAGGATATTGCGCTCGATGCCTTCCGCATTGAATCGGCTGTGGCCGAGAAGCAGGCGGCACTAGCCGCCACCTACCAGACCGGTTACCGGCTGGCGATGATCTGGGCCGGTGCCGGCGTGCTCTGGCTGGCTGCGGGGGCTGAAACAGCGCCTGCCGTACCGGCAGCAACAGCAGCGGCAACAGCAGCGGCTTCTGCTCCTGTAGGCGCCCTGTACCAGAATAACGCCTGGATGACGGCCTACCTGGTGATGGCGGCCTCGATGCTGGTCGGCGTGCTGACGGTGCTGCTGTCGCCCGAACCGGTGCCGATCGCACACACCCAGCCGCGCACCCCAGGCGAATGGCTGAAGCAGACGCTGATCGAGCCCTTTGCCGATTTCTTCCGCCGCTACCGCTGGCAGGCGGCGCTGATCCTGTCGCTGATTGCCGTCTACCGTATTAGCGATATCGTGATGGGCATCATGGCCAATCCGTTTTACGTGGACATGCTGTACACCAAGGCCGAAGTGGCGGCGGTGACCAAGATCTACGGCGTGATCATGACGCTGGTGGGGGCCTGGATTGGCGGCGTGCTGTCCATGCGCTTTGGCGTGATGCGTATCCTGATGGCTGGTGCCGTGATGAGCGCCGTCAGCAACCTGCTGTTTGCCTGGCTGGCTGGCCATGGCCATGACGTGAATGCGCTGATCCTGGTGGTATCGGCCGACAACCTGGCTGGTGGTATCGCCTCCGCCGCGTTCATCGCCTATCTGTCCAGCCTGACCAATATCCAGTACTCGGCCACGCAATACGCGCTGTTCTCGTCGCTGATGCTGCTGTTGCCCAAGTTCGTGGCGGGATGGTCGGGGGCGTTTGTGGACCAGTTTGGCTATGCGACGTTTTTTACCAGTACGGCGCTGCTGGGGGTGCCGGTGCTGGTGCTGGTGTGGCTGGCGGGGCGGATGATGCCAGTCAAGTCAGGTACTGACTGACCTCGTGGACAAAGTCTGCCGCTACCTTTATGTTGCTGGCCTCGGCTTGCTGTAGCCTTTCCAAGACTCTAGGTGCAGTCAATTCTGACTCTGGAGAAACAGTCGACCCGTAGCTGAGTCCGTAGCGATCAGCGGGGTCTGGATACCAGCGCTCCAAGGATACGCCTTCATCCGGAACAACTATGGATTGACAGCCTGCAACTACTGCCAGGAGTGAGTAGGCCGTGTAAGGGTCGTACGAATAAAAGGTTTTGCATTGTCCCAAGATACGCGCAGTCTCCGTATGGGATAAATCGTCCACACAGATAGCATCGGCAGAATGTATGAAAGGCTTGTTTTTGCCTTTTCTCACCAAATAGGCGTTCCCTTTACGCTGGCTGGCCGGTGCTGCTGCATCCTGATAAATTCGCCAAGGATATTGCACAATCTTCAGGCTATTTTCGAGGAAGTGGGTTCCAGACAACTGCTGAACCGGTACGGCATCGTTGAAACGGACGATCAAATCTCCCGCATGCCAAAGCGCAGTCTTCCTGAAATGCATTGGGAAGTGCAAGAGCCATCGGACTACCCTGCGTGCTTGATAGGGGTTGCCTAGGACCAGCTCGGGATAAATGAAGATTGCACCGTCTTTGGCGAGCTGACGTGCCTTGTAGGCGGAAATGCAGGCGGCCCGGTTGCCAAGAGATGTCGTGATGGTCTTGTGCCCAGAAAACAGGCGTCTGCGCCAACTTTTACTCAAGGCCCTGAGATCGAATGGGGAGCACATCTCATCAACCTGAATTGGAGCCAGGCAGGCATCCAGACCGAGTCCGCATAGGACATCTGCTAAAGCATGCAGGCAGATGGAGCCACCGGAGTCAGGGTTGTACGGGGGAGCGCATATGACCCAGGCAATCGTGTCTTTCATGGGCAAACTGGATATTTCGCAAGTGTACAGATGACAGCTTCAGCAATGCGGTCAACTTGCGCATCCTCCAGTTCGAAGAACAGGGGGAGTCTGACCAGGTGATCTGAAAAGCGGTCGGCGTTCAGGAGGGCGGGGCCTTGGTAACGTGGCGCATAGAATGGGCTTTTGTGTAGGGAAAGGTAGTGGAAAACAGCATGTATGCCTTGCTGCTTGAGACTGTCAATGAGTTCGGATCGCTGTTTGACGTTTTGACAGACCAGATAGAACATATGGGCATTGTTGCTGGCCCAACCGGGCAAGTAGGGTAGCTCTACACCATAAGCCTCCAGCTTTCCGGCAAAGTGCTGCATATAGCGATTCCAAATGGCGACGCGTCGGGATTGGATGACATCCAAGTTCTCCAATTGGGCATAGAGGTAGGCCGAGATGATGTCAGAAGGCAGAAAGGAGGAGCCAATGTCTACCCAGCCGTATTTGTCGACTTCGCCACGAAAGAATGCAGAACGATTGGTGCCCTTTTCCCGGATGATTTCGGCCCGTTGGATGTATTGGGGATCATTGATAACCAGCATGCCGCCTTCTCCGGCGATGACGTTCTTGGTTTCATGGAAGGAGAACGCAGACATGACGCCTAAGCTACCCAATGGCCTGTTCCGATGACTGGCATCAATGGCCTGTGCTGCATCCTCAATGATAGGTATCTTGTACTGCTCGGCGATGGCCAGGATGCGGTCCATGTCGCAGGCCACTCCTGCATAGTGCACAACTACAATGGCACGCGTGCGAGGAGAAATGAGCTGCTCAATCGAATCCGGGCAGATATTTGGGTGTAGGGGGGTGCTATCGGCAAACAGGATATGGGCCCCACGAAGTGCGAAAGCGTTGGCCGTCGAGACAAAGGTATACGAGGGCATGATGACCTCGTCTCCTGGGCTGATGTCGAGCAGGATAGCCGCCATTTCCAGCGCATCAGTGCAGGAGGTTGTCATGAGCGCTTTCGTGAACTGATAGCGATTCTCGAAAAACGCATGGCACTTGTGTGTAAACATGCCGTCACCCGAGATTTTTCCGGATGCGACAGCTTGTGCAATGTAGACCAGCTCACGGCCGTGCAGATAAGGCTTGTTGAAAGGGATGGGGGACATGGCAAGGTGAACGGAAAGGCAAGCTTGTGCAATGGTGGTAGACTGCCGCAATGATAGATGAGGCTGTCGGCAGTTATTGTGCGAATGAACTGTCTGCAGCTGGCAAGCAGCTTGGAGCAGCATGGCCTACTATACGCAAGAACAGTTGGAAAATATGGGTTTTTCCTCGCTGGGCAAGAGTGTCAAAATCAGTGACAAGGCCTGTCTGTACAGCCCTGAACTGATGGAAATTGGCGACTATTCAAGGATTGACGATTTTTGTGTCTTGTCGGGAAGGTTGCGCATAGGAGCGCATGTACATATCGCCCCCTTTTGCCTGGTGGCAGGAGGGGTGCACGGTATCGTGATGGAGGACTTTTCCGGTTTGGCCTACCAGGTGCAGGTATTCACGCAGTCCGATGACTACTCCGGACGATCCATGACCAATCCAACGGTGCCCAGCCAGTACAAGCAGGAGAGCAAGAAGCCGGTGCGTATTGGTCGCCATGTGATCATCGGGGCAGGTTCCATAGTGTTTCCCGGGGTGGATCTCGCCGACGGCTGCTCTGTTGGGGCCATGACACTGGTTGCCAGCAGTACGGAGCCATGGGGCATTTATGTTGGCAACCCGGCAAGACGACTCAAGGACCGAAAACGCGATTTGCTGGACTTGGAGCGAAAGATGCAACAAGAACGAGATTCAAAGTAGCTGCTCGCCGTTGCTTGATCGGATGAATGGCTTGACTAGATATGATTCTGAAAATATCTTTTGCCAGACAGAGTGTCCAGGGCTGCCAGCATCCAGCCACTCCACTTCAAAAAATTCCTTTTTTGTAGTAGTAGCGCATAGAGCAGGATGGCGATCGGCGCTACCAGCAGTGTCTTGCCAGCGGCGATCTTGCTTACGGCGGGGCTCTTGTGTTTACCTAGCATATAGAAGACCGCCCATTTCTGGTGGTATTTCTTGCGCAGCTCTACCCGCGTGCTGGAGGTACTGGACGCACCACCCAGGTGTTGGGCGTGGGCATCCCGCACTGTGATCTTCCGGAAACGGCTCTTGTGCACGCGTAAGGAAATGTCATCTTCTTCTGAATACATGAAGATGTTGTTGTCGAAAGCACCGATGCTGGCAAATTTTTCCGAATCAACCAGAAAGCAGGCTCCGTCCAGGCAGGCATCCTCGATGACGGCTGGTAGTGTGTGGGAGTAGGGCAGGTCACGGACCTGGCCAGCAGGATAGCCTGCACCATAGTCTCTCAGCTTGAGGTTCGCGCCTTGTGTGGCTGTCGAGAACACGATGGGCGAAATGATGGCAGCGTCTGGATGAGTGTCTGCCGCTTCCAGCAACAAACGGATGGCGGCTTCCGAAATGGTGCAGTCGGGATTGATGAAGAGGGCACGCTGGCAGTCAGCACGGCTGGCCTCAAAGCCGACATTGTTGGCTGGTCCGAAGCCGGCATTGATGCTCTGGGCAACAATGGTGGCGTGTGGTATCGCCTGGCGGTAGGCTGCTATCGTGTCGTCTTGACTGTTGTTGTCAATGATCCAGACATGTCGGAACAGGGAAGCCGTATGTGCCAGATGTTGGGCCAGCTTTTCCGACTTGTAAGTGACGCTGATCAAGGCAACATTCTCAAAGGGGAAGTCAGAAGGCATGTCAGTCTTGCGGGCTCAGCGGGAAAGGTTGTCAGTCAAGTAGGGGCGATCGTACTTCAGTGCAGCCTGGCGGAAAAAGAACTCCAGTGCGATGAAGAAGCTGTACAGAAATCCTGGCCCACCCTCCAGAAAGGCACGTTTGAAGATGTACAGGCGGATGAACATCCATGTGGACGACACCAGCCCATAGAGGACACCGCCCTTGCGTCCTTTTCTGGCGCGTTTGGCAGCGCCCAGCATGGAGTACTGGGTCAGCTTTTTCAGGCTGTCGTGTATGGTTTCGCGCGAGTAATGCCACAAGGCGCTACGAAAGACATGACGTTTAGCATCAGGATTCGTCAGGTTGGCGTGCTCGTGTACAACGCCGTCAAAACCGAGCAGCATATCGCGACGGAACAGGCGTGGCAGACTCTTGCGCGATACCACGCGCTTTAGCGGACGACCAAAAGCCACCTCCAGCCAGTAGGTCTCCCAGACATCGGGCTGTCCTGAGTGGACTGCGGCTTCGATTTCAGACTGCAGGTCAGACTGTATCAGTTCGTCGGCATCCAGGAAAAAGATGTAGTCACTTGAGCAATACTGCAGCAAACGGTTGCGTTGTTCTGCAAAGCCTTTCCAGTCTGTATGGTGATATACCTTGGCACCCAGAGACTCGGCCAGTTGCACGGTGTTGTCCTTGCTACCGCTATCCACCACGATCACCTCATCCGCAAACAGGGCGCTCTTGATACAGGCCTCAATACGGCGTTCCTCGTTCATGGTCAGGATGCCAATGGTCAGTGTGGGGCGAGATGACGTGGTCATGGTTTCCATTCGATGACTCCGCGCAAGCGGCCCCACATGCGGGCCAGCAGGCGCGGTGAAAATGCCAGCAGGCGTAGTGGCAAGGCGGCAGAGGTGCCGGCAATTAGCTTTCGGCGCATGTCCTGCGCCTTGGCAGGAGTGACATGCTTGTGTGCAAACAGCAGTTTGGATTGGGCATGGTGGTAACCACGCAGGTACTCGCTGTGCAGCGGGCGATTGCCACGCACCGAGCCGCGCGAGCGATGCATGGCCTGGATCTGTGGACAGATGACAATCGGTAGTCTGGCCTGGAACAGGCGCAGGCACAGGTCATCGTCCTCGTAATATAAAAAGAAGTCCTCGTCAAAAAAGGCGATCTGTTGTGCCAGCTCCATGCGAAATAGCATCACGGCACCCGTCACAAAGCCAACGCAGGCCGGCGCATCTGCGCCAGGCCCCTGACTTTTCCAGAGATGGCTTTGCCAGCGATAATTGATTTCCGGCTTGCCTGACGCACCAGTCAGCTGTGGTGCGATCAAGGCAGCTTCCGGCATCGCCTGTGCTGCCTGTACCAGATCGGCAATTGCCTGCGCTTCCATCTCGCAGTCCGGATTGAGCAGCATGGCGAATGGTGTGCTGACCTGTGTCAGCGCCCGGTTATTGGCAGTCCCGAAGCCCAGGTTTTTGCCATGTGTCAGTGCATGCGCATGCGGCAGCAGACGACGTACTTGCTCTACGGTATCGTCGTTGCTGCCGTTATCGGAAAAGATGATGTGTGGACAGTACTGCAGGAACTTCTGCAGTACTGGAATGCAGTGGGCACTGTTGTAGGTGACCACGACAATGGTCACCTGATCCAGCTCCGGAAGGTGCAGGCGTGTCGCCTCAGTGGCCATGAGCGACGACTTCGCCCTCAGCCAGACGATACGTGGTACCGCAATACGGGCAGCTGCCCTGGCCGGTCTTGGCCACGTTCAGGTAGACGCGCGGGTGGCTGTTCCACAGTTCCATGCCGGCGAGCGGGCTGGGGCAGAACACTTCGCCGGCCTGGTTCAGATCCTTGGCCTTGACTTCTACGGCTTTGCTGGTGCGGGTCATGGGGAGTCCTCCTTGGGGGTGGGCTTACACCAGCGCCAGCCAGTGTGCGTATTGGGGGTTGCGGCCGTTCACGATGTCGAAGAAGGCGCTTTGGATCTTTTCGGTGATCGGGCCGCGGCGGCCGATACCGATCTGCACGCGGTCCATCTCGCGGATCGGCGTGACTTCGGCGGCGGTGCCGGTAAAGAACATCTCATCGGCAATATAGCATTCGTCGCGCGTGATGCGCTTCTGCACCACTTCCAGGCCCAGGTCCTTGCAGATCTGGAACACGGTATTGCGCGTGATGCCGTTCAGGGCGCCAGCCGACAGGTCCGGCGTGTAGACCACGCCATCCTTGACGATGAACACGTTTTCGCCCGACCCTTCGCTGACAAAGCCGGCGCTGTCCAGCAGCAGGGCCTCATCGTAGCCGTCGTCGGTGGCTTCCATGTTGGCCAGGATCGAGTTGGTGTAGTTGCTGGCGGTCTTGGCCTGCGTCATGGTGATGTTGACGTGGTGGCGCGTGAAGCTGCTGGTCTTGATGCGGATGCCCACGGCCATGCCTTCTTCGCCCAGGTAGGCGCCCCAGTTCCAGGCGGCGATCATCACGTGGGTCTTGTTGCCCTTGGGCGAAACGCCCAGCTTCTCGGAGCCCAGCCACACCAGCGGACGGATGTAGGCGCTTTCCAGATGGTTCTCGCGCAGCACTGCCTTGTGCGCTTCGTTGACCTCTTCCTGCGTCATCGTCATGGGAATGCGCAGGATCTTGGCGCTGTTGAACAGGCGCCTGGTGTGGTCTTCCAGACGGAACACGGCCGTGCCCTTGTCGGTCTGGTAGGCGCGGACGCCTTCAAAAGCGGCGCAGCCATAGTGCAGGCTGTGGGTGAGCACGTGCACCTTGGCGTCACGCCAGTCCACCAGCTGGCCGTCCAGCCAGATCTTGCCGTCGCGGTCGGACAGGGCATTGGGTGCGCTCATGGGTGATTCCTTTTCTTGTCAGTCGCCGGCAGGCCATCCTGCCGTTCTCGTCATAAATAGTAGCAACCAGCAAGTTTACGCCGAATTGACGCCAGATGCAGCCCCCGGCCAGTCCTTGACTCGGGGGCAAACCCTGCGTGCGGGTCAGCGTGCCGCAGCGCGCGCCTGCTCCAGCCAGCTGTCAAACAGGCGCTGGTGCGCCTTGATCCAGCCGTCGGCATGCTTCTCGATATCGCGGCGCTTGTTGGCGCCCTGGAACATCGCCATGTTCTGCGTGTTGATGTTGGCCACCGGCAGCTGCATCACGCTGAACAACTTGGCTGCAGCCGGATTCGCCTCGATAAAGGCGCGATTCGCCATGATGTGCTGGTTGTTGACGATGAAACCGTAGTCCTTGCCATTCGGCAGGACGGTGCTTTCTGCACCCGCGGCGGCCTGGGTCTTGGGGACTTCCAGCCAGACCACGTCCTTGCCGGGCTTCATCACGTTGCTGACCCAGTAGGGCGTCCAGGTGTAATAGAACACCGGCTGGCCCTGCTGGTAGCGCGTGATGGTATCGGCAATCAGTGCCGAGTAGTTGCCCTGCACGTGCTGGATACTGCCGCGCAGCTGGAACTGGTCCAGATGCGATTCGATCGCCTTTTCGCAGCCCCAGCCGGGATTGCAGCCGGTCAGGTTGGCCTTGCCGTCGCCATCGGTATCGAACAACTTGGCAATCGCCGGATCTTTCAGCTGGCCGATATGCGTGATGTTGTGCGCCTCGGCGGTCTTCTTGTCGATCAGGTAGCCTTGCAGCGCACCGGGCGAGTAGATGCCCTCGCGCCACAGCTTGGCGTCACCGCCGGAGTTCTGGTAGAAGCTCTCGTGCAGGCGGTCCCAGTGCGAGGCGAGGAAGGTGGCGTCGCCATTGGCAATCGCCAGGTGGGCGGCGGTGTACTCCACCTCGCGGATCGGCTGCACGTCATAGCCGAGCTGTTCCAGGGCCTTCGTCACCAGCAGCGCCTGGAAGGTTTCTTCGGCGATATTGCTTTGCAGCGGGTAGACCTTGACGCCCTTGCCGGGCTGGTCGGCAGCCGTCTGGGCCTGGGTGCCGATGGCGGCAGAGGAGAGCAGGCCGGCCAGCAGCAGGCCGCGGGCGAGGGAGCGGAAGGAGCGCAGGGAAAACGTCATGGAATCATCCTTGTTCTGTGGTGTTCTGGGAGTCAGGCTCGGGCCGTGGCCGGTGTGGCCGGTGTGGCGGTTGCGGCAGGGCGGGCCGGCTGGCGTTGCAGCAGTCGGTTGAGCAGGCCGACCGGGCCGCGCTGGTGCCAGCGCAGGCCGTGGCGGTCCTGCTGGCCCATGGCCTGGGTCACGCGGTCGAGCAGGATCGCCAGGATCACGATGCCGATGCCGCCCACGGTGGCCAGGCCCATGTCGAGGCGGCCAATGCCGCGCAGCACCATCAGGCCCAGGCCGCCGACGGCGATCATGGAGGCGATCACCACCATCGACAGGCTGAGCATCAGCGACTGGTTGATGCCGGCCATGATGGACGGCATGGCCAGCGGCATCTGCACCTTGGTCAGCATTTGCCAGGGCGAAGCGCCGTAGGCACGAGCCGCCTCGATCAGGTCCGGGCGTACCTGGCGGATGCCGAGCGAGGTCAGGCGCACCAGCGGTGCCAGTGCAAAGATGATGGTGACGATCACGCCCGGCACGTTGCCGATGCCGAACAGCATCACCACCGGCACCAGGTAGACGAAGGCCGGCGTGGTCTGCATCGCGTCCAGGATGGGCCGGATGATGCGCTCGGCGCGATCGCTGTTGGCGAGCCAGATGCCCAGCGGCAGGCCGAGCACGATGCAGAAGAACAGCGAGGTCAGCACCAGGGACAGCGTCACCATCGCTTCGGACCAGATGCCGAGAATCGCAATGACGAATAGCGACACCAGCGTGCCGATGGCGAGGCGGGCGCCGGCTAGCTGCCAGGCCAGCAGCGCCAGCAGCATGATCATGGCCCAGGCCGGCGGGAACTGCAGCGCCGCTTCCACGCCGCCCAGAATCGCATCGACCGGTTCACGCAGGGTCTGGAACAGCGGACGGAAGCGCTCGACGAACCAGTCCAGACCGTCGTTGATCCAGTCCTGCACCGGCAGGCTGCCGTCGAACAGCTGGCCGATCGAGAAACCGGCTTCGTTGCCTGTCGTCTGCGCGAGTTCGGCGGCGCTGGTGGCGAGGCCGTCGAGCGCCTCGTTTTCCTGCACGGCGTCCGGGCCGTTGATCCAGTTGTCGCTGCCGTCCGGCGCGGCCACCGTGTAGGGATCGACAAAGCCGTCGGTGCCGGCAGCGGCGTCCAGCGCCTCGTTGGGAGTCACGGCATCGGGGCCGTTGATCCAGTTGTCATTGGTATCGGGGGTGACCGCCTCGTAGGGGTCCTGGTTCATTGTGGTGCTCATGGGCAGGGGCTCCTTCAGGCCTGGGCCGTGGCCGTGTCTGCAGCGACATCGGCTTCAGCGGTTTCTGGCAGCGGGTTGCCATGGATATCGGTATCGGGGTCGAGGAAGCGCAGCAGCGTGTTCTTGCTGATGCTGCCCTTGTAACGACCTTGCTCATCCACGATGGGCAGCGGACAGGGGCTGGACAGTACCTTGCTGTAGAGCTCCTTGATCGGGTGGTTGCTGTCAACGGCTTCCACCTCGGGCAGGTAGGCGTGCTGCAGGCCGAGCGGGCCGTGGTGGCCACGCAGCGCGCTGCGGATCGAATCGGTCGACACCACGCCGAGGAAGCGGTGCCGGGTATCGACGACATAGGCCCACTGGTGGTCGTGGTCCTCCATGCGCTGCAGGGCAGGACGGCAGCCGCGCTCCGGGCTGACGGCGACTTCCACCGGCATGCGGCGCGCGATGTCGCCGGCCTTGAATACTGCCGAGGTATCGACGCCGCTGATGAAGCTGCGCACGTAGTCATCGGCCGGGCTCAGCAGGATTTCCTCCGGCGTTCCCACCTGCACCACCTGGCCGTCTTTCATGATGGCGATGTGGTCGCCAATGCGCATCGCCTCGTCCAGGTCGTGCGAGATGAAGACGATGGTGCGGCGCTTCTCCTGCTGCAAGCGCAGCAGCTCGTCCTGCATTTCGGTACGGATGATCGGGTCCAGCGCCGAAAACGCCTCGTCCATCAGCAGGATCGCCGGGTCGGCGGCCAGGGCGCGTGCCAGGCCGACACGCTGCTGCATGCCGCCGGACAGTTCGTCCGGATAGCTGTCGGCCCAGACTTCCAGCCCGACCTGGGCCAGCGCCTCGCGCGCCTGGCGCAGACGCACTTCCTTGTCCACGCCGGCCAGCTCCAGGCCGAAGGCAGTGTTGTCCAGCACCGTCAGGTGCGGCAGCAGCGCAAACGACTGGAACACCATGCTGATGTCCTTGCGGCGGAAGCCGCGCAGCTGCTGCTCGTTGTACTGGTTGATGTCATCGCCGTCGACCAGGATACGGCCGGCGGTGGGTTCGATCAGCCGGTTCAGCATGCGCACCAGGGTGGATTTGCCGGAGCCGGACAGGCCCATGATGACGAAGATTTCGCCGGCCTCGATGGTGAAGCTGGCGTCGAACACGCCAATCGAAGCGCCGGTCTGCGCCACGATGTCCTGCTTGCTCAGGCCTTGCCGGGCCAATGCCAGGGCCTTGTCAGGCTCCTTGCCAAAGACCTTGAACAGGTGTTCGATGGAGATGCTTTTTGCCATGCGTACGTCCTCATTGCGGGGACAGACGACGGACTGACGCTGTTGCGTGAATGACGAGCCCGGGGACACGCCAACAACAGGCCGGTGATGCCGACTGCCTGTGGTGGGGCGAGGCACCGGCATCGCGTGGACGACGGGCCCCGTACGGGTGCGGAATGCGCAGTGATTCCCTGGATGCCTGGCACCACAAGGGGCTGACAGGCAGCTCCGGCGGCAGGCGGCGACCGGCAGGGTGCCGGCCGATCAAAGCGGCTTATTCTAACATGTCACAAGATGCCGTCAAATTGCGTCAATTGGCAGCAGATGACAGCAGAATGTTGCATTAGTCTAGGGTGCGCACCAGTTCCATGGCCTGCTCGACGCGTTCCACCGGGTAGATCGTCAGGCCTTCCAGCTCCTTGCCGGGTTTTTTCGGGGCGTTCGCCTTGGGCACGATGGCGACGCTGAAGCCGAGCTTGGCGGCCTCTTTCAGGCGCTCCTGGCCGCGTGGTGCCGGGCGGATTTCCCCCGCCAGGCCGACCTCGCCAAAGGCCAGGAATCCCTTGGGCAGGGGCTTGCCGCGCAGGCTGCTGGTGATGGCCATCAGCACCGCCAGGTCGGCTGCCGGTTCGCTGATGCGCACGCCACCCACTGCATTGACGAACACGTCCTGGTCGCCGGTCGCCACGCCGCCATGGCGGTGCAGCACCGCCAGCAGCATCGCCAGCCGATCCCGTTCCAGGCCGACGCTGAGCCGGCGCGGGCTCGGCCCGCTGCCATCGACCAGCGCCTGTACCTCTACCAGCAGCGGCCGGCTGCCTTCCAGCGTCACCAGCACGCAGCTGCCCGGCACCGGGTCGCCATGCGTGCTCAGGAAGATTGCGCTCGGGTTGCTGACGCCTTTCAGGCCCTTGTCGGTCATGCCGAACACGCCGATCTCGTTGACCGCGCCAAAGCGGTTCTTGATGGCGCGGATCAGGCGGTAGGCGCTGTGCGTATCGCCCTCGAAGTACAGCACGGTATCGACAATGTGTTCGAGCACGCGCGGACCGGCGAGCTGGCCGTCCTTGGTCACGTGGCCCACCAGAATAACCGAGGTGCCGTTGGCCTTGGCAAAGCGCGTCAGGTGCGCCGCGCATTCGCGCACCTGCGCCACGCTGCCGGGCGCGCTGCTGAGCGCATCGCTGTACATGGTCTGGATCGAATCGATCACCGCCACTTGCGGCTGCTCGGTCTGCAGCGTGCCCAGGATCTTCTCCAGCTGGATCTCGGCCAGCACGCGCACCTGCGAACCATCCAGGCCCAGGCGATGCGCGCGCAAGGCGACCTGCGACGCGCTTTCCTCGCCAGTCACGTACAGCGTCTGCTGGCCCTGCAGCTGCAGCGCATCGAGCGCCTGCAGCAGCAGCGTGGACTTGCCGATACCGGGATCGCCGCCAATCAGCACCACGCAGCCTTCCACCACGCCGCCGCCCAGCACCCGATCCAGCTCGCCGATGCCCGAAGGCGTGCGTGCCACCGATTGCGCCCGGATATCCGACAGCGTCGCCACTTCCGAGGCACCGCCCAGCGCCTGCGGCTGGCTGCTGAGCCGGTTCTTGCCGACCACGCCTTGCGCCGGATTCAGCGTCACTTCTTCCAGACTGTTCCAGGCGCCACAGGACGGACACTTGCCGAGCCAGCGCGGGCTGGCAGCACCACAGGCGTTGCAGATGAATTGGGATTTTGGGGAAGCCATGGGGGGATTGTAGGGGGCGAAGCCAGCTGCTTTCGCCTCACACCTCCGGCGCCCGCCAGGCCAGCGCCGCCGCCAGATCAGGCGCAGGCAGTGGCAAGGCCTGCACCGTGCAGCGGCTGCGTTGCAAGTCGATGTTCTGCGACCATTCCCGCAGACCGGTGCGCAGGCACTTGTCGGCAGCCTCGATGCCGGCCCAGCGCGTGGCGCAGGCGTGCGTATCGCTGGCAGAGGCCCCGGCCGGTCCACCATACAACTGCAGCACCTCAGCCCAGCCTTGTTCGTCGAGCAGGCCGGCGGCCGTCACATCAACCCCCAACGGCAACGGGCCGATCGCCAGCAGCGCCTGACCCGGCTCACCGGCTGGCAGCGGCAGATAGGACCAGGACAACCACAGGTCGGGCGAGCTGGTCGGGGCGTGCCAGCTTTGCGCGGCATAGGCCAGGTCCGGTGGATGCTGTGCGCCGGGCGGCCAGTGGATCTGCCCCAGGCTGCTGGCGGGAAACTGCCGGTTCAGGATCTGCGCCGCCTGCTGGCGCACTTCCGCGCGCTGCTGCTCGCGCGCGGCGCCGGACAGCTGCAGCCACCACAGGCCGATCGCGCCGTGCGGCGTGGTGACATGGAAGGCGGTGGGCAGCGGTGCCTGCATGCCAAGTTCAGCGTTCGGCCTTGAGCGCCAACGCCCGTTCATACAGGCTGTTACGCGCTGCCCCGGTAATCTCCGCCGCCAGCTTCACCGCGCCCTTGGTCGGCAGTTCGGCCAGCAGCAGGCGCAGCACGCGCTCGCTGTCGGCATCCAGGCTGTCATCGGTAGCGGCCTGCGCTGCAGCCGCGTGCACCACCACCACGAACTCGCCCTTGCTGCGCTCCGACGCCTCGGCCAGCCAGCCGGCCAGCTGCTGCGCCGGCAGTGTCGTGATCGCCTCGAACTGCTTGCTGATTTCGCGCGCCAGCGTCACCGGACGCTCTCCCAACTGTGCCAGGCCCTGCGCCAGGGCCTCGATCCGGTGCGGCGCCTCCAGCAGCACCACGGCGCGCGATTCCGCCGCCAGCGCCTGCAGCGCCTGCTGGCGTTCCTGCCCCTTGACCGGCAGGAAGCCGGCAAAAATCCAGCCATCGGCCAGCCCGTTCACGCCGTTCGCCTGGCCACCGCCCAGCACGCCCGATGCACTCAGTGCCGTGGTCACGCTGCTGGCGCCCGGCAGCGGCATCACGCGGTAACCCGCCGCCGACACCACCTGCACCAGCCGCGCGCCCGGATCGCTGATACCCGGCGTGCCGGCATCGCTCACATAGGCGACGCGCTGCCCCTGTTGCAGACGCTCCAGCACCTGCTGCGCTGCCGTCTCCTCGTTGTGCTGGTGCAGCGACAGCAGCCGGCGCGCACTGGCATCGATGCCATAGGCGCGCAGCAGGCGTGCCGTGTGGCGCGTGTCCTCGCAGCCCACCACATCGGCCAGTTGCAGCACATGCAGCGCACGCAGCGTGATGTCGGCCAGATTGCCGATGGGTGTTGGCACCAGATACAGCGTGGCCTGCGGATAGGACTGGCGTCCGGCGGCAGCGTTCGCCGCGGCCAGTGCTGGTGCAAAATCGGTAGTCAGGGTTTCGGACAAGGATCTTCCTCGATGAGCAAAGCGGCACACACTACCCGCGAGACCGGCCAGCAGGCCGAAGACAGCGCCATTACCTGGCTGGAGCGGCAGGGGCTGGTACTGCTGCAACGCAATTTCCGCACGCCGGGCCGGGGTGGAGGTGAAATTGACCTCATTATGCGGTCAGCCGATGGCACGCTGGTGTTTGTCGAGGTGCGCCACCGCGCCAACGCTGTCCATGGCGGTGCCGCGGCCAGCATCACGCACGGCAAGCGCCGTCGCATCATACTGGCGGCGCGCCACTACCTGATGCAGCTGCGTCGTGAACCGGTCTGCCGTTTCGATGCCATGGTCTGCGATGGCCCGTTGCCGGAGCAAGGCGGCCAGTGGCAATGGCTGCAGGCTGCTTTCGATGCCTCCTGAACGTCTGGTTGCAATGTCCGGGCGGGTGAAGGCAGTATGATCCAGACCATGCCCATCCAGGATTCCCCCCACGACCCCCGGCAGGAAGCCATGCTGCGCCAGTTCGCCGAGCACGCCGAGGCCTGCATGCAGACCGCGCGTGAAAACGGCTACCAGCTCGATCTGGCGGCGCAGCTGCTCGCCGATACCGTGGCGCGTGGTGGCCGCATCCTGCTGTGCGGTGCTGGCGACACCGCATTCTGGCCGGCCTATACCGGCTCGCGCCTGAGTGGCGTGCTGGAACGCGAGCGCCCGCCGCTGCCTGCGCTGGTATTGCACCACGATGCCGGCTGGCCGCTGCTGCACCCCGCCAGCACGCCGCAGGCCTTGCCGCCCGACCTGCTCGAACAGCAGCAGCAAGGCATCGCGCAAGCCATCGTGCAGCAATTGCAGCAGCTCGGCCACCCTGATGACGTGCTCTGGCTCTGCAGTGCCGACGAAGCCCAGCCGTTCGCCCAGCAGGCCGTGGCGGTGGCGCAGTCGCGTGACATCCCGGTACTCTGGCTGCATGGCGGCAACAGCGCCATGCCACTGCTGTCCGAACTCGATGTGGACATCCTGCTCGCGCAGCCGCGCGGCCTGCGTCTGCTGGAACAATGCCTGCTCGCCACCCATGTGGTGTGCGATGCCCTGGACCGAACCCTGCTCGGAGAAGAGGAAATCTCATGAACAAGACCACCCATACCGCTGGCCGCTGGCTGCGCGTTTCCGTTCTGGCTGCCGTGCTTGGGAGCACCCTGGCCGCCTGCGTGCCGCTGGTTGTCGGCGGTGCCGCCGGTGCCACCGTGCTGGCACTGGATCGCCGTACTTCCGGTGCCCAGCTGGAAGACCAGGGCATCGAGACGCGCGGCA
The DNA here is from genome assembly GCF_036312245.1 of Brachymonas sp. J145. NCBI lineage: Bacteria > Pseudomonadati > Pseudomonadota > Betaproteobacteria > Burkholderiales > Comamonadaceae > Allobrachymonas > Brachymonas sp. J145. Next base: position 200,580 of record NZ_JAZDCI010000001.1, on the reverse strand, counting down.
GCACCCGCATCAACGACGCGCTGCAGCAGCGTGGCCGTGTCTCCGTCACCAGCTACAACCGCGTCATGCTGATCACCGGTCAGGTGCAGGCCGAGGTAGACCGCGAGCTGATCAACGGCGTTGCCACCGGCGTGCCCAATGTGCGTCGCGTCGTCAACGAAGTCATCGTCAACCCGCCCGCCACCCTGAGCCAGCGTTCGGTCGACAGCATGACCACCACCCGCGTCAAGACCGCGCTGGTCAGCGCCCGCTCGCTCGATGCCAATGCGATCAAGGTCACTACCGAACTCGGTACCGTCTTCCTGATGGGTATCGTCACCCAGGACGAGGCAGACCGTGCGGCTGAAGTGGCGCGCAACGTCGGAGGCGTGCTCAAGGTGGTCAAGGTGTTCGAGATCATCAGCCCGAACCAATTGCAGCCGGTCGGTGGCGGCGTGCCGGTCACCAGCACGCCTCCGGCAGGCATGCAGCCGCAGAACGCCGGCAGCACCACACCCTGAACGGCTGGCTGATTACAGCCAGCGCCGCACGCGCTGGCGATAGCGCCTGAACTCCTCGCCAAAGCGTTGCTCCAGAATGCGCTCCTCCGGCCGGATCTGGAAGCGCTGCAGATAAGCCAGCGCCAGCGGAATGCAGGCAAAGGCCAGCGGGTGCGCCAGCCAGCAGGCCCAGCCCAGCAGCGCCAGTGCCATACCCAGGTACATCGGATTGCGCGTGAAGCGGTAGATGCCACCCGTCACCAGCGCCGAGGCCTGCTGGGGCCGCAGCGGGTTGGGCGTAGTCCGTGCCCGCCGAAAGGCCAGCAGGCCGGCCAGTGCCACGCCACCGCCTGCCGCCAGCCAGAGCAGCAGCAGGCCCCAGCGCCAGCTGTCCGGCCAGGACAATTGCCACTGCGGTACGGCACGGGCCAGCAGCCACATCAGCAGCGCACAAGCGGCATCGACCACCGGCGGCGGCACACGGAATTCCAGGGGGTGTTGGCGGATCTGCATGTCGCACATGGTACGACTGTCGCGTCCGGCCTGCGCTGCAGTGCGGCACGATGTTGCCCTTGTGCAAAAAACGCACAACAGTGCTTGACCCTGAGAGACTGCTGTGCAACAATACAAGGCTTCGCATCATTTCGGGTGCGATGTTTGTCTGCCCAACTGCAGCGCAGTGCGCAAGCGCGGCGTGAATGACGGGCCCAAGACTGGCTTTGGGGTGTCGTCAATGGGGCGACACAACCAGGTACAAGTTGGGAAATTAAAAATGATCCAAACAGAATCTCGTCTAGAGGTTGCCGACAACACGGGCGCCAAGTCCGTGCTGTGCATCAAGGTGCTGGGTGGTTCCAAGCGCCGCTATGCAAGCGTCGGTGACATTATCAAGGTCAGCGTGAAAGAAGCTGCTCCGCGTGGTCGCGTCAAGAAAGGCGAGATCTACAGCGCAGTGGTCGTCCGTACCGCCAAGGGTATCCGTCGTCCGGATGGCTCCCTGATCAAATTCGATGGCAACGCCGCCGTGTTGCTGAACAGCAAGCTGGAGCCCATCGGCACCCGCATCTTCGGCCCCGTCACGCGTGAACTGCGTGGCGATCGCTTCATGAAGATCGTGTCCCTGGCTCCCGAAGTCCTGTAAGGAGTAGAACGCATGAACAAGATTCGCAAAGGCGATGAGGTCATCGTCCTCGCCGGCAAGGACAAGGGCAAGCGCGGCACCGTGGCGCTGCGCAAGGATGAGTCGTACCTCGTGGTCGATGGCATCAACATGGTCAAGAAGCATGTCAAGCCGAACCCCATGAAGGGTGAGCAGGGCGGCATCGTGGAAAAGGCCATGCCTATCCACCAGTCCAACGTGGCCATTTTCAACGCGGACACCGGCAAGGGTGATCGCGTAGGCATCAAGACCCTGGAAGACGGCACCAAGGTGCGCGTGTTCAAGTCCAGTGGCGCAGAAATCAAGGTGGCATAAACATGGCACGTTTGCAAGACCAATTCCGCGACAAGGTCGCCCCCGAACTGATCGAAAAGTTCGGCTACAAGTCCCCGATGCAGGTGCCCCGTATCACCAAGATCACCCTGAACATGGGTGTGGGTGAGGCGGTTGCCGACAAGAAGGTCATGGACAACGCCGTTGCTGACCTGGCCAAGATTGCTGGTCAGAAGCCCGTCGTGACCAAGGCCAAGCGCGCCATCGCCGGTTTCAAGATCCGCGAAGGCCAGCCTCTGGGTTGCATGGTCACCCTGCGTGGCGTGCAGATGTACGAATTCCTGGACCGCTTCATCAACATCGCGCTGCCGCGCGTGCGTGACTTCCGTGGTATCTCCGGCCGTTCTTTCGACGGTCGCGGCAACTACAACGTCGGCGTCAAGGAACAGATCATCTTCCCGGAAATCGAATACGACAAGGTGGATGCCCTGCGTGGTCTGAACATCAGCATCACCACGACGGCCAAGACCGACGAAGAGTGCAAGGCACTGCTCGCCGGCTTCCGCTTCCCCTTCAAGAACTGAGGTAAGACATGGCTAAAGTTGCACTTATCCAACGTGAGCAGAAGCGCGCCAAGCTGGTCGCCAAGTTTGCCAAGAAGCACGCCGAACTGAAGGCAATCGCCAACGACGTCAGCAAGTCTGGCGAAGAGCGCGATGCCGCCCGTCTGGCGCTGCAGAAGCTGCCCCGCAATGCCAACCCGACCCGTCAGCGCAACCGTTGCGAACTGACCGGCCGTCCCCGTGGCACGTTCCGTCAATTTGGTCTTGGCCGCGCCAAGATCCGTGAAATCGCCTTCGCCGGTGGCATCCCCGGCGTCACCAAGGCCAGCTGGTAATCGGCAGGAGAACAAGAATGAGCATGAGTGATCCCATTGCCGATCTGTTGACCCGCATCCGTAACGCACAAATGGTCAACAAGGCCAGCGTCCGCGTGCCGTCTTCCAAGGTGAAGGCAGCCATCGCGCAAGTGCTGCAAGATGAAGGCTACATTGACGGTTTTGAAGTCAAGAACGAAGACGGCAAGCCCGTCCTGGAAATCGCCCTGAAGTACTACGCCGGCCGTCCGGTGATCGAGCGTATCGAGCGCGTCAGCCGTCCTGGCCTGCGCGTGTACAAGGGTAGCAAGACCCTGCCCCAGGTCATGAACGGCCTGGGCGTCGCCATCGTCACCACGCCCAAGGGCGTGATGACCGACCGCAAGGCACGTGCTGCCGGCGTCGGTGGCGAAGTGCTGTGCTACGTGGCGTAATCGAAGCGAGGAGAATACAGAATGTCCCGTGTAGGTAAAATGCCCGTTGAAATCCCCCAGGGCGTCGACGTCGTGATCGGCGAAGACCAGATCAGCGTCAAGGGTTCCGGTGGCCAGCTGGCTACCGCTGCCAACCGCCTGGTGAAGATCGAGAACAAGGACGGCAAGCTGTCCTTCGTTCCCGCAGACGACTCCCGTGAAGCCAATGCCATGTCCGGCACCATGCGTCAGCTGGTGAACAACATGGTGAATGGCGTGAGCAAGGGCTTCGAGAAGAAGCTGTCCCTGATCGGCGTGGGCTACAAGGCCTCCGTCCAGGGCAACAAGCTCAACCTGAACGTCGGTTACTCCCACCCCGTGGTCATGGAAATGCCTGAAGGCATTACCGCCGTCACTCCGACTCCTACCGAAGTCGTGATCAAGGGTGCCAACCGCCAGGTTGTCGGTCAGATCGCCGCTGAAGTGCGTGCTACCCGTCCGCCGGAGCCCTACAAGGGCAAGGGTGTGCGTTACGCCGACGAACGCGTGATCATCAAAGAGACCAAGAAGAAATAAGGAACGGCATCATGTTGAACAAGAAAGCACAACGTATTCGCCGTGCGCGCCAGACCCGTATCCGCATTGCAGCGCAGGGCGTTCCGCGCCTGATGGTGAACCGCACCAACCTGCACATGTATGCTGCCGTGATCTCCGGTTGCGGCACCAAGGTGCTGGCTTCTGCCTCCACTGCCGAAGCCGATATCCGCAAGGAACTGGGCGCCGCCGGCAAGGGTGGCAACGTCGCTGCTGCCGCCATGATCGGCAAGCGCATTGCTGAGAAGGCGAAAGCTGCAGGCGTCGAGAAGGTTGCCTTCGATCGCGCAGGCTTTGCCTACCATGGTCGCGTCAAGGCTCTGGCCGACGCAGCCCGTGAAGCTGGCCTGCAGTTCTAAGAGGGATCGAAAATGGCTACAAAAATGCAATCCAAACCGCAAGACGACGCACGCGACGACGGCATGCGCGAGAAGATGATTTCGGTCAACCGCGTGACCAAGGTGGTCAAGGGTGGTCGAATCCTGAGCTTTGCTGCACTGACCGTGGTTGGTGATGGCGACGGTGGCGTCGGCATGGGCAAGGGCAAATCCAAGGAAGTGCCTTCTGCCGTGCAGAAGGCCATGGAAGAAGCTCGTCGCAACCTGGTGAAAGTGTCCCTGAAGAACGGCACCGTGCACCACACCGTGATGGGTCACCACGGCGCAGCCCGCGTGATGGTTTCTCCGGCTCCCAAGGGTACCGGTATCATTGCCGGCGGCCCGATGCGTGCCGTGTTCGAAGTGATGGGTGTGACCGACGTCGTGGCCAAGAGCCATGGCACGTCCAACCCGTACAACATGGTTCGTGCAACCCTGGATGCCCTGCGCAATTCCACGACTCCGGCTGAAGTGGCCGCCAAGCGTGGTCTGAGCGTGGAAGACATCTTCACTGCCTGATGGAGAGAAACATGTCTGACAAGCAAACACTCAAAGTGCAGCTGGTGCGCAGCCCGATCGGCACCAAGCAGTCCCACCGCGACACCGTGCGCGGCCTGGGCCTGCGCAAGCTCAACAGCGTCAGCGAGCTGGAGGATACTCCCGCAGTTCGCGGCATGATCAACAAGATCGCCTATCTGGTGAAAGTTCTGTAAGGACTGACAATGGAACTCAACAACCTCAAACCCGCAGAGGGTTCCAAGCAGGTCAAGCGCCGCGTTGGCCGCGGCATTGGCTCCGGCTTCGGCAAGACTGCTGGTCGTGGTCACAAGGGTCAGAAATCCCGTGCTGGCGGCTACCACAAGGTCGGCTTTGAAGGCGGCCAGATGCCCCTGCAGCGCCGTCTGCCCAAGCGTGGCTTCAAGTCCCATCTGCTGAAGTACAACGCCGAGATCAACCTGACTGAGCTGGATCAACTGGGTCTGGATCAGGTCGACATGCTGGCTCTGAAAGAAGCCGGCCTGGTTGGCCAGCTGATCAAGGTGGTGAAGGTCATCAAGAGTGGTGAACTGACCCGCGCAGTGACGCTGACCGGTATCGGCGCTACCGCCGGTGCCAAGGCTGCCATTGAGGCGGCCGGCGGCAGCGTGGCCTGATTAAGCAAAGCATAGAGAAGGCGCAAAGTGGCGACGAGTCTGTCTAACACGGCCAATGCTCCCAAGTACGGCGACCTGCGTCGTCGTCTGGGCTTCCTGCTGCTGGCTCTGGTGGTCTACCGTATCGGGGCGCATATCCCCGTCCCGGGCATCAATCCCGACCAGCTGCAGCAGCTCTTCAGTGGGCAGCAGGGCGGCATCCTGAACCTGTTCAACATGTTCTCGGGTGGTGCCCTCTCGCGTTTCACCGTGTTTGCGATCGGGATCATGCCGTACATTTCGGCATCGATCATCATGCAGCTGATGACCTATGTGGTGCCGACCTTCATGCAACTCAAGAAAGAGGGGCAGGCAGGTCAGCGCAAGATCACGCAGTACACCCGCTACGGCACACTGGCCCTGGCGATCTTCCAGTCCTTCGGTATCGCGATTGCACTGGAAAGCTCTCCTGGCCTGGTGATCGATCCCGGCATGATGTTCCGGTTGACCACCGTGGTCAGCCTGACCGCCGGTACGCTGTTCCTGATGTGGCTGGGTGAGCAGATCACCGAGCGTGGTCTGGGCAACGGCATCTCGATCATCATCTTCGCTGGTATTGCCGCCGGTCTGCCGGCTGCGATTGCCGGTCTGCTGGAACTGGTCCGTACCAATGCGATGAGCATCATCGTGGCGTTGATCATCCTGGCGGTGGTTGCTGCCGTGACCTACTTCGTGGTATACGTGGAACGTGGACAGCGCAAGATCTTGGTGAACTATGCGCGTCGCCAAGTGGGCAACAAGGTCTATGGTGGCCAGTCGTCCTACCTGCCGCTGAAGCTGAACATGGCTGGCGTGATCCCCCCGATCTTCGCCTCGTCCATCATTCTGCTGCCGGCCACGATCGTGAACTGGTTCAGTGCCGGAGAAAGCATGCGCTGGTTGCGCAACGCCGCATCCGCTCTGGTACCGGGTCAGCCGATCTACATTGCGCTCTATGCTGCTGCGATCATATTCTTCTGCTTCTTCTATACGGGACTGGTTTTCAACAGCCGTGAAACCAGCGACAACCTGAAGAAGAGCGGCGCGTTCATTCCGGGCATTCGTCCGGGCGAGAACACGGCCCGCTACCTGGACAAGGTGCTGTTGCGCCTTACGCTGGTCGGAGCAATCTACATCACCTTCGTGTGTCTGTTGCCCGAATTCCTGATCCTGAAGTACAACGTGCCGTTCTATTTCGGTGGAACATCCTTGCTGATCATTGTGGTCGTCACCATGGACTTCATGGCCCAGGTGCAGAACTACCTGATGACGCAGCAATATGATGCGCTATTGAAGAAGGCGAATTTCAAATCGGTCCGGGAACGTTGACCATGGCCAAAGACGATGTGATCCAGATGCAGGGCGAGGTGGTTGAAAACCTCCCCAACGCCACCTTCAAAGTGAAGCTGGAAAACGGACATATAGTCCTCGGCCACATCTCCGGCAAGATGCGCATGCATTACATCCGCATCCTGCCAGGTGACAAAGTAACCGTCGAATTGACGCCATACGATTTATCCAAAGCGCGCATCGTGTTCCGCGCAAAGTAAGAAAGCATTAGAGGAGAGAAGAATGAAAGTCTCAGCTTCGGTAAAAAAGATTTGCCGTAATTGCAAAGTTATCCGCCGCAAAGGCGTGGTGCGCATCATCTGCACCGACCCCCGTCACAAGCAGCGTCAAGGCTGATCAGAGTTAACAGAGGAATCACATGGCACGTATTGCTGGTATTAACATTCCGCCGCACCAACACGCTGAAATCGGTCTGACGGCGATCTACGGCATTGGTCGTACTCGCGCTCGCCAGATCTGCGAAGCCTGCGGCATCGCCTTCGACAAGAAGATCAAGGAACTGACCGACGCCGATCTGGAAAAGATCCGTGACGAACTGGCCAAGTTCACCCTGGAAGGTGACCTGCGCCGCGAAACCACGATGAACATCAAGCGTCTGATGGACATTGGCTGCTATCGCGGTTTCCGTCATCGTCGTGGCCTGCCGATGCGTGGTCAGCGTACCCGCACCAACGCCCGCACCCGCAAGGGCCCGCGCAAGGCAGCCCAGTCCCTGAAGAAATAATTGAGAGCGTAGAGTCACCATGGCTAAAAATTCCAACAGCGCTGCATCCCGCGTCCGCAAGAAGGTCCGCAAGAACATTGCTGACGGCATCGCACACGTGCACGCTTCCTTCAACAACACCATCATCACCATCACCGATCGTCAGGGCAACGCACTGTCCTGGGCGTCTTCCGGTGGTCAAGGCTTCAAGGGCTCCCGCAAGTCCACGCCGTTCGCAGCCCAGGTCGCTTCCGAAGTGGCTGGCCGCGCGGCTCAGGAACAGGGCATCAAGAACCTGGAAGTCGAAGTGAAGGGTCCCGGTCCGGGCCGCGAATCCTCGATTCGCGCACTGGCTGCACTTGGTATTAAAATCACGTCTATCTCTGACGTGACGCCGGTGCCGCACAACGGCTGCCGTCCCCAGAAGCGTCGTCGCATCTGATCGCGTTTTTTCAACCCAAGCCCACTGCCGCCAACCGTTCATCGTTGTTGGCGGCTCCTGCTTTTTCTTGAAAGCAGTAGTACACACCAAAGGAAAATACTGTGGCACGTTACCTCGGCCCCAAGGCCAAACTCGCACGCCGTGAAGGCACCGACCTGTTCCTGAAGAGCGCCCGTCGCTCCATTGGCGACAAGTGCAAATTCGAAGCCAAGCCCGGCCAGCACGGCCGCACCTCCGGCCAGCGTACCTCTGACTACGGTCTGCAGCTGCGCGAAAAGCAGAAGGTCAAGCGCATGTATGGCGTGCTGGAGCGTCAGTTCCGTCGCTATTTCGCTGAAGCCGAGCGCCGTCGTGGCAACACCGGTACCAACCTGCTGACGCTGCTGGAGTCCCGTCTGGACAACGTGGTGTTCCGCGCCGGTTTCGGTTCCACCCGCGCAGAAGCCCGCCAGCTGGTGTCCCACAAGGCCATCCTGGTGAACGGCCAGCCGGTGAACATCCCCTCCTACATGGTGAAGGTAGGTGACGTGATCTCCGTGCGCGAAAAGTCTGCCAAGCAGGCCCGCGTGATCGAAGCCCTGCAACTGGCAGGCCAGGTTGGCTTCCCGGCATGGGTGGAAGTGAACGCCGACAAGGCTGAAGCAGTGTTCAAGAAGACGCCGGACCGCGACGAGTACGCCGCCGACGTCAACGAATCGCTGATTGTGGAATTGTATTCACGCTAATCCGGAACATGCGGCTTCGGCCGCATTTCCATTGTCTGGTGGCTGTGGCCGCCTGGCACCCGATCTGGTTCCTGACACACCTTGCATCAAGTGTCAGGGGCTTCGCCAGCCTTACCGGTGTAACGAGCCGGGGGTATTGAGAGGAAGTCAGAATGCAAACCAATCTACTGAAACCCAAGAACATCACTGTCGAGCAGCTGGGCGCCAACCGCGCCGAGGTCACCCTCGAACCGTTCGAGCGTGGCTACGGCCATACGCTCGGCAATGCGCTGCGCCGCGTGCTGCTGTCGTCCATGGTGGGCTATGCCCCGACCGAGGTAACGATTGCCGGCGTGCTGCACGAGTACTCCTCCATGGACGGCGTGCAGGAAGACGTGGTCGCGATCCTGCTGAACCTGAAGGGTGTGGTGTTCAAGCTGCACAACCGTGACGAAGTCACGCTGAGCCTGCGCAAGGACAGCGAAGGTCCGGTCACCGCTGCCGACATCCAGATCCCGCACGACGTCGAGATCATCAACCCCGAGCACGTGATCTGTCACCTGTCCCAGGGCGGCAAGATCGACATGCAGATCAAGGTGGAAAAGGGCCGTGGCTACGTGCCCGGCAATATGCGCCACCATCCCGATGATGCCTTCAAGTTCATCGGCCGCATCGTGCTGGACGCATCCTTCTCGCCGGTCAAGCGCGTGAGCTACGCCGTCGAGAGCGCGCGTGTGGAACAGCGTACCGACTTGGACAAGCTGGTCATCGAGATCGAGACCAACGGTGCCATTTCTGCTGAAGATGCCGTCCGTTCTTCTGCCAAGATCCTGGTGGAACAACTGGCCGTGTTTGCCCAGCTGGAAGGCGGCGCACTGGACGTGTTCGACCAGCCTGCTTCCCGCAGTGCTGCCCAGTTTGACCCGGTGCTGCTGCGTCCGGTGGACGAGCTGGAGCTGACCGTGCGTTCTGCCAACTGCCTGAAGGCAGAGAACATCTACTACATCGGCGACCTGATCCAGCGCACCGAAAACGAGCTGCTGAAGACGCCGAACCTGGGCCGCAAGTCCCTCAACGAAATCAAGGAAGTGCTGGCCTCCCGTGGCCTGACCCTGGGCATGAAGCTGGAAAACTGGCCGCCCGCAGGTCTGGAAAAGCGCTGATTTCATCCCTTGCCTGTGCCGCTTCCAGGCGGCGCAGGCTGTTCCGGGCTCCGGCCCAATGTGTGCCCGGGCAGTACCTGATACGGCTGCCCGCTAATAACTGAAAGGAAAGCACCATGCGTCACGGAAAGAAACTCCGTAAACTGAACCGTACCTCGGCCCACCGCCAGGCCATGCTGCGCAACATGATGAACTCGCTGATCGAGCACGAGGCCATCAAGACGACGCTGCCCAAGGCCAAGGAACTGCGCAAGGTCATCGAGCCGATGATCACGCTGGCCAAGGTGGACACGGTTGCCAACAAGCGTCTGGCATTTGACCGCCTGCGTGACCGCGACAGCGTCATGAAGCTGTTCAACGACCTGGGTCCGCGCTTCGCCAAGCGTCCGGGTGGCTACACGCGTATCCTGAAAATGGGCTTCCGCGTGGGCGACAACGCTCCCATGGCCTATGTCGAGCTGGTGGATCGTGCTGAAGCTGTTGCAGAAGAAGCACAAGAATCTGCACAAGCCGAATAAATGGTGTTATACTAAGAGCTTGCCGCGCGATGGAGCAGTCTGGTAGCTCGTTGGGCTCATAACCCAAAGGTCGGAGGTTCAAATCCTCCTCGCGCAACCAGCTTTGAGAAACCCGCATGTTGAAAGACATGCGGGTTTTTTTGTGGTGTTCCCGACATCGGCCGTTTTGCATGCGTTGCTGGGGAATGATCGGCCTGGTCGGGCGATCAGTGTTGCTGGCCAGGCATCTGTGGCAATCCCCCAGTGCACTCGGCTGCGTCCTGTGGTGAAATGCCGGCAGGACAAGCACAGGAGGCGATATGCAGCTGATTGACGCAGGACAGTGGCTGACACTGGCACCGGGCCTGCCCCACTGGCAGTACCAGCCGGCGCGTGGCGGATCCATCTGCCGTGAGCTGCTATTCGATGATTTCGTCCAGGCCTTTTCCTTCATGACGCGGGTGGCATTGCTGGCCGAGCAGCAGGGCCACCATCCGGACTGGTGGAATGCCTATAACCGCGTGCGGATTGCATTGCGCACCCATGATGCTGGCGGACTGTCGAGCAAGGATCTGGCACTGGCGCAGGCGATTGACCGAGCCTATCTGGCGATGGTGGCCTGAAATCCGCTGACCGGGCAAGCTACCGGGCTTTTCTTACACACTGATGCGGCAGCCATGGCCTAGAATGGTCTGAATCCCAAGTCGAAAGGAGGAGACCATGCTGTACAAGTTCAAATCCGCCGCTGCCGGCGATGTCATCATGATGGAAGCCAACGGTAACCAGGTGCTGGAAGCCATCGGTCGCGAACCCGCAGAGCGTGGCGTGATCCAGGCCCAGGCGATGCAGGATGCCATCGACAAGCTCAAGCTGGCTATCCAGGCCTCCCAGGCCAAGGCCAGCCAGCCGCCGGAAGAGCGCGAAGAAGATGACGCAGACGCCAACAGCGATCCGATTCCCTTCCACACCCGGGCCCAGCCCTTCCTGCAGCTGCTGCAGATCAGCCTGGAAGAGGGCAAGGATGTGGTCTGGGGCGTTTGAGCTCGCCACTGCCTGACATTGCAGACAAACCTGTCCTGGTGACAGGTTTTTTTTATGTCTGTAGCCAGACTTTGATCTAGATCAAACTCTTGGGGCATGTGCCTGATCTGTCACGAGTTTGCGCTAGCCTATTGGCGTTGCGTGTGCTGCATCGACTACGTCGTATGGGGGAGACACCCCCTCCAGCGGGGAATACCCGCACGACGGGCAAGGGCGTATGGTTACACCAGTAACAGAACGAAAAGGATCTGCGATGGCTTCCCCAACCTACAAACAGTACGCTGTGCTCACCTCGAGCACCATCTCGTTCACGGTGTGCTTCATGATCTGGATGATGTTTGCCGTACTCGGCATTCCGATCAAGGAGCAGCTGGGCCTGAACGAAACCGAATTCGGCCTGCTGGCGGCAACGCCGGTGCTGTCGGGTTCGCTGATCCGGGTGCCGCTGGGTATCTGGACTGACCGCTACGGCGGCCGCATCGTGCTTTTCGTGCTGATGCTGGCCTGTGTGATCCCGATCTACATGATGCAGTTCGCCACCGAGCTCTGGCAGTTCCTGGTGATCGGCCTGTTTGTCGGTCTGGCCGGCGGCTCCTTCTCGGTGGGTACGCCGTATGTGGCGCGCTGGTTCAACAAGGACAAGCAGGGCCTGGCGATGGGCGTGTTCGGTGCCGGTAACGCCGGTTCTGCCATCAACAAGCTGATTGCCCCGTCTATCATCGTGGCCGCCGGCTGGCAGATGGTTCCCACCGTGTACGCCGTCATCATGCTGGTGACTGCGATCCTGTTCTGGTTCTTCTCCTACCACGATCCCAAGCACCTGGTGTCTTCCAAGGTGTCGCTGGGCCAGCAACTGGCGCTGATGAAGGATCCGGCCGTGCTGCGCTACTGCCAGTACTACTCGGTGGTGTTTGGCGGCTATGTGGCGCTGGCGCTGTGGATGGTGCGCTACTACGTGGGCGAGTATGGTTTCAGCCTGCAGAGCGCAGCCTTTCTGGCGGCCTGCTTCTCGCTGCCGGGCGGCGTGTTGCGCGCCCTGGGCGGCTGGCTGTCCGACAAGTACGGCGCCTACAAGGTGACCTGGGGCGTGATGTGGGTGATCTGGGTGGTGTTCTTCATCCTGTCCTATCCGCAGACCGACTTCGTGATCCAGACTGCCAAGGGTCCGCAGACTTTCCACATTGGCCTGAATGCCACCCTGTTCACCATCCTGCTGTTCGTAGCTGGTGTCGCCATGGCGGTGGGCAAGGCCTCGGTTTTCAAGTTCGTGGCCGATGACTTCCCGACCAACATCGGTGCCGTTTCCGGCGTGGTCGGCCTGGCCGGCGGCCTGGGTGGCTGGCTGCTGCCCATCATGTTCGGCATCCTGCTCGACATGACCGGCATCCGCAGCAGTGCCTTCATGCTGCTGTACGGCACGGTGTGCGTCAGCCTGATCTGGATGCACTTCTCCTTCAAGGCCAAGCGTCCTGCAGCACAGGCAGTCAAGGCCTGATCCCGAACCCCTTTCTCAACCACAAGGGCCGCTCTGGCGGCCCGGGAGAACTCACATGGCATCCTCTCGCGTATTGACCCACTGGGAGCCGGAAGATCCGGCGTTCTGGGAACAGAAGGGTCGCAAGATTGCACGCCGCAATCTGTGGATCTCGATTCCGGCCCTGCTGCTGGCTTTCGCCATCTGGCAGGTCTGGAGTGTCGGCGTGGTGAACCTGCCGAACATCGGTTTCAAGTACACGCCCAACCAGCTGTTCTGGCTGGCGGCGGTACCGGCGCTGTCCGGCGCGACCATGCGCATTTTCTATTCCTTCATGGTGCCGATCTTCGGTGGCCGCCTCTGGACCACGCTGAGCACGGCCAGCCTGCTGATTCCGGCGATCGGCCTGGGCATGGCGGTGCAGAACCCGGACACCAGCTTCTCGACCATGCTGATCCTGGCGCTGCTGTGCGGCTTTGGTGGTGCCAACTTCAGCTCCAGCATGGCCAACATCAGCTTCTTCTTCCCCAAGTCGGAAAAAGGCGGTGCGCTGGGCATGAACGCCGGCCTGGGTAACCTGGGCGTGTCGGCGGTGCAGTTCCTGGTGCCGGTGGTGATCACCTTCGCGCTGTTTGGTGCGCTGGGCGGCGAAGCCCAGACCTGGACCAAGGGTGACCAGACCAAGCAGGTCTGGCTGCAGAACGCCGGTTTTGTCTGGGTGCCGTTCATCATCCTGTCCTCGCTGGCTGCCTGGTTTGGCATGAACGACATCGCCTCGGCCAAGGCCTCCTTTGCCGATCAGGCCATGATTTTCAAGCGCAAGCACAACTGGTTGATGTGCTGGCTGTATACGGGTACCTTCGGTTCCTTCCTGGGCTTTGCGGCCGGTTTCCCGCTGCTGATCAAGAGCCAGTTTGATGGTGTGGATCCGACGCAGTACGCTTTCCTCGGCCCGCTGGTCGGCGCGCTGGCGCGTCCCATCGGTGGCCGCCTGTCCGACAAGCTTGGCGGTGCCAGGGTGACCCAGCTGGTGTTCATCGGCATGATCATTGGCGTGGTCGGAGTGCTGACCTTCTTGCCGCAGAACGGCAAGGGTGGCAACTTCTGGGGTTTCTTTGCCTGTTTCCTGGCGCTGTTTGCGCTGACCGGCATCGGCAATGGCTCTACCTTCATGCAGATCCCGGCCATCTTCGGCAGCCTGCACATGCGCAATGCGCAAGGCAAGGGCGAGGCTGCCATTGAAGCCGCCAGGCTGAGCGCCAACCGCGAATCGGCTGCGGTACTGGGCTTTACCGCCGCGATTGCCGCCTACGGTGGCTTCCTGATCCCCAAGAGCTATGGCACATCCATGGATCTGACCGGCGGTGTGGAAGGGGCGCTATATGCGTTTATCATCTTTTACATCAGCTGTGTATTGATCAACTGGTGGTATTACGCCCGCAAGGGTGCCGAGGCTCCGTGCTGATCGCACGGTGATCGACCACAGCCCTACGCCAAAAGGAGTAGGGCTGGCTCCATCTTCTGGCGATGCGACTGGCAGCCACTGGCGAATGGGGTGAGACAGGGAATTTTCTTAGACTTGAAGAACGGGCCAGGCAAGGATTGTCTCCTTGCCACCCAGGACACATGGAGGCGATATGAGCCACTTTCTCGATCGATTGAAATTCATGAGCAAGGTGAAATCCACCTTCTCGAATGGCCACGGAGCGGTAGTGAAGGAAGACCGCCAGTGGGAAGACGCGTATCGCCAACGCTGGCAGCATGACAAGATCGTGCGCTCGACGCACGGCGTGAACTGCACCGGCTCCTGCAGCTGGAAGGTGTACGTGAAGAATGGCCTGATCACCTGGGAAACCCAGCAGACCGACTACCCGCGCACCCGTGCCGACCTGCCCAACCACGAGCCACGCGGCTGCCCGCGTGGTGCCTCGTACAGCTGGTATGTGTACTCCGCCCAACGCGTGAAGTACCCGATGATGCGCGGCAAGCTGGCGCAGATGTGGCGCGAGGCGCGCAAGAGCATGGACCCGATCACGGCCTGGGAATACATCAGCCAGGATCCGGAGCGCTCCAAGGAATACAAGTCCCGTCGCGGCCAGGGTGGTTTCGTGCGTGCGACCTGGCAGGAAGCCAACGAGATGGTGGCTGCCGCCAACGCCTACACCATCAAGAACTACGGTCCTGACCGCGTGATCGGCTTCTCGCCGATTCCGGCCATGTCGATGGTGAGCTATGCCGCTGGCAGCCGTTACCTGAGCCTGATCGGTGGCGTGCCGCTGTCCTTCTATGACTGGTACTGCGACCTGCCCCCGGCCAGCCCGCAAGTCTGGGGCGAGCAGACCGACGTGGCCGAATCGGCCGACTGGTACAACTCCACTTACCTGATGGTGTGGGGTTCCAACGTGCCGATGACGCGTACCCCCGACGCCCACTTCTACACCGAAGTGCGCTACAAGGGCACCAAGACCGTGGCCGTGTCCAGCGACTTTGGCGAAATGGCCAAGTTCGGCGACATCTGGCTGGCACCCAAGCAGGGTACCGACGCGGCACTGGCGATGGCCATGGGCCACGTGATTTTCAAGGAATTCCACCTCGAGAAGCCGTCTGCCTACTTCACCGACTACATCCGTCGCCTGACCGACATGCCGATGCTGGTGCGCCTGAAGGAAGAGGCCGGCCGTCATGTGCCCGAGTACTTCCTGCGTGCCAGCCACCTGGCTGACAACCTGGGTGAAGACAACAACCCCGACTGGAAGACGCTGCAGATCGACGAGATCAGCGGCGAGATCGTGGCACCGAATGGCTCCATCGGTTTCCGCTGGGGCCAGCCCGAGGGCAAGACCGGCAAGTGGAACCTGGAGCACCGTGACGGCGGCAGCGGCCGCGAAGTGCGCGCCCAACTGTCCCTGCTGGGCCAGCACGACGAAGTCGTCGGCGTCGGTTTCCCGTATTTCGGTGCCGAGCACGACGAACTGGCCGTGCGCAACGTGCCGGCGAAGCGTATCCAGCTGGCCGATGGCAGCAGCGCGCTGGTCGCTACCGTGTTTGACCTGATGGCGGCCAACTACGGTATCGACCGTGGCCTGGGCGGCGGCAACGTGGCATCCAGCTACATGGATGACGTGCCCTACACGCCGGCCTGGCAGCAGAAGCACACTGGCGTCAAGCCCGAGATGGTGATCCAGGTGGCGCGCGAGTTTGCGCAGAACGCCGACCAGACCGAAGGCAAGAGCATGGTCATCGTCGGTGCCGGCCTGAACCACTGGTACCACATGGACATGGCCTACCGCGGCATCATCAACATGCTGATGATGTGCGGCTGTATCGGCCAGAGCGGCGGTGGCTGGTGCCACTACGTGGGCCAGGAAAAGCTGCGTCCGCAAAGCGGCTGGGCGCCGCTGGCCTTTGGTGCCGACTGGAACCGTCCGGCACGCCAGATGAACGGCACCAGCTTCTTCTATGCGCACACCAGCCAGTGGCGCCACGAAAAGCTGGGCGTGAACGAAATCCTGTGCCCGACCGCCGATGGCAGCATGGCCAACATGGCGCTGATCGACTACAACGCCAAGGCCGAGCGCATGGGCTGGCTGCCGTCTGCCCCGCAGCTGACGACCAACCCGCTGGACATCACGCGCCAGGCCGCCGCGGCTGGCCAGGATGCCGTGAGCTACACGGTGGAAGGCCTGAAGAACGGCTCCATCGACATGAGCTGCAACGACCCGGATAACCCGAAGAACTTCCCGCGCAACATGTTCGTGTGGCGTTCCAACATCCTGGGTTCTTCCGGCAAGGGCCACGAGTACTTCCTGAAGTACCTGCTGGGCACGCAGAACGCCGTGATGAGCGACGAGGACAACTGCATCAAGCCGACCGAGATCACCGTGCGCCCGGCGGCTGAAGGCAAGCTGGACCTGCTGGTAGTGCTGGACTTCCGCATGTCCACTACCTGCCTGTACGGCGATATCGTGCTGCCCACGGCGACCTGGTACGAGAAGGACGACCTGAACACGTCCGACATGCACCCGTTCATCCACCCGCTGAGCGAAGCCGTGCAGCCGCTGTGGCAGAGCAAGACCGACTGGGAAATCTACAAGGGTTTTGCCAAGGCGATCAGTGAAGTCGGTGGTGACTACCTGGGCGTGCAGAATGACCTGGTGCTGACCCCGCTGATGCACGACAGCCCGCAGGAGCTGGGCCAGCCGTTTGACCCGCGCGACTGGAAGCACGGCGAGTGCGAGCCGATCCCGGGCAAGACGATGCCGGCGATGACCGTGGTCGAGCGCGACTACAGCCAGATCTACGCCAAGTTCACCTCTATCGGTCCGCTGATGGAAAAGGCCGGCAACGGTGGCAAGGGCATGGCCTGGAAGACCGGTACCGAGATCGAGCAGCTGCGCAAGATGAACAAGGTGGTGCCGGATGGCGTGGCCAAGGGCCAGCCGCGTCTGGATACCGCGATCGACGCGGCCGAGATGATCATGACGCTGGCACCCGAGACCAATGGCCACGTGGCCGTGAAGGCGTGGGCGGCACAGAGCGCCATCACCGGTCGCGATCACACGCACCTGGCGATCCCGCGCGAGCATGACCACATCACCTTCCGCGACATCCAGGCGCAGCCGCGCAAGATCATCTCTTCGCCGATCTGGTCTGGTCTGGAAAGCGAGGAAGTGAGCTACAACGCCGGCTACACCAACGTGCACGAGCTGATCCCGTGGCGCACCATCACCGGTCGCCAGCAGTTCTACCAGGACCACCAGTGGATGCGTGCCTTCGGCGAAGGCCTGTGCGTGTACAAGCCGCCGGTCGACCTGAAGACCACGGCAGCGGTGCACAACCACAAGCCCAACGGCCACAAGGAAATCCTGCTGAACTTCCTGACGCCGCACCAGAAGTGGGGCATCCACAGTACCTATTCCGAGAACCTGCGCATGCTGACGCTGTCGCGTGGCGGTCCGCATATCTGGATCTCCGAGAAGGACGCGAAGGAAGCCAGTCTGGTGGATAACGACTGGGTCGAAGTGTTCAACGTCAACGGTACGCTGACGGCGCGTGTGGTGGTAAGCCAGCGCATTCCGCAGGGCATGACGCTGATGTACCACGCCCAGGAGAAGATCGTGAACGTGCCTGGCGCCGAAATGAGCGGCAAGCGCGGCGGTATCCACAACTCCGTGACGCGTGCGGTGACCAAGCCGACGCACATGATTGGTGGCTATGCCCAGTTGGCCTATGGCTTCAACTACTACGGCACCGTGGGTTGCAACCGCGATGAGTTCATCGTGATGCGCAAGATGAAGAACGTGGACTGGATGGACCAGCCCTTGTCCAAGTAAGGCCAGCGCGGGCGGCAGTGGCCGCCCGCTCACCAAGATCTCAGGAGATACACAATGAAAATCAGAGCCCAAATCGGCATGGTGCTCAACCTGGACAAGTGCATTGGTTGCCACACCTGCTCGGTGACCTGCAAGAACGTCTGGACCAGCCGCGACGGCGTGGAATACGCCTGGTTCAACAACGTGGAAACCAAGCCCGGCATTGGCTACCCCAAGAACTGGGAAGACCAGGAGCAGTGGAAGGGCGGCTGGGAGCTGGATGGATCCGGCAAGCTGCGTCCCAAGCAGGGCGGCCAGCTGAAGATCCTGTCCAACATCTTTGCCAACCCCAATCTGCCGCAGATCGACGAGTACTACGAGCCGTTCACCTACGACTACGAGCACCTGCAGAATGCGCCCGAGATGCCGACACCGCCGACCGCACGTCCGGTATCGGTGCTGACCGGCAAGAAGATGGACAAGATCGAATGGGGCCCGAACTGGGAAGATGACCTGGGCGGCGAATTCGAGAAGCGTGCCAAGGACGCCCTGTTCGAAGGCATCCAGAAGGAGATGTACTCGGCTTTCGAGAACACCTTCATGATGTACCTGCCGCGCCTGTGCGAGCACTGCCTGAACCCGACCTGCGTGGCATCCTGCCCGTCCGGCTCGATCTACAAGCGTGAAGATGACGGCATCGTGCTGATCGACCAGGACAAGTGCCGCGGCTGGCGCATGTGCATCAGCGGCTGCCCGTACAAGAAGATCTATTACAACTGGACCAGCGGCAAGGCCGAGAAGTGCATTTTCTGCTATCCGCGTATCGAAGCTGGTCAGCCGACGATCTGTTCCGAGACCTGCGTGGGCCGTATCCGCTATCTGGGCGTGCTGCTGTATGACGCCGACAAGATCGAGGAAGCCGCCAGCGTGGAGGATCCGCAAAGCCTGTACGAAGCGCAACTGGGCGTGTTCCTGGACCCGAACAACCCGGCCGTGATCGAGGAAGCCCGCAAGCAGGGCATCCCGGAAGCCTGGCTGGATGCTGCCAAGAAGTCGCCGGTCTACAAGATGGCGATGGAATGGAAGGTGGCCTTCCCGCTGCACCCGGAATACCGCACCATGCCGATGGTCTGGTACATCCCGCCGCTGTCCCCGATCCAGTCCGCCATGGAAAACGGCCTGATCGGCGAAAACGGCATCATCCCGGATGTCAAGGATCTGCGTATCCCGATCCAGTACCTGGCCAACCTGCTGACCGCGGGCAAGGAAGAGCCGGTGGTGAAGGCACTCGAAACCATGGTCGCCATGCGCCGCTACATGCGCAAGAAGAGCGTGGAGAAGGTCACCGATCCGAGCACGCTCAACGGCACGCACCTGACGCCGGAGCAGGTCGAGGAGATGTACCAGATCATGGCCATCGCCAACTACGAAGACCGCTTCGTGATCCCCTCCACGCACAAGGAGCTGGTGGAAAACACCTTCGAAGAGAAGGCTGCTTGCGGTTTCACTTTTGGCAACGGCTGCTCGACCGGCACCAGCAACGAAAGCCTGTTTGGCCGCAAGAAGGCAACGCCCATCGTGTTCCACGAGATGCGTCGCGACTTGCAGTCCAATCGCGAGAAGTAAGGAGGCCTGAACCATGAATACCATGCATTTCCAGGCCATGTCGGCACTGCTGTGCTATCCCGAGCAGGAGCTGATCCAGGCCCTGCCCGAGATCCGCACGGTACTGTCGGCGCAGCCTGAACTGCTGCAGCAGATCGAGCCGCTGCTGACCCATCTGGGCAGCGGCGACATGATCGCCCTGCAGGAAAACTATGTGGCAACTTTCGACCGCAACCCGGCGCACTCGCTGCACCTGTTCGAGCACATCCATGGCGAGGACCGTGCGCGCGGCCAGGCCATGGTCGACCTGATGGAAGAGTACAAGACCCACGGCTTCGAGATGGTCAGCGAGGAGCTGCCCGACTACGTGCCGCTGTTTCTGGAATTCCTGTCGCAGTGCGAGCCCGAGGTGGCTACGCCCTTGCTGGGTGATGCCGTGCACGTGCTCAACCACGTGGCCGTCAAGCTGGCCGAGAGCAACTCGCCGTATGCCGGCGTGCTGCAGGCGGCAGTCAGCCTGTCTCCGGTAACGCCCGAACCGCTGGTGACCCCGCCTGTGCGTGACATGGACGAGGCCATGGAAACTTTTGGTCCGGGCGTGGACGGCATTGAGCCGCTGCTCAAGCCGACTTCGGCTGTGGCCCCCATCAACTTCTACCGCCAGACGCCGCAGCCGGCCTGACCGCAAGGAGAAACCTCATGAGCTATCTGCACCAATTCGTATTCGGAATCTATCCGTACATTGCGCTGACCGTGTTCCTTCTCGGCAGCCTGATCCGCTTCGACCGCGAGCAGTATTCGTGGAAGTCGGAGTCCAGCCAGACGCTGTACACGGGCAATCTGCGCGTGGCCAACATCCTGTTCCACGTTGGCATCCTGGGTCTGTTCTTCGGTCACCTGTTCGGCTTGCTGACGCCGATGATCGTCTGGGAGACGCTGGGCATCAGCCACGGCCAGAAGCAGGTCTTCGCCATCGTGATGGGCGGTATCTTCGGTGTCATGTGTTTGATTGGCGTGCTGATGCTGCTGGCCCGTCGTTTCGGCAACGAGCGTCTGGCGGCCAATACCACCTGGCGCGACAAGCTGGTCATGATCTGGATCCTGATCACGCTGCTGCTGGGCCTGTCCACCATCTTCGTGTCGCTGGGTCACCTGGACGGCCATGAAATGGTGACGCTGATGTCCTGGGCGCAGCATATCGTGACCTTCCGTGGCGGTGCTGCTGACTTCATCGTCAACGCCTCCTGGGTGTTCAAGCTGCACCTGTTCATGGGCATGACGCTGTTCGTGATCTTCCCGTTTACCCGCCTGGTGCACGTGTGGAGTGGCTTTGCCAGCGTGACCTATCTGGGTCGTGCATGGCAGCTGGTGCGTCCGCGCCGTGTCTGATCAGCCCTGATGCTGACAGGAGAACCGTCTTCGGGCGGTTTTTCCGGCACATCGCAGTATAGAATCGTATATAGCGAAATTTTTTCAGGAGCAAGCTGCATGACCCGATTTACCCGTTTCCGTCCCGTACTGCTGGCTGCACTGCTGATGTCGGCAGGTGCCATGGCGCAGGCTGCCGAAATCACCGTTTCTGCGGCCGCCAGCCTGACCAACGCCTTCAAGGAATTGGGCCAGAACTATGAGCGACAGTATGCTGATGCAAAAGTGAACTTCAACTTTGCCGCTTCCGGCCAGCTGCTGCAGCAGATTGCCAAGGGCGCGCCGGTAGACGTGTTTGCTTCGGCTGACCAGGAGACCATGAACCAGGCGGAACAGCAGAACCTGGTCAAGCGCGGCGAGCGCCAGGATTTTGTGCGCAACACGCTGGTGTTGATCACGCCGGTGGACAGCCGCCTGACGGTGCGCAATCTGGCGGATCTGGCTCAGGCGGGCGTGAAGCGCGTGGCCATTGGCAACCCGGCCAGCGTGCCGGTGGGCCGCTACAGCATGCCGCCGCTGCAGCGCCTGGCGCAGTGGAATCAGGTACAGCCCAAGCTGATCAACGGCACCAGCGTGCGTCAGGTGCTGGACTATGTGGCGCGTGGCGAGGTGGATGCCGGTCTGGTTTACAGCACCGATGCCGCCATCATGAAGGACAAGGTGAAGGTTGTGTACACCGTGCCGCTGGACGTGGTGATCCGCTATCCGATTGCGCCGGTGGCCGAGAGCAGGCAGCAGGTGGAAGGTCGCCGCTTTATCCGCTATGTGCAGTCGCCGGCTGGCCAGGCCGTGCTGCAGCGCTACGGCTTCAGCAAGCCCTGAGACAGGACCTGATCCGTGCCTGAAGAAAGCGCCATCCTGCCGGTCATCCTGCTGTCACTGAAGGTGGCAGGCCTGGCCACGCTGTGCGGACTGGTGCTGGGCGTGGGCACGGGCTATCTGCTGGCGCGCAAACGCTTTCCCGGGCGTCATCTGCTGGATACGGTGCTGACGCTGCCGATGGTGCTGCCGCC
This sequence comes from Brachymonas sp. J145, assembly GCF_036312245.1. Taxonomy (NCBI): domain Bacteria; kingdom Pseudomonadati; phylum Pseudomonadota; class Betaproteobacteria; order Burkholderiales; family Comamonadaceae; genus Allobrachymonas; species Brachymonas sp. J145. The sequence goes on along the minus strand of NZ_JAZDCI010000001.1, from coordinate 178,504 downwards.
CACGGTGCTGGGCTACTACCTGCTGGTGGTATTTGGCAGCCGTGGCTGGGTTGGCGGCTGGCTGAAGGAGACCTTTGGCATCAGCCTGATCTTCAGCTGGCAGGGCGCGGTGGTCGCGGCCACGGTGGTGGCGTTTCCGCTGGTGTTCAAGCCGGCGCGCGCGGCCTTCGAGTCGGTCGATGGCCGGCTTGAACAGGCGGCCCGGGTGCTGGGACTGAGCGAGTGGGCGGTGTTTTTCCGCGTCACGCTGCCACTGGCCTGGCGCGGTATTCTGGCGGGCGTGCTGATGGCGTTTGCACGGGCGCTGGGCGAGTTCGGAGCCACGCTGATGGTGGCGGGCAGCATTCCCGGCAAGACGCAGACGCTGTCGATCGCGATTTACGAGGCGGTGCAGGCCGGTCAGGACGACCTGGCGAATATGCTGGTGCTGATTACGTCGATCACCTGCATCACCGTGCTGATGCTGGCCGGCCGGCTGGCACCGGGCCACCAGGCCCATCGGCAGGGATAAGCGCCATGGTGTTTGATCTTTCTATCCACAAGACCTTGCGTTCGGGCGAGCGTACGTTTGCGCTGCAGGTGCAGTTGCAGACCGACAGCCAGCGCGTGGTGCTGCTCGGGCCTTCCGGATCGGGCAAGACCATGACGCTGAAGGCGATTGCCGGGCTGATGCAGCCGGATCAGGGCCATGTGCGCATCGCCGGCGAGACCTTGTTCGATGCCGCGCAGGGTATCAACCTGAGCCCGCAGCAGCGGCGCACCGGTGTCGTGTTCCAGGACTATGCGCTGTTTCCGCACCTGAACGTGGTGCAGAACGTGGCCTTTGGCCTGCAGCGCGGCTGGCGCAATCCGTCGCGCCGCGCGCAACATGCCGAGGCGCTGCAATGGCTGCAGACCATGGAGCTGGAGCACATGGCGCAGCAGTATCCGCTGGAGCTGTCCGGCGGCCAGCGCCAGCGCGTGGCCCTGGCGCGTGCATTGATCGGGCATCCGCGCGTGCTGCTGCTGGACGAGCCGTTTGCCGCGCTGGACGCCGACTTGCGCCAGAGCATGCGTGAGGAATTGCTGGAGCTGCAGCAGCGCCTGCAGCTGCCGATGCTGCTGATCACGCACGATGCCGAAGACGCGCGCGTGCTGGGGCAGCAGGTGTTCCGGCTGGACGGAGGGCAGGTGGTATCCTCGGGCATCCAGCCTGCGGCGCGTACCATCGATGCGACCATGCAGCGGTCCGTGCTGCCCACGGTCGCACAGGCTGTTAGCTGAACCCGGAGCCTGTCCCCATGCCCACCCCCGATGACCTGACCACTGCCATTGCCTTGCAGGGCTCCCTGGACATGACGGTGGATGGCAGGCGGCTGGGCGGTGCCCAGCAGGTGGCGCTGCTGGAGCGTATTGCCACGGATGGCTCGATCACGCGCGCCGCCAAGTCGGTCGGCATCAGCTACAAGAACGCCTGGGACACGGTTGATGCGATGAACCAGCTGGCCGGCGAGGCGCTGGTGGAACGCGTGGCCGGCGGCAAGGGCGGCGGCGGTACCCGGCTGACCGAACGCGGTGAACGGCTGATTCACAACTTCCGCCAGCTGGAGGAGGCGCACGCGCGCTTTGTGCAGCTGCTGGAGCAGCAGGCCAACGGCCTGGTCGACGATTATCAGCTGGTAAGGAGAATGACCATGCAGACCAGTGCGCGCAACCAGTATCTGGGCACGGTAAGACAGATCACACGCGGTGCCGTGAACGACGAGGTGGTGCTGGCATTGCCGGGCGGGCAGGAGATTGTCGCCACCGTGACGCATGACAGCGTGCTGGCGCTGGGTCTGGTCGAGGGCGCTCAGGCGCTGGCGCTGGTCAAGGCCTCGGCAATCCTGCTGGGGGTGGACATGGACGGCGTGAAGGTATCGGCGCGCAACTGCATGTCGGGCACGATCAGCCGCCTGCATCCGGGTGCCGTGAATACCGAAGTCGTTATCGACCTGGGCCATGGCCAGTCGGTGGCGGCGATCGTGACCCGGGAGAGCGCCGACAAGCTGCAGCTGGCCGAGGGCCAGCCGGCCAGCGCGCTGTTCAAGGCTTCCAGCGTGATCCTGGCGGTGCCGGCCTGACGCGATGAGTTGGTGCCGGGATCAGTCCCGGTCCAGCTTGTCAAAGCCGTTCTCGACGGCGTAGACGGCCGCCTGCACACGGCTGTGCAGGTTCAGCTTGCGCAGGATGTTCTGCACGTGCACCTTGATCGTGCTTTCGGCCACGTCCATCTCGCGTGCAATCTGCTTGTTGCTGGCGCCCTGGGCCAGCCAGGAGAGGGTCTCACGCTCGCGCGGGGTGAGCGATTCGTATTCGGGGGCCTGGCTGCTGGCCGCCGGCGCGCGCAGGCGCTGCACCAGCTTGGCCGTCATCTCGGGTGACAGCACGTTGTCGCCATCGACGGCACGGCGGATGGCGGAGAGCAGGAAATCGGCATCGATCTTTTTCAGCAGATAGCCGCGCGCGCCGGTTTTCATGCACTCGGCCAGGTCTTCGCTGTCTTCCGAAACGGTGAGCATCAGTACTGCCAGCTGCGGCTGGGTGTTGAGCAGCTGCGCCAGCGCATCGCGGCCATGCATGACTGGCATGTCCAGATCCAGTAGCACCACATCGGGCTGCAGCTGGTCGGCCAGCTTGACGCCTTCCAGGCCGTCACCGGCTTCGCCCACGACCTGGAAGTCGGACTGGCGCTGCAGCAGCGCCTTCAGGCCGCTGCGGAACAGCGTGTGGTCATCGACCAGCAGGATGCGGATCGGGCTGGATGCGGTGTCGGTAGTCATGTGGCGTTGCGTTCTTTTTCCGGCAGGTGCAGCGTGACGCGCGTGCCGCCCTGGGGCATGTGATCAAAGCGGATGCTGGCGTGGATGCGTCGGGCACGTTCTTCCATGATGGACATGCCCACGTGGCGCGACTGGCGCGATTCCATTTCAGCCAGATCGATTCCGCGTCCATTATCGGTCACCGTCATCACCAGATCGGCATCATTGCGGATACGCACATCCACATGGCTGGCCTGGGCATGCTTGCGCACGTTGGACAGCGCCTCCTGCAGGATGAAGATGAGCTGCAGCTGCTCCTGCGGGCTGAGAGGCAGGCCGTCGCCGCCCAGCTCCAGATGGGTGGCCACATGCGTCTGCAACTCGAAGCGCTGCAGCAGGGTGCGCACCGCCTCGGGCAGCTCCTGCTTGCTGATGCGCACGCGGAAGTTCAGCAGCAACTCGCGCACGTCTTCGTAGCTTTCCTGCACGCCACTGCGGATGAAGGCCAGGTTTTCCTGCACCTGCTCCTGTTCGCCATGGGCCAGCGCCGATTCCAGCATCTGCACCTGCAGGTTCAGGAAGGAGAGCGATTGCGCGATGCTGTCGTGCAGGCCTTGCGCCATCAGGTTGCGCTCTTCCATCACGGCGAGCTGGCGGTCGCGCGCGGCCAGGCGGATGTTGTTGATGGTGACGCCCAGGTGGCTGCCCAGCGCTTCCAGCAGCTTGTGCTCGTCATCGGTCAGGTTGTGCTCCTGGCGGAAGAACAGGGTGTAGATGCCCAGATCCTGCCGGTTGGTGCGCACGTGGAAAATCGCAAAGCTTTCGAAACCGGCACGCGCGCAGTGCAGCCGCTCGCCGTTGTCCTGCAGCACGCGCTCGGTACTGGTGTGCAGCGTGATTGGCTGCACAGCCTGCAGCGAGCGGCCGCAATAGCAGCCGCTGGTGTGCTTGCAGTCCGACTGATGCAGCAGCCCATCGGGGACGCCAATCTGGGCCACCACGTCCATCATGTCGCGATCCGGATCCAGCAGGCGCACAAAACCGGCCTCGGCACCGGTGAGTCGCATCACCTGCTCCAGAAAGCCGTTGCTGGCCTGTTCCAGCTCCTGCTTCTGGTTGAGCAGGGTGGTGACGGCGTACAGGGTGCGCAGTTGCAGGTTGTTGTCTTCCAGCTCCCGTGTCTTTTCCTGCACCTTGTGCTCCATGTCCTGCAGCAGTTCCTGCAGGTGCTCGGCCATGGTGTTGAAGCCGGTGGCGAGCACACCGAATTCGTCCTGGCTGTCCAGTTCGACGCGGCTATCGAGCGAGCCCTGGCTCAGGCGCAGGGTGGCATCGTGCAGCTGGCTGACCGGCAGGATCACCATCAGGTAGAGCATGTAGATCATGGTCAGCGCGCCGATAAAGGCCATGCCGATCAGCAGGAACTGGAACATGCGCAGCATGGCGGTGTTCTGTGCATTGTGCTGTTCGATCAGGCGCACCAGCTGGTTGATGTTGGCGACGAAACGATCCACTTCGGCATTGAGCGTGGCCAGGCCGATCTGACGCGCCCCGACCGGCTCCAGCAGCGGCAGCATGTCAACCTGCCACTGGCGCTTGATGACCTGGGCCAGGCTCTGGATTTCCGGGGTGTCAGGCAGCATCAGCGGCCGTGCCGGATCGCCATCGATCAGGGTGTTCAGGGTCTGCTCGAAGATGCGCTGGTCGGCCTCGATGACTTCACGCGGCTGTTGCTGGCTCAGCATGACCAGCATGTGGTAGCTGCGCATGCGCAGGCTGCCGGCATCGTTGATGGCGGCACCACCGCCCTGCAGCTGCCAGGACAGCACCAGCGTGTAACCGATGGACACCGTGGCCACCACCAGCCACAGCACCGACAGCACGATCAGCTTGGTACTGAGGCTGTGGCGGCTCGGCAGGTTCGACAGGTTCATGCGGCTCAGGCGGCGACCAGGGCGGTGGCGGTGAGCGGGCAGACCAGCGCGGTAAAGGCGTGCTGCTCGGCGTCATAACCCCAGAGCGCACCCTCGCGCAGGTCGAAATACCAGCCATGCAGCACCAGGCTGCCTTCGGCGACACGATCTGCCACCCAGGGGTAGCTGAGCAGGTTGTTGAGCGATACCAGGATGGCGGCCTGCTCGGCCAGCTTTTGCTGCTCCTGCGCACTGGCATCGGCGTGGTGCAGGCAGACATGCTGGCGTGCCGGTTCGGCCACGGCCAGCCACTTGCCGAGTGCGGAATCGGCGATGGCGCTGCGGTTCATCAGGGCGCGGATGCCGCCACAGGATGAGTGGCCCATCACGATGACGTGCTCGACTTCGAGGGCCAGCACGGCAAACTCGAGCGCGGCGGCGACGCTGGCGTGCGGGTTGTCGGGCTCGCAGGGCGGCACCAGATTGGCCACGTTGCGCACGGTAAAGACTTCGCCCGGGGCGGTATCCGTCAGCATGGGCGGGTGCACGCGCGAATCGCAGCAGCCGATGATCAGCGTGCTGGGCCGCTGGCCTTCGCGCAGCGTGTCGAACACCGAACTGGAGCCAAAATAGTTGTGCTGAAAACGCTTGAAGCCTTCTACCAGATGGTCTACGGATTGGGGCATGGTCAGCCTCCTGTCATGGACATGAAGCGCACGATCTTCTCCGGTTGACGCAGGAAGTCATGCTGTTCGGGCTTGAGTTCGATGGCCTGCCGGAGCGTGGCCTCCAGTTCGGCATCGGTGCAGCCGGCACGCAGCAGCGGTCGCAACTCGACGCGCTGCTCCTGCCCCAGACACAGGTAAAGTATGCCATCGACTGACAGCCGCACGCGGTTGCAGGTGGCACAAAAATGCTGGGACATGGGCGTGATCAGACCGAGCGTGAAGCCGGTATCGGGTGCGGTCCAGTAGCGCGCCGGGCCGCCACCGAGCGGCACGGTACAAGGCAGCAGGCCGAACTGTTGCTGCAGCCGTTGCAGCAACGGTTGCAGTGGCATGCCCTTGCTGGCCTGGCCGGTGCTGCCCATGGGCATGGCCTCGATCAGGCGCAGCACGAAACCGTTCTCGATGCAGTAGGCGACCATGGCCTCCATGTCGCCGTCGTTGATGCCGACCAGCGGCACCATATTGATCTTGATGCGTTCGAAACCAGCCGCCTTGGCGGCCTGCAGGCCATCCAGCACGTGTTGCAGGCAGTCGCTGCCGGTGATCTGCTGCACGCAGTCGCGGCGCAGGGAATCGAGGCTGACGTTGAGCCGCTGCACGCCGGCGGCGCGCAGGGCGGGCGCCAGCTTCGTCAGCTGGGTGCCATTGGTGGTGAGCGAGAGATCCTCGATGCCGGGCAGGGCCGCCAGGCGCTGTGCTAGCCCGGCCAGGTTCTTGCGCAGCAGCGGTTCGCCGCCGGTCAGGCGGATGCGGCGTGTCCCCAGGCGGGCAAAGGCCGCCAGCACGCGCTCGATCTCGTCAAAGGTCAGCCAGTGCTCGGGTTGTTCGAAGCCGCGGAAGCGCCGTGGCATGCAATAGCTGCAGCGCAGGTCGCAGCGGTCGGTGACCGAGACGCGCACGTAATCAACCTGCCGACCGAAGCGGTCACGCAGTACGGGAGAGGGGGTGACGGCGGCTTGCTCCATAGCCCATTTATAGGGCAAAAGGCCACGCGCGCCAGCCCGTGTGATGGTGGGGAAGGGCTAGTCCTTTCGGTGGAGTTATGCCCGGATCGCCAGCAGACCAGGCCGGCCTGTGTTACTGTTGCGCACGTTCGAAAAAGTGTGGCATGAGCCACCAACCCAACACCATGACCGACCTGCAAAAGAAGATGGGGCCACTGACCCCTGAGCAGCTGAAAGGCATGCGCCGCGGCCTCGAGAAGGAGAGCCTGCGTGCGCTGCCTGATGGCAAATTGGCCCTGACGCCGCATCCGGCCGAGCTGGGCTCGCCGCTCACGCACCCGCATATCACGACCGACTTCAGCGAATCGCAGCTGGAGCTGGTCACCGGCGTCCATGCCAGTGCCGAACAGGTGCTGGACGAGCTGGAGCGCGTGCACCGCGAGGTGTACCAGGTGCTGGCCGAAAAGGGCAACGAGATGCTCTGGGTCGCCAGCATGCCCTGTGGCCTGCCGACCGACGAGACGATTCCGCTTGGCCGCTACGGCAACTCCAACGTGGGCCGCGCCAAGAGCGTCTACCGCATGGGCCTGGGCCACCGCTACGGCCGCCGCATGCAGACGATTTCTGGCATCCACTACAACTGGTCGCTGCCGGGCGTGGACAGCGATGGCTACTTTGGCCTGATCCGCAATTTCCGCCGCCACGCCTTCCTGCTGCTCTACCTGTTTGGCGCGTCACCGGCGGTGTGCAAGACCTTTGTCGAGGGCCGCGACCACATGCTGCAGCCGCTGGGCGACAAGACCATGTACCTGCCGCATGCGACTTCGCTGCGCATGGGCCGGCTCGGCTACCAGAGCGATGCCCAGTCGTCGCTGCACGTGAGCTACAACAGCCTGGAAGGCTATGCCGCCTCGCTGAACGAGGCGCTGACGCAGCCGTACCCGGCCTATGAGGCGATTGGCATCACCAACCCGGGTGGCGACTACAACCAGCTCGATACCGCACTGCTGCAGATCGAGAACGAGTTCTACGGCACGATCCGGCCCAAGCGCGTGATCCGCCAGGGCGAGCGCCCGCTGCACGCGCTGCGCGAGCGCGGCGTTGAGTACGTGGAAGTGCGCCTGATGGACCTGAATCCGTTCCTGGATGTCGGCATTGATCTGGATACCATCCGCTTCCTGGACGTATTCCTGCTGCATGCGCTGCTCAGCGACAGCCCGCCGGACAGCCTGGAAGAGATTGAGGCGCTCGGACGCAACCAGCAGCTGGTGGCGGCACGTGGCCGTGAACCGGGCCTGCGCCTGGAGCGCAACGGTACCGAGGTGGTGCTGACCGAATGGGCGCAGCAACTGCTGGACGAGATGCAGCCGCTGGCACAGCAGCTCGATGCGCAGTTGGGCGGCAGCAGCCATGCACAGGCGCTGGCGGCAGCGCAGGCCAGCCTGGACGATCCCGCACGCCTGCCTTCGGCGCGCGTGCTGGCGCGTACGCTGGAAACGGCCGATCAGACCTTCGTGGCCTTTGTGCGCGAGCGTTCGGCCGAGGTGCGTGCGCGCATGCTGGCGCAAGCGCCGAGTGCCGAGGAGCGCGCCGAGTTTGCCCGCCTGGCCACCGAATCGGTCACGCAGCAGCAGGCGATCGAGGCGGCCGACACCATGCCGTTCGAAGAGTACCGCCAGTTCTACGTGTCGCCGGAACGCCTCGGCGCAGCCATCGGCCGCTGATCCCTTATTCCTGCTCCTGCTGCGCTTGCCGGCCGCGCAACAGCGGCTGTGGCAGGCGCGGATCGCCGGCCTGGCGGTGACGGAACACGGCGGCGCGTGCCAGCAGCACGGTGGTGATCGGCACCGAAATCGACAGGATGATGATGATCAGCCAGGTGCTGAGCGACAGCCGTGCATTGACGGTGCTGAAATAGACTACCGAAGCCAGCGTGACGCACCAGGAGGCGGCCGTGGTGACCAGCGCCGTCGGGTGCAGGCGCTTGAAGAAGCTCTTGAGTTGCAGCAGCCCCCAGCTGGCCAGCACGGCAAAGATGCCGCTAGCCACCAGCAGCAGCGAGACCAGCGTCTCGACCCACCAGGGCAGGACCGTATTCATTCGATCACCTCCCCGCGCAGCAGGAACTTGGCCAGTGCGGCCGAGCTGACAAAGCCGGTCAGCGCGATCAGCAGGGCCGCCTCAAAATACATGGTACTCATGTTGCGGATACCCAGTACCAGCACCGCCAGCATCGCCACCATGTAGACATAGTCCAGCGCCAGGATGCGGTCCTGCGCCGACGGGCCGTGCAGCAGCCGCCACAGCGCCATGCAGACCGCCAGCGCGTAGCAGAACAGCGTGAACAGCAGCGCCACGTGCAGCACCGGATTCATCGATTGCATCAGGTCGATCATTGGAAAATCTCCAGCAGGGCAGACTCGTAACGGGTCTTGTACATCTTGATGAAGGTGGCTTCGTCCTGCAGGTCCCAGACGTGCAGCATGACGGCGCTGCTGTCGCGCGCCAGCTCGCACCAGACGGTGCCGGGTACCACGGTGGTGATCACGGCCAGCGAGGCCAGTGCACTCGGGTCACGCAGCTCCAGCGGAATCACCACGAACTGGCTGTTCGGTTCGCGCTTGCCGGAGACGAACACGCCCCGGGCGACTTCGACTACCGAGATCAGCACGTCGTAGCCGACCCGAAAGATCAGGCGCGTGAGCAGCAGCGGGCGGCGGATACGCGGGCGCTGCGGGCGCAGCGAACCAAACAGCAGCGGCAGCAACCAGCCCAGCAGCAGCGCCAGGATCCAGTTGCCGGCCGAGAGCGATTCGTTGATCAGCAGCCAGATCGCGACCAGCGATGCCGACAGCAGCGGGGAGGGAAACAGGCGGCGCATCATGAGGACGCTCCTGGCAGGGCCGGCGGCACGGTAGCCGGTGGGCTGGCGGCCGGCATCGGCACCGGGGCGATGCGCGGCGTGATGACTGGCACCGACGCGGCGGGTTGCTGCGGCACCGGTACCGGATGCGGCACGGCGGCCGGTAGCGGCTGCGAGGTCGGGCCCGGCTTGACGCGCGTCGCCTTGACGGCATCGATATAGGCAGTCGGCACGTGCAGCATGTGGGCGGTGCGCTCGGTATAGCGCAGCACCGAGCCGACATGCACGATCAGCAGCACGCACAGGCCCAGCAGCACCGTGATCGGCACGATCTCGATCACGCGCAGCCAGGGGGCTGGCCGGTCCTGGGGTGCCCAGAAAAAGCGGATGCCGGCGCGCGAATAGGCAATGGTGGCGAGCAGGCCGGAGACGATGATCATCACCAGCAGCACCCAGGCCGTGACCGGGATGTCGGCACCGTAGACGCCCATGCCGTGCGGGTTGATCAGGCCGGTCAGCATCACCACCTTGCCGACAAAGCCGGACATCGGCGGCAGGCCGGCGATCAGCAGCGCGCACATGATGAAGGAGACGCCCAGCACGGCAATCGCGCCGGGGATGGCGCGGCCGATCAGCGCTTCTTCCTTCTCGTCCAGGTTGGTTTCGGGCGGCGGCTCCAGCATGTCGATCGGGAAGGGCAGGCCTTCCTCGTCCGGGTCGAAGGACGGGACTTTTTCTTCTTCCTGGCGCGCGCGTTCGATCAGGTCGATCACCAGGAACAGCGCGCTCATCGCCAGCGTGGAGCTGATCAGGTAGTAGAGCGCGCCGCCGGTGACAGTGGCCTGGCCAAAGCCGAAGGCCGCCAGCAGCGTGCCGGACGACACCAGCACCGAGAAGCCGGCCAGCTTGCCCAGACGCTGCGAGGCAAACAGGCCGATCGAGGCAAAGCCGATGGTGAGCAGGCCGGCCCAGGTCAGCCATTCGCTGCCGAACAGTTCGGAGCCGGTGGCGCTGGGCGGGAACAGCAGCGTCCACAGGCGCAGCAGAGCGTACAGGCCGACCTTGGTCATCACGGCAAACAGCGCCGCGACCGCCGGGCTCGCGGCCGAGTAGGCCGGCGCCAGCCAGAAGTTCATCGGCCAGATCGCGGCCTTGGACAGGAAGGCCATTGCCAGCAGGGCGGCACCGGCGTGCAGCAGGCCGCGGTCGCTTTCCGGAATCAGCGGGATCTTGGTCGCCATGTCGGCCATGTTCAGCGTGCCGGTCACGCCGTACAGCATGGCCGCGCCCAGCAGGAACAGCAGCGAGGCCATCAGGTTGAAGGCGATGTAGTGCATGCCCGAACGCACCCGTGGCCAGCCCGTGCCATGCAGCAGCAAGCCGTAGGAAGCGGTCAGCATGATCTCGAAGAACACGAACAGGTTGAACAGGTCGGCCGTCAGGAAGGCACCGTTCAGGCCCATCAGCTGCAGCTGGAACAGCGAATAGAAATGCACGCCGGCCTTGTCCCAGCCGGCCATGGCAAACAGCATGGCGCACAGGCCGATCACCGAGGTGATCAGCAGCATCATGGCCGTCAGCCGGTCGGCGACCAGCGAGATGCCGAACGGCACCTGCCAGTTGCCCGGCAGGTAGACACCGACACCGAGCGCGCCATCGCCGCCACGCACCCAGACCAGCAGCAGCAGGGCGATGATCACGCCCAGCGAACAGGACACCAGCGCCACGATGCGCTTGGCCCAGCTGGTGCGCTCGCCCAGCAGCAGCATGATGGCGGCGGTCAGCATTGGCAGCAGCACCGGCGCGACCAGCAGGTGGGGCATCAGGCTGGCAATCCACTCCCTCACGGCTGGTACTCCTTGGCCTTGTATTCCTTGCCGTCCACGTGGTCGGTATCGGCCAGGCCGCGCGCGGCCAGCATCACCACCAGGAACAGTGCGGTGGTGGCAAAGCCGATCACGATGGCGGTCAGTACCAGTGCCTGCGGCATCGGGTCGGTGTAGTTCTGCAGCGTTGGCAGCAGCCAGGACAGTACGATCGGCTCACGCGCAATGGTCAGGCTGCCGGAAACGAAGATGAACAGGTTGACGGCATAGGACAGCAGCGACAGCCCGATGATGAGCTGGAAGGTCCGCGGGCGCAGCACCAGCCAGATGCCGGAGCCGGTCAGGATGCCGATGGCAATGGCCATGACGAGTTCCATCAGGTGTTCTCCTTGTCGTATTCTTCGCGGTCCGGTGCCACCGATTCGGAGGTGGCGCCCTCATCGCGTACCGGCTTGCGCTGGCGGCGGATCGACTGGTGGGCAATCGCGGTCAGCATCAGCAGGGTGGAGCCGACCACCACCATGAACACGCCGAGGTCGAACAGCGCGGCGGTGGGCAGGTGGATCTCGCCCAGCAGCGGCAGCGTGACGTGTGCGGTGTGCGTGGTCATGAAGGGATAGCCCAGCGCCAGCGAGCCGAGTCCGGTCAGGCCGGCGATCAGCAGGCCGTAGGAGACCCAGCGGCGCAGGTCCAGGTTGAAGTGGGCCTCGACCCATTGCGTGCCGGCAATCATGAACTGCGCCAGCAGGCCGATCGACATCACCAGGCCGGCGACAAAGCCGCCGCCGGGCGCATTGTGGCCGCGCAGGAACAGGTGCGCCGACAGCAGCATGGTGATTGGCAGCAGCACGCGCGTCAGCACCGCCGGCACCATCAGGTAGCCGACCGCGGTATCCGGCACGCTGCGCGGGTTGACCAGGTCGGTCAGCAGGTCGGCCGGGGTGGCGGCCTGCTGGCGCGGCAGCTCGATGCTTTCCAGCGGCGGACGGAAGCGGCGCAGCAGCGCATACACGGTCAGGCCGACTGCGGCCAGCACCACGATCTCGCCCATGGTGTCGAAGGCACGGAAATCGACCAGCATCACGTTCACCACGTTGGTGCCGCCGCCTTCCGGCAGCGCGCGCTCGAGGAAGAAGGGCGAAATGCTTTGCGGTGTCTGGCGCGTCATCAGCGCATAGGACAGCACCGCCATGCCGGTACCGACGACGATGGCCAGAATCAGGTCTCGCAGGCGGCGGATGCGGGCACGCAGGTCCAGGCTGTCGTCGCGCGGCTCGCGCTTGGGCAGCCAGCGCAGCGCCAGCAGGAACACGATGGTGGTCACCACTTCGACCGACAGCTGTGTCAGCGCCAGGTCGGGCGCCGAGAACCAGACAAAGGTCAGGCAGACCACCAGGCCGGCACCGCCCATCAGGATCAGCGCTGCCAGCCGGTGGAACTTGGCCTGGGCCGCGGCACCGATAGCGCAGGCGGCACCGACCAGCCAGAGCAGGGCAAAGTCGGCCGTCAGCGGCAGGCCAGGGCGGTCGCCCCAGCTCAGGCCGGACACGGCCAGCGAGGCCGCCACCACCACGATGCAGCTCAGGATCAGCATGAACATCTGCGCCTGCAGCCGGCGCGTGTAGGCGATGCGCTGGAACTTGCGTGCCGACTGCTGCAGCAGCGCCATGCACCAGTTGAACATGCGCTCGCCATCCAGGCGGCCGAGCAGCGGCGTGTGGCGGATGCGGTCCTGGTCCTGCGGCTTGCGCAGCAGCAGGTAGAGCGTGATGCCGCCCACCATGGCGATCAGGCTCATGATCAGCGGTGCGTTCCAGCCGTGCCACAGCGCCAGGCTGTATTCCGGCAGCTGGCCGCCGACCACAGGCGTGGCGGCCACCGCCAGCACCTGGCCGATAAACGCTTCGGGCAGGGTGCCGACCAGCAGGCACAGCAGCACCAGCAGCTCGATCGGGATGCGCATCCAGCGCACCGGCTCGTGCGGTTCGCGCGGCAGGTTCTTCGACAGCTTGCCGAAGAACACGCTGGCGGTAAAGCGCAGCGAATAGGCCATGCCGAACATCGAGGCTGCCAGTGCCAGCAGCGGCAGGGTTATCTCGAGCCAGCCGGTGGCATCGAGATGCACGGTTTCGGCAAAGAACATTTCCTTGGACAGGAAGCCGTTGAGCAGCGGTACGCCGGCCATGGCGGCACTGGCCACAATCGCCAGTGTGCCGGTGATCGGCATCACGTGGATCAGGCCGGACAGGCGACGGATGTCGCGCGTACCGGTCTCGTGGTCGATGATGCCAGCGGTCATGAACAGCGAGGCCTTGAAAGTGGCGTGATTGATGATGTGGAACACGCCGGCCACGGCCGCCATCGGGCTGTTGAGCGACAGCAGCACCGCGATCAGGCCGAGCTGGCTGACGGTGGAGTAGGCCAGCAGGCCTTTCAGGTCATTCTGGAAGATCGCCTTGAACGAGCCGATCACCAGGGTGATGGCACCAGCGCCGCCCAGGATCCAGAACCAGGCCTCGGTGCCGGCCAGCGCCGGCCACAGGCGCGCCAGCAGGAACACGCCAGCCTTCACCATCGTCGCCGAGTGCAGGTAGGCCGAGACTGGCGTCGGCGCGGCCATGGCGCGCGGCAGCCAGAAATGGAAGGGAAACTGCGCGCTCTTGGTCAGTGCGCCTAGCAGCACCAGCACCAGCATCGGCAGGTAGTAGGGGTGGGCGCGGATGCGGTCACCCGAGGCCAGCACCACGTCCAGCTCGTAGCTGCCGGCGATATGGCCAAGCAGCAGCACGCCGCCCAGCAGGGCCAGCCCGCCGGCGCCCGTGACGGTCAGCGCCATGCGCGCGCCGCGGCGCGCGTCCTTGCGGTGGTGCCAGTAACCGATCAGCAGGAAGGAGAACAGGCTGGTCAGCTCCCAGAAGAACACCAGCTGTACCAGGTTGCCCGACAGCACCACGCCAAGCATGGCGCCCATGAAGGCGAGGAAGAAGGAGAAGAAGCGCGGTACCGGATCGTCCTTGGACATGTAGTAGCGCGCATAGAGGGCCACCAGCATGCCGATGCCGGTGACCAGCATGGCAAACATCCAGGCAAAACCGTCGACCCGGATGATGAAGTTGAGGCCGACATTCGGCAGCCAGACCCATTCCTCGCGCAGCACGTGGCCGGCCTGCAGTTCAGGGAACATCAGCGCGACCTGCACCAGGGCAGCAAGGGCTACCAGTGCGGAGAGGGTTGCAGCAGCGTTACGGGCGTGGGTAGGCAGCAGGGCTGCCAGGGCGCTCCCTAGGAACGGCAGCGCCAGCAGGAGCATCAAGGTCATGCAGGCGTCGGAGGTTGGGGGTGGGCAGATGGCGCCACGGGCACGATGCACCCGCTTCCGACCCATGCAGGATGGGCCAAATGGCAATTTGTCCTGATTTTATGGGCATTTGCCTGCGGTTACGCCAGAAACCGCAGGCAACCCGTCAATCAGGTAGGACTTATTCGGCGTATTCCGACAGCGGGATGCAGCTGCAGAACAGGTTGCGGTCGCCGTAGACGTTGTCCACGCGGCCAACCGGCGGCCAGTACTTGACCGTGCCCGGCAGGCGGCCGGCCAGCGCTGCGCCGGTGTCGCGGCTGTAGGGATGTGCCCAGTCGGCAGCCAGCAGGCTGTCGGCCGTGTGCGGCGCATTCTTCAGCGGGTTGTCGTCCTGCGGCCAGGCACCTTGCTCGACCTGGCGGATTTCCTCGCGGATGGCGATCATGGCCTGGATGAAGCGCTCCAGCTCTTCCAGCGTCTCGCTCTCGGTCGGCTCCACCATCAGCGTGTTGGCCACCGGGAAGCTCAGCGTCGGCGCGTGGAAGCCATAATCGGCCAGACGCTTGGCCACGTCCTCGGCCATCACGCCGCTGGTGTCCTTCAGGCCGCGCAGGTCCAGGATACATTCGTGCGCGACGTGGCCGTTGGCGCTGGCGTACAGCGTCGGGTAGTGGTCGGCCAGGCGCTTGCTGATGTAGTTGGCGCTCAGGATGGCGGCTTCGGTGGCCTGGGTCAGGCCGTCGGCACCCATCATGTGGATGTACATCCAGGTGATCGGCAGCACGCTGGCGTTGCCGTAGGGCGCGGCACTGACGGCACCGATGGTGCGCTGGTCACCGCCGGTCTGGTGGCCGGGCAGGTAGGGCACCAGGTCTTCCACCACGCAGACCGGACCGACGCCGGGGCCGCCGCCACCGTGCGGGATGCAGAAGGTCTTGTGCAGGTTCAGGTGGCTGACGTCACCGCCAAACTCGCCCGGTGCGGCCACGCCGACCATGGCGTTCATGTTGGCACCGTCCAGGTAGACGCGGCCACCATGGCTGTGCACCAGCTCGCACAGCGCCTTGACCTGCTGCTCGAACACGCCGTGCGTGCTCGGGTAGGTGATCATGACGCAGGCCAGCTGCTCGCTGTGTTTCTCGCACTTGGCCTTCAGGTCGTCCATGTCGACGTTGCCCTGGGCGTCGGTGGCGGTGACCACCACCTTCAGGCCGGCCATGATGGCGCTGGCAGGGTTGGTGCCGTGGGCACTGGCCGGGATCAGGCAGATGTCGCGCTGGCTTTGGCCGCGCGCTTCCTGCCAGGCCTTGATCGCCAGCAGGCCGGCGTACTCGCCCTGCGAACCGGCGTTGGGCTGCAGGCTGACATCGGCATAGCCGGTGATGTTGGACAGCCAGCGGCGCAGCTGCTGATCCAGCTCGGCGTAACCGGCCTGCTGTTCCAACGGGGCAAACGGGTGCACGTTGGCGAACTCGGCCCAGGTGATCGGGATCATCTCGCTGGTGGCGTTCAGCTTCATGGTGCAGCTGCCCAGCGGGATCATGCTGCGGTCCAGCGCGAGGTCCTTGTCGGACAGGGTGCGTATGTAGCGCAGCATGCCGGTTTCGCTGTGGTGCGAGTTGAATACCGGGTGCGTCATGAAGTCGCTGCTGCGGCGCAGCGCTTCGGGGATCAAGTCGGCAGCGGATTGTTCCAGCGCGTCAAAGTCGGGCAGGGTCTTGCCTTCGCCGAAGATGCTCCACAGCAGCTCGACATCGGCGCGCGTGTGGGTCTCGTCCAGCGAGATGCACAGGTAGCTATCCCAGGCCTTGCGCAGGTTGGCACCCAGCTGCACGGCGCGTGCGGCCAGGGCGTCGGTCGCGTCATCGGTCTTCAGGCTGATGGTGTCGAAGGCGGTGTCGCCATGCAGGTTGGCATGGCCCAGCTGCTGCAGGCCGGCAGCCAGGATCGCGGTCAGGCGCGCGACGCGGCTGGCGATGCGCTTCAGGCCTTCGGGGCCGTGGTAGACCGCGTACATGCTGGAGATGATGGCCGGCAGCGCCTGCGCGGTACAGATGTTGCTGGTGGCCTTTTCGCGGCGGATGTGCTGTTCGCGTGTCTGCAGCGCCAGGCGATAGGCCGGCTTGCCGTGCACGTCCACGCTGACGCCGACCAGACGGCCGGGCATGCTGCGCTTGAAGTTGTCCATGCAGGCCATGAAGCCGGCGTGCGGGCCGCCGGCACCCATCGGCATGCCAAAGCGTTGCGCACAGCCGACCACGATGTCGGCGCCCATTTCACCGGGCGTCTTCAGCAGCGTCAGTGCCAGCAGGTCGCTGGCCATGATGACGGCGGCGTTCTTGGCGTGGATCTTGTCGGATTCGGCGCTCCAGTCCATCAGCCAGCCGCTGCTGGCCGGGTACTGGATCAGCGCGGCAAAGTAGTCGTCAGCGGCGATGGCGGCATCCCATTCGGCGTGCGACTGCACCACCTTGATGCTCAGGCCCAGCGGCGCGGCGCGCGTCTGCATCACCTCGATCGTCTGCGGATGTGCGTCACCACTGACGATGATCACGTTGCCCTTGGCCTTCACCGTGCGCTTGGCCAGCGTCATGGCTTCGGCGGCGGCGGTGGCTTCATCCAGCATGGAGGCGTTGGCAATCGGCATGCCGGTCAGTTCGGCGACCATGGTCTGGAAGTTCACCAGCGCTTCCATGCGGCCCTGGCTGATCTCGGCCTGGTAGGGCGTGTACGAGGTGTACCAGGCGGGGTTTTCCAGCACGTTGCGCAGGATCACAGTGGGCAGGTGGTTGCTGTAGTAGCCCTGGCCGATGAAGCTCTTCATCTGGTGCTGGTTCTTGCCGGCGATGGCCTTCAGTTCGGCCAGTGCATCGGCTTCGGTGATGGCGGCGGGCAGATCCATCGCGGCAGTGCGGCGGATATTTGCCGGCACGATGGAATCGATCAGGGACTGGCGCGAGGCTTCACCGATCACCGACAGCATGTGCTGTTCGTCTTCGGCAGTGATGCCGATGTGGCGGGCGATGAATTCGCTGGCATTTTCCAGGGAGGACAGGGCAGGGCGGGACATGGAGACTCCGGCGGACGACAGGAATGGAGATAGCGGCCTGTCCCCAAGGGCGCAGGCCGCGGAAAAAGTCAGGCGGGGGATCGCCCGGGATCAGGCGTTCTTCAGCAGCTCGTCGTAGGCGGTCTCGTCCATCAGGGCATCGAGCTGGGACGGATCGGACAGCTTGACCTTGAAGAACCAGCCGGCGTTCAGCGGATCGCTGTTGATGACGGAGGGATCGTCCTGCAGGGACTCGTTCACCTCGGTGATTTCGCCGCTGACCGGCATGTAGACGTCGGCGGCGGCCTTGACCGACTCGACCACGCCGATGGCGTCCTTCTGCTCGTGGCTGCTGCCGACTTCGGGCAGTTCGACGAACACCACGTCACCCAGGGCATCCTGCGCGTGCAGGGTGATGCCGACGGTGGCGATATCGCCTTCGATCTTGATCCATTCGTGGTCTTCGGTGTACTTCAGGCTCATGGGTTTCTCCAGTGACAGGATTGAATTGGTGGGAATAGGAAAAGTTTACTTGGCGCGCTTGTAGTTGTGCGCCACGAACGGCATGTTGGCCAGCTGCACCGGAATCGCCTGCTTGCGCACCTGCGCGAAGATTTCCTGGCCATTCTGGATGTAGTCGGGCTGGATATAGCCCATGGCAATCGGCTGGCCCAGCGTCGGGCTGGGCAGGCCGCTGGTGATGACGCCGATCTGTTCGCCGGCGCTGTTGACCAGCGTGGCGGGTTCGCGGATCGGGGTGCGGCCGCTGCCGACCAGGCCGATGCGCTTGCGCGTGACGGGCTGCTGGCCATCGATCTGGCCCAGTACCACTTCGGCACCGGGGAAGCCGCCAGCACGGTCTCCGCCAGTGCGGCGCACCTTCTGGATCGACCAGCCAAGCACGGCTTCGGTCGGGGTGGTGGTGGTATCCAGGTCATTGCCGTACAGGCCCAGGCCGGCTTCGAGGCGCAGCGAGTTGCGCGCGCCCAGGCCGGCCGGCTTGACTTCGGGTTGTGCCAGCAGGGCACGAGCCAGGGCCTCGGTGCGCTCACCTGGCACGGAAATCTCGAAACCGTCCTCGCCGGTGTAGCCGCTGCGCGTGATGTAGAGTTCGGCACCTTCCCACTGGAAGGCGGCGCCGGTCATGAACACCAGTTCCTGCACGCCCGGAACCAGGCGCTCCAGCGCGGCCGCGGCCTGCGGACCCTGCAGCGCCAGCAGGCCCTGGTCCGGCATCGGGGTAATGGTGCAGCGCGTGCCGATGCGCTCCTGCATGTGCTGCAGGTCGCCGGCCTTGCAGGCGCCGTTGACGATCAGGAAGTAGTGCGTGCCGCGGTTGACGAACATCAGGTCGTCGATGATGCCGCCCTGGTCATTCAGCAGCAGGCCGTAGCGCTGGCGATCCACGCCCAGGCCGATCACGTCCATCGGCATCAGGCTTTCGAGTGCCAGGCCGGCATCGGGGCCGGAAATGCGGATCTGGCCCATGTGGGATACGTCGAACAGGCTGGCGGATTCGCGCGTCTGCTTGTGTTCGGCCAGCAGGCCTTCGTATTGCACGGGCATGGAGTAGCCGGCAAACGGCACCATGCGGGCACCCAGTTCCAGGTGCAGGGCATTCAGGGGAGTCAGCAGCAGATCGCTTTCCGGCGTGGCAGAGGACATGGTGTATCGCTTTCACAAAAGGACAGACAACCCGCAGGGCACTAGCCGCAGCAGGCAGGGCAGGCCCCGCTGTCCCTGGTACCTGAGAGATTCATTGCCATGACGGGCAACTTGCTCCTTCGGTGGCAGCACGGGCTGCACTCTCCAGCGGGGCACACTTTCCGGACAGAAAAGTGGCTGTCAGTCCTTGGTGCCTGAGCGTTCTGGCGTGCAATGCACCCTGCGCCTTCGGCGGCCACGCATGACACACGCGACACTCTCCTGACAAGCGCGATTATAGGGACAGTCCCTGCCAAAGTGCTATCCGGGAATGTGCGGAATCGCAAAACCGGCGCTGGCTGCAGTCTGTTTTGGTCATCCATAGAATAGGGGCATTCCTTGACTCTTCCGGGCTGCTGCCATGTCTGCCACCGATTCCACCTCTGCACCTCCCGTCCGCCGCATGATCCCCGAAATGGATCTGGCCACTGCTCAGCAGATGGTGGAACAGCTGCAGCAGCAGTTGCAGGCACGGCATCCCGGTGCGCCGGTGCAATGCCGGCAGACGCATATTTCCTGGGTGCTGCTGGCTGGCGACAAGGCCTACAAGCTGCGCAAGCCGCTGAACCTGGGCTTTCTGGACTACAGCACGCGGGCGCTGCGCCGCCACGGCAGCGAGGAAGAGCTGCGCCTGAACCGCCGCACTGCGCCCGAGCTGTACGAGGCGCTGGTGCCGATTACCGGCACGCCGCAACAACCGGTCTGGGGCGGTGACGGCGAAGCGATCGATTACGCGGTGCAAATGCGCCGTTTTGAACAGGACGGCCTGCTGGCTGTACTGGCCGCGCGTGGCGAGCTGCAGCCGGAACAACTGGATGCGCTGGCGCTGCAGGTGGCGCAGATGCATGCCGTGGCCGAGGTCTCCGCGCCGGGGGCGCCGCATGGCGATCCCATGGGCATCTGCCATGCGGCAGCCGACAACTTTGGCACCCTGCGTGGCCGCCTGCACAGCGCGGACGAGCGCGCCATGCTGCAGCGCCTGCTGCGCTGGACGCGTGCCGAAAGCGCGCGGCTGGCACCGCTGTTCCAGCAGCGCTGGCAGCAGGGCTGGATCCGCGAGTGCCATGGCGACCTGCATCTGGGCAATCTGGTGTTGCTGCAGGGCAAGCCGGTACCATTTGATGCGATCGAGTTTTCGCCGGCCTTCCGCTGGGTGGACGTGATGGCCGACCTGGCCTTCCTGGTGATGGACCTGCTGCACCGGGATCGACCCGATCTGGCCTGGCGCGTGCTCAATACCTGGCTGGAGCAGACCGGCGACTATGCCGGGCTGGAGACGCTGCGCTATTTCCTCGTGTACCGGGCGCTGGTGCGTGCCAAGGTGGCGGCGCTGCAAGGCCTGCCGGAGGCCACGGCCTACCTGCAACTGGCCGATCGCCTGAGCCAGCCGAGCCAGCCGCGGCTGTGGATCATGCATGGCCTGTCGGGATCGGGCAAGAGCTACCAGGCGCAGGCGCTGTCGGCGCATACCGGCGCGATCCGCATCCGAGCCGATGTCGAGCGCAAGCGCCTGTTCGGCCTGGCACCGCTGGCCAGCAGCCATGGCCAGGCGGACATCTATACCGCCGAGGCCTCGGAGCAGACCTATGCCCGACTGGGGCAGCTGGCACAGCAGGTGCTGCAGGCTGGCTACCCGGTGGTGCTCGATGCCACCTTCATGCAGCAACAGCACCGCGCGCCCATGCAGCAGTTGGCGGCGCGGCTGGGTGTGCCGTTCCAGATCCTGAGCCTGCAGGCCACGCCGGAGCTGTTGCGCGAGCGTGTGCAGCAACGTCAGCAGCAGGGGCAGGACGCCTCCGAAGCCGATCTGGCGGTGCTGGAGAGCCAGCTGGCGCATGTCCAGCCGCTGGCAGCCGAAGAGCTGCCGCAGGCGCTGTTGCTCGATGTGTCGCAGCCGGTGGATTGGCCGCGCCTGCTGGCGGAGTGAGCTTGCCGGGAGCTAACCTGCTTGCAGACTCTTGCATCTGGTAACGGCTCCCGGCGCAATGACGGCAGTAGCATGACCCTAACTGCCTGAAGTCATGGGCAGTCTTATCAAGCAAGGAGAACACTATGCGTAACTGGATTGCCATCACTGCTGTTGCTGCAGCTTCCCTGGCCACTGTCGGCTGCTCCACCTGGGACGACATGAACCGCAGCCAGAAGGCCGCCACCGTGGGTGCCGGCGCGGGTGCCGTGATCGGTGCTACTACCGGCTCCGGCAGCGTTGGCCGTACCGTGGGCGGTGCTGCCATCGGCGGTGCCGTGGGCTACGGCATTGGTGAAGTCACCAAGTAAGCGGGATCGATTCCCCTGAATGACAAGGGCACCCTGCGGGGTGCCCTTGTCTTGTCCGCTGCGGCTCAGTGCAGCACGCGCGCGATCCAGCTGTCCGGTACCGCCCACAGCAGCAGCCCGGTCATGGTCAGGTAGCGCAGGAACTTGCCCAGCGCCATCCAGCCGATGCAGGGCCAGAACGGCAGGCGCAGCCAGCCGGCCACGGCACAGAGCGGATCGCCGATGATCGGTAGCCAGGCCAGCACGCAGGCCTTGGGGCCGAGCCGCTGCAGCCATTCCAGTGCGCGCAGGTGGGTGCGGTCCTGGCGTGCCTTGTCCACCACCTTGTGCGTGCCCAGGCCGATCCACCAGTTGAGCGCACCGCCCAAGGTGTTGCCCACGGTGGCGACCAGGATGGTGGGCCAGAACAGCGAGGGATTGAGTTCGATCAGGCCGAACACCGCCGGCTCCGAGCCCATAGGCAGCAGCGTAGCCGAGATGAAGGCGACCACGAATACCGTGCTCAACCCGTATTGCGGCAGGGACAGCGCGCTCAGCAGCGCGTGAAAGAAGGACTCCATGGCGCGCAAGTATACGCATACCCAGGCTTGTGCATAAAAATTGTGCACGTTAGAATCGTAAGTTTTTCCGTTGCAGACCCGACCGATGCAGATCGCCCAATTCACCTTGCCGAACCAGCTGTTCGTTGCCCCCATGGCGGGGGTGACGGATAGGCCGTTTCGGCAGCTCTGCCGCCGCTTTGGCGCCGGCTATGCGGTGAGTGAAATGGTGACTTCGCGCAAGGACTTGTGGAAAAGCCTCAAGACCTCGCGCCGGGCCAACCACGAGGGGGAGCCGGGCCCGATCGCGGTGCAGATCGCCGGTGTCGATCCGCAGGAGATGGCCGATGCGGCACGCTACAACATCGATCGTGGCGCGCAGATCATCGACATCAACATGGGCTGCCCGGCGAAGAAGGTGTGCAACAAGTGGGCCGGTTCGGCGCTGATGCAGAACCAGCCGTTGGCCATGCAGATCATCGAGGCGGTGGTGCAGGCCTGTGCGCCGCAGCAGGTGCCGGTGACGCTGAAAATGCGCACCGGCTGGGCAGCGGACCAGCGCAATGCACCGCAGCTGGCGCGCCAGGCCGAACAGGCCGGCATCGCCATGCTGACCGTGCATGGCCGCACGCGCGAGCAGGGCTACAAGGGCGCTGCCGAGTACGAGACGATCGCCGAGATCAAGGCCGGGCTGGGTATTCCGGTGGTGGCGAATGGCGATATCGACAGCCCGGAAAAGGCTGCCGCCGTGCTGGCGCAGACCGGTGCCGACGCACTGATGGTGGGCCGCGCAGCCATGGGTCGCCCCTGGCTGTTCCGCGAGATCGCGCACTATCTGGCCACCGGCGAGCCGCTGGCGCCGCCACGCGTGGCCGAGGTACGCGAGGCGCTGCTGCAGCATCTGCAGGACCACCATGCGCTGCATGGCGAGTTCTCCGGCGTGCGCAGCGCGCGCAAGCATATCGGCTGGTATCTGGCCGGCCTGCCCGGTGCGGCGGAATTCCGCCAGCAGATCAACCAGGTGGAAGAGGCGCAGCTGCAGTCGGAACTGGTGGATGGCTATTTCCGCACGCTGGAGCAATCGCACGACTACTTGCCTGACATCCAGCCCGGGGTTGACCTGACTGCCGAAAATTGGCGGCAGGCGGCATAATCTGCATAAAAAATAGACAATTGAGCAAGGGGATTCATGGGACACGACAAATTGGAAGCCTGTGTGCGAGGCAATCTGCACCAGTACCTGGATGACCTGCAAGGGCAGGAGCCCAACAACATGTACGAGATGCTGCTGCGCACCGTGGAAAAGCCCTTGCTGGAGCTGGTGATGGAGCAGACCCGCAACAACCAGAGCAAGGCGGCCCAGTGGCTGGGCCTGAACCGCAACACCCTGCGCAAGAAGCTGGTGGAACACGGCATGCTGGATGCCGCTCCGCGCGGCTGAGCGCCTTCTTTCAACTGTCATTCACGACAACAAGGAAAACACATGACTACCCTGACCGCACTGCTGTCCGTCTCGGACAAGACCGGTATCGTTGAACTGGCCAAGGAGCTGAATGCCCTGGGCGTAAAGCTGCTGTCCACCGGCGGCACTGCCAAGCTGCTGGCCGACAGCGGCCTGCCGGTGACCGAAGTGGCCGACCACACCGGCTTCCCCGAAATGCTGGATGGCCGCGTCAAGACGCTGCACCCCAAGGTGCATGGCGGCCTGCTGGCGCGCCGTGACCTGCCGGAGCACATGGCCGCGCTGCAGCAGCACGACATCCCGACCATCGACATCCTGTGCGTGAACCTGTACCCGTTCGAGGCCACCGTGGCCAAGGCCGGCTGCACGCTGGCTGATGCGATCGAGAACATCGACATTGGTGGCCCGGCCATGGTGCGCTCCGCCGCCAAGAACTGGAAGGACGTGGCGGTGCTGACCGATGCCAGCCAGTACGCCCAGGTGGTACAGGACCTGAAGGCCGTCGGCAAGGTCAGCCTGGCGACCAAGTTCGCACTGTCGGTGGCGGCATTCAACCGCATCGCCCAGTACGACGGTGCCATCAGCGACTACCTGTCGTCCATCACCTTTGACGAAGCCAGCGTGGACGCCACGCCCGAGCGCGTGCTGTTCCCGGGCCAGAGCAACGGCATGTTCGTCAAGCTGCAGGATCTGCGCTACGGCGAGAACAGCCACCAGCAGGCGGCCTGGTACCGCGACCTGTACCCGACTCCCGGCTGCATCGTCACCGGCGAGCAGCTGCAGGGCAAGGAGCTGAGCTACAACAACATCGCCGATGCCGATGCGGCCTGGGAATGCGTGAAGCAGTTCGACGAGCCGGCCTGCGTCATCGTCAAGCACGCCAACCCGTGCGGCGTGGCGATTGGTGCCGATCCGGCCGAGGCCTACAGCAAGGCCTTCAAGACCGATCCGACCAGTGCCTTTGGCGGCATCATCGCGCTGAACCGCACGCTGGACAAGGCCGCAGCCGAGCTGATCGTCAAGCAGTTCGTGGAAGTGCTGATGGCGCCCGACTTCACCGAAGAAGCGCTGGAAGTGTTCAAGCCCAAGACCAATGTGCGCCTGATGAAGATCGCGCTGCCGGCCGGTACCGCGCGTGTTGCCAACAGCATCGAGGCCAAGCGCGTCGGTGGCGGCCTGCTGCTACAGACTGCCGATAACCACGAGCTGCAGCGCGAGGACATGAAGATGGTGACCACGCTGCAGCCGACCGAGCAGCAGGTGCAGGACATGCTGTTTGCCTGGAAAGTGGCGCAGTTCGTCAAGAGCAATGCCATCGTGTTCTGCAAGGACGGCATGACCATGGGCGTCGGCGCTGGCCAGATGAGCCGTCTGGATTCGGCCCGCATCGCCTCCATCAAGGCGGAAGCCGCCGGCCTGAGCCTGGAAGGCACGGTCGTGGCCAGCGATGCCTTCTTCCCGTTCCGTGACGGCCTGGACGTGGTGATCGACCACGGCGCGACTTGCGTGATCCAGCCGGGTGGCTCGATGCGTGACCAGGAAGTGATCGACGCGGCCAACGAGCGTGGCGTGGCCATGGTGTTCAGCGGCGTGCGCCATTTCCGCCACTGATAGACAGACAGGCCGCCTGCGGCGGTCATGACGACACAGGGAGGCTTCGGCCTCCTTTTTTGTGTCCGGCATGTTGCATGAAATCTACTGCATTTCATTCAGCTTTGATATATATCATGTTCTGTGCAAATGGCTGGGTTTTGCACTTGCAACAACATGTGTCTTGCGTATGATCCAGTCCATGCGACAGCAGAGCCGTTCCTTCCTGGTGCGATCCCGACTGGCGTGGCTGCTGGCCACGCTGGCGGTGCTGTGGCATGCCGGCATGGGCGTGCAAAGTGCCCAGCACCAGACCCGCATGGCGCTGGCACCCACGCCCGAGGCCATGCTGGAAGTGTGTACCGCCGAAGGCATGGCCTATCTGCCAATGGTCGGCTGGGCCGATGCAGGCGGGGAGGGCGAGGAGCCTGATCCGGTCGCCTTGCTGCCCTATTGCGCGCTCTGTGCGGCTGCGGCCATGGTGCCACTGCCCGATGCCGAAACGGTCTTGCCCGCGCCGTCGTTGCAGCTGGCAGGCCAGTTGCAGCCGACCTCTCCCACCTTGCTGGCCGGTCACCAGCCCTGGGCCTTGCCGCGGGTACGCGCACCCCCGGTCCTTTCCTGATCGACTCGCCTCTTTTTCATCTGCAATCCGCCTGACGCCCGGCTTTCATGCCTGCGTCTGCCTGACGGCATCTGCCGCGGGCACGGTTTGCCTGGCCATAGCGCGCTACGCCATTGCGGGTTCAGTCCTGTGATGTGCTGTCGAGTGTGCGCCTTCTGGAAAGTTCTTATCATGCAAGCCCGTTTTTCACGTCTGTCGGCACCCGTGCTGACCCCTGTCGCCCTCGCCATTCTGGCCTGGCCCGCCACCCTGCTGGCACAAACCCCTGAAGCCGTTTCCACTGCTGCCCCGACGGAAGTGACCGCCAGTGCGGCACAGGGTGCCAGTTACCGCGTCGTCGTGACCGGTGCCGGTATGGGTGCTGGAGCCGGCCAGCCACTCACCGTCGTGACCGATCCGCGCCAGGCGCGCCAGCCGATTCCGGCGCAGGACGGAGCCGACATCCTCAAGACCATTCCCGGCTTCACCGTGATCCGCAAGGGTGGCACCGATGGCGACCCGGTGCTGCGCGGCATGGCCGGATCGCGCCTGAACGTGCTGCTGGATGGCGAGCACATCCTGGGTGGCTGCGGCGGCCGCATGGACCCGCCGACCGCCTATGTGTTTCCCGACGCCTATGACCGCCTGACCGTGCTCAAGGGGCCGCAGACCGTGATCCACGGCCCGGGCAACGTGGCCGGCACGGTGTTGTTCGAGCGGGATCGCGGCGAGCGTCCGCTGGAGCCGGAACTGACCGGCAACCTGAGCGCCACCGTGGCCGATTTTGGCCGCCGCGACCTGATGGGTGATCTGCAATACGCCACGCCGGACTTTTATGTGCGCGGTGGCGCTACCTATACCCGTTCGAACAACTACGAGGAGGGCAGTGGCAACGAGGTGCACTCGAACTATGAGCGCTGGAGTGGCCGTATCGCCCTGGGCCTGACGCCGGATGACAACACCTTCTACGAACTGTCCTATGGCCGCAGCGATGGCGAGGCGGCCTATGCCGACCGCATGATGGACGGCACCAGGTTCGATCGCGAGAACATCGGCCTGCGCTTCGAAAAGCGCAATATCTCGCCGCTGCTGCGCAAGGTCGAGGCCAACGTCTATCGCAACTACATCGACCACGTGATGGACAACTACAGCATGCGGCCGAATACGCCGGTAGAAAGGCGTGCGCTCAGCAACCCGGATCGCGAGACCATCGGAGGCCGCGTGGCGGCCACGCTGCAGCTGACGCCGCAAACCCAGCTGGTGACAGGCCTGGACGCTCAATCCAACCAGCATAAGCTGCGTACCGGTACTGACTATCTCTCCAAGTCACGCAACGACAACGCCGAATATCGTCAGCTGGGTGTATTTGGCGAGGTGCGCCACGAACTGGACGACACACAGCGCCTGATCGGTGGCTTGCGCGTTGACCACTGGAAGGGTGAAGATGACCGCACCGCGCCCGGTCTGACCACATCTGGCGATTCGCGCAGCGAAACCTTGCCCAGCGGCTTCGTGCGCTGGGAGCGCGATATCAGCGAAGGCAATGGCTCGGTCTACGCCGGCCTGGGCCATGTACAGCGTTTCCCGGATTTCTGGGAAACCGTGGGTGGCAACCGCTGGAGCGAGACCAGTAACAGCGCCTTCTACACCCGACCGGAAAAGACCACGCAGCTGGATGTGGGCGCCAACTGGAAGGCGGACAAGCTGTCCAGCAGCGTGTCAGCGTTCTATGGCCGCGTCAACGACTACATCACGATTGACAACCGCGGTGGCCGTAACCAGTCGCGCAATGTCGATGCCACCACTTACGGTCTGGAAGCCGCGCTGAGCTACGCGCTGACGCCGCAATGGACGCTGGATGGCAGCCTGGCCTATGTGCATGGCAAGAACCGCACCGATGGCACGCCGCTGGCACAGCAGCCGCCGCTGGAAGGCAAGCTCGGCCTGAACTGGAACAACGGTACCTGGAGCGCCGGTGCGCTGTGGCGCATGGCCGCCAGGCAGGATCGCGTCGATATCGGCAAGGGCAATATTGCCGGCCAGGATACCGGACCGACGGCTGGCTACGGTACGCTGTCGCTCAACGGCAGCTATCGCGTCAACAAGCGCATGCGCGTGATTGCCGGCATCGACAACGTGTTTGACAAGACCTATGCCGAGCACCTGTCGCGCTCGGGAGCCATGATTCCGGGCTATGTGCAGACGAGCCGCATCAACGAACCCGGCCGAACCTGGTGGCTGAAGACCACGGTGGCGCTGGACTGAGCCAGCGCTGGCGCAGGCACGTCAATGCTGCCGGATCACGGCGGAAGTCACCGGTGGCGGCATCAGCCAGAACACCAGCAGCAGCGACAGCAGCTGCGCCACCAGGATCACCGCCACCGTCAGCGGCCAGGCGCCTTGGGTGTAGGCCAGGCCACACACCCAGGCGCCGACCGAGCCGCCGGCGTAATAGCCCATGTAGTATAGGCCCGAGGCCAGTGAGCGCCCGACCGGCACGCGGTGGGCAATGAAGCTGATGGTGGAAGATTGCGTGATGAAGATGCCGCTGGACATGATGGCCAGCGCCACGATGATCATCCAGGCCGCCGGCAGCAGCGTCAGCAGCAGGCCGATGGCCGAGACGCTCATCGCGATCAGGATCGACTTGCGTGCGCCCAGCAGCGGCAGGATCTTGCCCGAGATGGGCGTGATCACCACGCCCAGCAGGTAGACGGCAAACACGTTGGCCAGATCGGCGGTACTGAACTGGTAGGGCGCAGCGGCCAGGTGCAGGTTGATGTAGGTAAAGCCGCCGACCAGCGAGAACAGCACGCAGAAACCGACGGCGCAGGCGGTCAGCACGGCCGGGTTGCGCAGGTGGCTGGCCAGCGTCTGCAGGCTGCTGCCCAGATGGCGGTTGGCGACAAAGCGGCGTGAGCGCGGCAGGAAATGCCAGACCAGCAAGGCACCGCAGATCGTCAGCGCGCACATCACCAGGAAGGCCTGGCGCCAGCTCATCCACTCCACCAGATGGCCAAGCACGAAGCGGCCAAGGAATCCGCCGAGCACGGTACCGGCGACATAGGCCGCCATCAGGCGCGTCATGTCCTTGCCGCGGAACTCCTCGCCAATATAGGCAATCGTCACCACCGTGATGCCGGGTACGGCCAGGCCCTGCAGGAAGCGCAGCGCGGTCAGCAGCTGGATGCTGTCCGTGGCGGCGATCAGCCCGGTCGGCAGCGCCAGGAACAGCAGCGAGCCGACGATGATCTTCTTGCGCCCGATGGCATCGGACAGCATGCCGATAAACGGCGAGGTCAGTGCCACCGCCAGCACGGTGGCGCCGACGGTGTTGCCGACCTGCACCACGCTGGCATCGAAATCCTGCAGCAGCAGCGGCAGGATCGCCTGCACTGAATAGACCTGCAGGAAGGCGAACACGCCGATCAGGCCAAAGACGAACAGCAGCAGGCGGGAAAACGGGTGCTCGGGCGGAGTAGTCGTAGTGTCAGACATTCAGGCGGCAGGCTGGTTGCTGGAGTCAGTGCCGGGGTTCAGCATGCGGTCCAGCTGGGCGTCCTTCTGCTTCCAGAGCTGCATCACCCAGCGCTGCACCGCCATGGGTGACAGCGACTGGCCCTCCCTGGGTTGCAGCGTGTCCGGCACCGGCAGCGCGCGCACATGCAGCTGCACACGTCCCATGCGACCAGCCATGACATCGACAAAGCTCGGCACGCCTTCCGGGTAGGCAATCGTCACGTCCAGCACCTGGGTGAACTTGTCGGCCAGGTTGTCCAGCACCACGCCAATGCCGGCGCCCTTGGGCTTGAGCAGGTGGCGGTAGGGCGATTTCTGCTCGGCATGGACTTCAGGGGAAAAGCGCGTGCCTTCGAGGAAGTTCATCACCGAGGTGGGCGTCTGGCGGAATTTCAGGCAGGCGGCACGGGCGGCTTCCAGATCCTGTTCGACCGTATCGGCGCGGCGGCGCATGAAGGGAAAATCCAGCGCCCACCAGGACAGGCCAATCACCGGCACATAGATCAGCTCGTGCTTGATGAAGAACTTGAGGAAGGGGATGCGGCCATTGAACACCTGCTGCATGGCGATGATGTCGACCCAGCTCTGGTGGTTGCACAGCACCAGGTACCAGCCCTGCGGATCCAGCGATTCGATACCGGTGGCCTCGATGCGGCCGCCGTTGACGATGCGCACCCACCAGTCGTTGACGCTGATCCAGAGCGCGGCGGTGGCGGCCAGCATGCGGTTGCACAAGCGGCGCACCGGAGCAAAAGGCAGCAGCTTGAGCAGCGCCCAGGGCAGCATCAGCAGGCTCACCAGCAGCGTGTTGAGGGCCAGCACGCTGCCGGAGAACAGGATTTTCAGGAAGGACATGATGGGGCGGTGGTTCAGGCCAGGCTCTTGAATACGTCGGCGGCCATCGCCACGGTCTCGTCGATGTCGGCATCGGTATGGGCGGCGCTGACAAAACCGGCTTCGTACAGCGCCGGGGCAAAGTGCGCGCCGGCATCGAGCATGCCGTGGAAGAAGCGGTTGAAGCGGGCACCGTCGCTACGCATCACCTGGCCGTAGTTCTGCGGCAGCTCGGGCAGCAGGAAGAAGCCGAACATGCCGCCTTCGCAATCGGTGCGGAAGGGTACGCCAGCGGCATCGGCCGCCTGTTGCAGGCCGTCCATGAAGCGCTTTGTCTTGGCACCGAGGGCCTCGTAGAAGCCGGGCTTCTGGATCTCGCGCAGCGTGGCCAGACCGCAGGCAGTAGCGACCGGGTTGCCGGACAGGGTGCCGGCCTGGTACACGCCACCCAGCGGCGAGATGTGTTCCATGATGGCACGCTTGCCGCCAAAGGCTGCCAGCGGCATGCCGCCGCCAATCACCTTGCCCATGACCGTGATGTCGGCCTCGATGCCGAGCACCGATTGCGCGCCGCGCAGCGCTACGCGGAAGCCGGTCATCACCTCGTCGATGATCAGCAGCGCGCCGTGTTCGGTACACAGCTCGCGGCAGCGGCGGGCAAATTCCGGCGTCGGACGCACGAAGTTCATGTTGCCGGCGATCGGCTCCATGATGATGCAGGCCAGCTCCTTGCCGTGCAGGGCAAAGGCTTCCTCGAGTTGCGCCACGTTGTTGAATTCGAGCACCAGCGTGTCCTGCACCACGGCTTGCGGCACGCCGGCACTGGTGGCGGCACCAAAAGTGGCCAGGCCGGAGCCGGCCTTGACCAGCAGCGCATCGGCGTGGCCGTGGTAGCAGCCCTCGAACTTGAGGATGCGGTTGCGGCCGGTGGCGCCACGCGCCAGGCGGATCGCGCTCATGCCGGCTTCGGTGCCGGAAGACACCAGGCGCACCATTTCCAGGCCGGGCATGATATTGATGATTTCTTCGGCCAGCTCGATCTCGCGCTCGGTCGGCGCACCAAAGGAGAAGCCTTCAAGCGCAGCTTTTTGCACCGCTTCGAGCACGGCCGGGTGGCCATGGCCGAGGATCATCGGACCCCAGGAACCGAGGTAATCGATCAGGCGGCGGCCTTCGGCATCCCACAGGTAGGCGCCCTGGGCGCGTTCGATGAAGCGGGGCGTGCCACCGACGGCGCGGAAGGCGCGCACCGGCGAGTTGACGCCGCCCGGAATCACGCGCTGGGCGCGATCGAACAGTTGCTGGTTACGGTCGGAAGAGGAGGAAGACATGCAGGACACTCGGCTGACGGGGCGCGGACGGCAACACCCGCTGTGCTGCCCGGGCATCTCCGGCCCAATCTGCAAGTTTACCGCGCCACTGTGAAAAAGTCAGTGCATTCCCGTACATGCAACAGAATGTCCATGTGCCTTGTCAGACTGGATAGAATCGATTCCATTGCAAGAACCAACAAACTGGAGTGTGGCGTGGCCGAACCCAAAACCTGGATGTGCCTGATTTGTGGCTGGATTTACGATGAAGCCGTGGGCGATCCCGAACATGGCATCCCCGCCGGCACGCGCTGGGAAGACGTGCCGGATGACTGGAAATGCCCCGAATGCGATGGTGGCAAGGCCGATTTCCAGATGGCCGTGTTCTGACCCGGCGCTGACCCTGTCATGAGCGCCGGCCAGCTGTCACCCCTGCCTGCCCAGCCGTCATCGCGCACGGTCTGGTCTGAACCGCCGAGCCTGCCGGCGCTGGATGCGGCGCTGTCGCTGCTGCAGGCACCGCTGCATGAGCTCCAGTGGGAGCCGTTGACGCTGCAGTACCGCCAGCTGGCGGTCAGCCTGGCGCAGCAGCAGCGTCCGGCATCGTCCTGGTATGCGCTGACGCTGGCCCTGGCGGCGGCCGGTGCACCGCGCCAGCCCGATGGCGGCGCGCAGGCGATCGGCCTGCTGCAGGTGGCGACCGATGCGCTGCGCGGTTATCTGGAATGGCATGCGGCCGATGCGCCGGCGGCCTATGAAGATGCGCGCGAGCTGTTGTCGAGCTACCGCCTGCTGGCTGATCTGGCCGGCCTGCGCCGCATCGAGGCTTCCGACCTCTGGGCCGTGAGCCGTTCCGACTGGCAATGGCTGGATCTGGCACCGGGCGGTTTTGATGCCGATAGACCGGAACCTGACCTGTACGCCACCGTGCTGCGCCTGTTCCGCAGCCATGGCGGCAGTGGCACGCGCGAGCTGTTTGCACTGGCCGGAGCCCGCATGCAGCAGGGCAGTCAGCCCGAGGCCGAACGCGCCTTCTGGCAGCTGCTGGCCGGCGTGACGCAGCTGCTGGCGCTGGCAGTGCTGCCCTGGGACCTGTTTGTACGCCGCCTGCTGGCCGGCGTGACTACGCGGCAGGCACGGCTGGAACAAGGCCAGCCGGACGATGAAGCGGTGCACCATCGCCTGGCCGGCATGATGCTCTACCTGCTGCACGATGGCATGTCGCGCCTGCCTGCCGGCAGCAGCGCCACGCTGGCGCGCGCACTGGCATCGCATTACGGCGTGCTGCCATTGCAGCAGGAGCCGGTGGTGGTGCAGGTGGACATCACGCCGCAGCGCGCTTGGCTGCAAAAGCTGGCCGCCTGCCTGCCGGCTGACGAATTGCGCGGCAGTGGCGAGCAGCGGCTGCCGATCCATCTCTACAACTGCTTTCTGCAGGATGCCGATGACTGGTCGCGCCAGCTGCTGGTGACGCTGCAGGAATGGGCGCTCGAGCCCGGCAGTGCCTTCCCGGACGATGCCATTGGCCTGGCCGAGCAGCTGGCCTCGGGTGCCGCTGCCGTGGGGCTGCAGGAGCTGGCCACGCTGGCACATGGCATGGAGCGCGCCTTGCATGGCGTACGTTGCCGTCGCTCGATCAACAGCCATGGCCTGCAGACGCTGCGCAGCGGCGCCGAGGTGCTGCGCCTTGGCCTGCACCAGTTTGCCGCCGACCTGTCACGTCCGCTGCCGCCGCAGCTGCTGCGTGAGCTGGCGGCGCTGGCAGTGCCGAGCCGCCATGCCCGCATGGTGCTGCCGCTGGTCGAATGGCCGAGCCTGGTACAGCTGCCGGCACCGGTGGCCGCCGCTGCGCCCACGCTGACAGTGCATGCGCCGGCCGAGCCAGCGCAGCGGCGCCAGGCCCAGGCCGCGGTGCTGCGTCAGGTGCTGCTGGACGAGATCCGCGATCGGCAGATGCAGCTGCAGGCGGTGCTGCGCCACTGGCAGGCGCGCCCGGACAACGAAGGCGCTGGTGCCGAATGCCTGCGCCTGCTGCAGTCGCAGCTGGATGTCGCCAGCCAGATCGATGCCGACGCGCTGCAGCAGGCCATCCGTCAGGCCATGGGCGCCTGCAGCCTGGTGCGCGCTACCGGCCAGGGCCAGGCCGAACGCCTGGCCGAGCTGCAGCAGGCAGTATTCGCCGTCGGCGCGGCGCTGGTGCCAGACGCCTGAGCGGCCTCAGCGCTTATGCTCGCCGCGCAGGCTGGCACGCCGCTCCAGTGCGGCACGGCGCGAAGCCTTCACATCCACAATCGGTTTCGGATAGCTGTTGCCCAGGATCACGCCGGCCGCCTGCAGTTCGATCGGTCCCGCCTCCCAGGGTGCATGCAGGTCTTCGTCCGGCAGCGCTGCCAGTTCCGGCAGATAGCGCCGGATGAACTTGCCATGCGGATCCAGCCGTTCGCTCTGCCGCACGGGATCAAAAATGCGGAACCAGGGCAGGGCGTCCGGTCCGACGCCGGCGGCCCACTGCCAGCCGAGCAGGTTGCTGGCGAGTTCGGCATCGTTCAGGTAGGTCTCGAAATGGCGCAGGCCCCAGCGCCAGTCCACGTTCAGGTGGCGCGTCAAAAAGTTGGCCGTCAGCACGCGCAACTGGTGGTGCATATAGCCGCTTTGCTGCAGCTGGCGCATGGCGGCATCGATCAGCGGGTAGCCGGTCTGGCCCTCGCACCAGGCCTGGAACAGCTTCTTGCCGTGCGGGCCATGGTCCCAGGGCAGGCGGTCCAGCCCGGCGTGGAAGGCTTTTTCAGTCAGCTGCGGCAGGTGGTAGAGCAGCTGGATGCAGTAATCGCGCTGTGCCAGCTGGGCCAGCCATTCGCCGGCGCCGGCATCGCCCTGCAACTGGCGCTCGCGCGCGCTGCGTGCCGCTTCGCGGATGCTGAGTGTGCCAAAGCGCAGGTGCGCGCCCAGGTAGCTCGGGCCACGCACCGCCGGAAACTGGCGCCGCTGCGGAAAATCCTGCATGCGGTGCATGAATTCTTCCCACTGGCGATGCGCGCCGCTGGTGCCGGGGTAAATCGGAAGGTCATCCAGATTGGTGGCATGGAAACCGAGTGCCTCCAACGACGGTGGCGGCTGACGCCAGGCTGGTGGCCGCGCGGTGAGCCGGTGGCTGTACTGCGAGCTCGGGTAGCTGCGCAGGTACCACGGCGTGAGCTGGGCCAGCCAGTGTTCCTGGTAGGGCGCAAAGCTGGTGAACGGCGTCTGGTTGGCGGTGAGCAGTTCGTCGCGGCCAAAGATCACGTGGTCCTTGCAGGTGCGCAGTGAGATGCCACGGTCCGACAGGCCGCCACGTACCTGGTTGTCGCGCGCCATGGTGGCCGGTTCCTCGTCGTGGTTGGCAAACACGGCCTGCACGCCCAGGCTGTAGGCCAGTTCGGGCAGCAGCACCTGGGCGCGGCCCTGCAGGAAGATCAGGCCGGCGTGTTCGGCATCGGGCACGCCATGGATCTGTGCCAGCCGGCGCAGCTGGCTGTCCAGCTCCTCCAGACTGTGGTGGATGAACTCGACACGCCGGTCCGAGCGCGGCAGCGGGTCCAGCATGTCGCTGTCCCAGGTGAACACGCAATAGACCTTGCGGCAGCTGCGCAGCGCCAGCCACAGCGCGGGATTGTCGTGGCAGCGCAGGTCACGCCGGAACCACATCAGGCCGGAGGCGAATTCGGGTTGAGCGGGGATCGGGGTCATGCGTCAGGGAGCGCCAGGCGGGCGTGAAACCTCTAGAATCGGGATATGGCTACAGATTCTGCACCAGCTCTGCAATTGGCACAGCATTTCCTGATCGCGATGCCGGGCATGGAGGATGATGCCTTCGCTGGCAGCGTGGTCTACATCTGCGAGCATGGCCCCGAGGGTGCCTTGGGCTTGTGCATCAACAAGACGGCCGACGGCGTGCTGCTGGATGACCTGTTTGACACCATGGGCCTGCCGCTGCATCGCCCTGACCTGGCCGGATCGGCCGTGTTGTGGGGTGGCCCGGTACAGCCCGAGCGCGGCTTTGTGCTGCATCACCGGCTCGAGGATCCCGACAGCCAGCTCTCGCGCTACACCTCCAGCTTGACCTTGCCCGATGGCCTGCAGGTCACCACCTCGCGCGACATCCTGCAGGACATGGCCGAAGGCGGTGGTCCGCCGCAACTGCTGTTCACGCTCGGCTATTCCGCCTGGGACGGCGGCCAGCTCGAGGACGAACTGCTGCGCAACAGCTGGCTCACCGTGCCAGCCAGTGCCGACGTCCTGTTCGAAGTGCCGCTGGAGCAGCGCTACGAGCGTGCGCTGGCACTGCTCGGCATCCAGTCCTGGATGCTGTCCAGCGCCGCCGGGAGCGCCTGATGCAACCGGAAGACCTGTTCCAGCAACCCGGCCAGCCGCCAGCGGTGCCGCCCGAGCGCTACCAGAGCTTTCTGGCGCTCGATTACGGCAAGAAGCGTACCGGCGTAGCCGTGGGCAACCGCATCCTCGGCACCGCCAGCCCGTGCAAGAGCATCACCGCGCAGGGCGATGAGCGCTTTGCCGCCGTCGCTGCCGTGCTGCAGGAGTGGCAACCCGAGGCACTGGTGCTGGGCATTCCCTGGCACCCGGATGGCGCGGCACACCAGAACACGAAAAAGGCGATTGCCTTCGGCAAGCAGCTGGCCACGCGTTTCAAGCTACCGGTGTTTACCGTGGACGAGCGCTACACCACCACCGAGGCGCTTTCCCGTGGTGCTGCCGATGCCGATGCGGCCGCAGCCTGTATCATTCTTGAACAATTCCTGAACCCGATTCCATGACCGATACCACACCCGCCAGTGGCGCCCTGATGCTGGACGCCGAAGCCCTGTTCCAGACCCTGAGCCAGCAGATTGAACGCATCCGTACGCCCGAACTGAAGCTCGCCGGTATCACGTCCGGCGGTGCCTGGATGGTCGAGCGCCTGCAGCAGCAGTGGGGGCTGGATGCCGTGGGCACCATCTCCACCGCCATGCACCGTGACGACTTTGCCAAGCGCGGCATGGCCGTGACGGCGCAGACCCAGCTGCCGTTCGAGGTGGAAGGCGCACACATCCTGCTGCTGGATGACGTGCTCTATACCGGCCGTACCATCCGCGCCGCGCTCAACGAGATCTTCGACTACGGTCGCCCGGCCAGCGTGCGGCTGGCGGTACTGGTGGACCGTGGCGGCCGCCAGCTGCCGGTCGATGCCGATATCGCGGCAGCACGCCTGCTGCTGCCATCCACGCAGTCGCTGGCGCTGCTGCGCGGTACCGACGGCAGCTTCAGCTTCCGCCTCAAGCCCAGCAAAGCCTGATTTTCCTTTCTTGATCCGGGAAAGCCTCCATGTTCCTCTCCAAGAATCCCCAGCTCAACAGCAACGGTGAAATGATCCACCTGCTGTCCACCGAAGGGCTGTCGCGCGAGCACCTCACGCACATCCTCGATACGGCAGCGCAATTCGTCAGCATCAACGACCGCGAGGTCAAGAAGGTGCCGCTGCTGCGCGGCAAGAGCGTGTTCAACCTGTTCTTCGAGAACAGCACGCGCACCCGCACCACCTTCGAGATTGCCGCCAAGCGCCTGAGCGCCGACGTGTTCAACCTGGACATCGCGCGTTCCTCGGCCTCCAAGGGCGAGAGCCTGCTCGATACCATCGCCAACCTGAGCGCGATGGCGGCCGACATCTTTGTCGTGCGCCACAGCGAGAGTGGCGCCCCCTACCTGATCGCGCAGAACGTGGCACCGCATGTGCACGTGGTCAACGCCGGTGACGGCCGCCACGCGCACCCGACGCAAGGCCTGCTCGACATGTACACGATCCGCCACTACAAGGGCGATTTCACCAACCTGCGCGTCGCCATCGTCGGCGACGTGCTGCACTCGCGCGTGGCGCGCAGCGACATCCATGCGCTGACCACGCTCGGTTGCCCCGAGGTGCGTGTGGTCGGCCCGAAGACCCTGGTGCCGGCCAGCTTTGCCCAGCTGGGCGTGCAGGTCTTCCATGAGCTGGAAGAGGGTATCCGCGACTGTGACGTGGTCATCATGCTGCGCCTGCAGAACGAGCGCATGAGCGGTGCGCTGCTGCCCAGCAGCCAGGAATACTTCCACAGTTTCGGCCTGACGCCCGAGAAACTGCTGCGCGCCAAGCCCGATGCCATCGTGATGCACCCGGGCCCGATCAACCGCGGCGTGGAAATCGATTCTGCCGTGGTCGATGGCGCGCAAAGCGTGATCCTGCCGCAGGTGACTTTCGGTATTGCCGTGCGCATGGCCGTGATGAGCATCGTCGCCAGCCATGACGCCTGAGAGAGACAACGCATGAAAATCCGCATTCAGGGTGGCCGGGTCCTCAACCCGGCAGACGGAACCGACCAGCTGGCCGATATCGCCATTGCCTCCGGTCGCATCATCGGGATCGGGCGCCTGCCGCAGGACTTTGCGCCGCAGCGCACCCTGGATGCCAGCGGCTGCTGGGTGTTGCCGGGGCTGGTCGATCTGGGCGTGCGCCTGCGCGAGCCCGGCCAGGAGCATGCCCACATGCTCGAAAGCGAACTGGCTGCCGCCGTGGCCGGCGGCGTGACCAGCCTGGTCTGCCCGCCCGATACCGATCCGGTACTGGACGAGCCCGGCCTGGTCGAGATGCTGCGCTTCCGCGCTTCGCGCCTGCGCCAGAGCCGGGTCTTTCCGCTGGGCGCGCTGACGCGCAACCTGCAGGGCGAGGTGCTGACCGAGATGGCTTCGCTGACCGAATCCGGCTGTGTCGGCTTCTCGCAGGCCGATGTGGTGGTGCGCAACACCCAGGTGCTGCAGCGCGCCTTCCAGTACGCCGCCACCTTTGGCTATACCGTCTGGCTGCGTCCCGAAGATGCCTGGCTTGGCGGCGGCGTGGCCGCGGCCGGTGCGCTGGCCACGCGCATGGGCCTGTCCGGCGTGCCGGTACTGGCCGAAACCATTGCCATCATGACCATCGTCGAGCTGATGAAGGTCACCGGCGCGCGCGTGCACCTGTGCCGCCTG
This sequence comes from Brachymonas sp. J145, assembly GCF_036312245.1. Lineage (NCBI taxonomy): Bacteria > Pseudomonadati > Pseudomonadota > Betaproteobacteria > Burkholderiales > Comamonadaceae > Allobrachymonas > Brachymonas sp. J145. The sequence continues at coordinate 140,229 of NZ_JAZDCI010000001.1, read as the reverse complement.
TCCAGTGCGGCAGCCGTGGAGCTGGTGCGTCAGGCCAAGGCAGCCGGCCTGCCGCTGAGCTGCGACATCAGCATCAACTCGCTGCATCTGGCCGAAGCCGATATCGGCTATTTTGACAGCCGGGCGCGCCTGTGTCCGCCGCTGCGCCAGCCGTCCGATCGGGCGGCGCTGCGTGCCGGCCTGGCCGATGGCACGATCGATGCGCTGGTCAGCGACCACACGCCAATGGAGGCCGATGCCAAGGTGCTGCCGTTTGCCGAAGCCGCGCCCGGTGCCACCGGCGTCGAACTGCTGCTGGCACTGGCGCTCAAGTGGGCCGCAGAAGACGGCCTGCACCCGTTGCAGACGCTGGCTACCGTGACCCACCGTTCTGCCCAAGTGCTGGGCCAGTCGCTCGGCACGCTGTCGGCCAGTGCCGGCCAACTGGTGGTGGGCGGCATGGCTGACATCTGCATCTGGGATCCGGAGCAGCTCTGGCAGGTGACGCCGCAGGCGCTGCGCAGCCAGGGCAAGTTCACGCCGTTCCAGGGCTTCGAACTGCAGGGTCGCGTGCGTGCGACCGTGGTGGATGGCCAGATCGCCTTCGAAGCAGAACGCAGCAAGGTGGCGCAGCCGGCCTGATTTCCGCAGCCAGAGTCCGGGAAGAAAAAAATGGAGACAAACACCTGGCGTGGCCTGGGGCGCCTGTGGCGTCTGCTGGCCCACATTCTTGCGGGCTTCTGGATCGTCTATACGCGCTTTCCGCGCCTGGGCGAGGCCGAGCGCCGGGCCACCGTGCAGCGCTGGGCGGCCGAGGCGGTGCGCCGCTGCGGCATCACGCTGCAGGTGCGTGGCACTCCGGCCGAGGCCGGGCCGGATGGCCTGATGCTGGTGGCCAATCACATTTCCTGGGTGGACATCCCGACCATCCATGCGATCCGCTTCTGCCGTTTCATTTCCAAGTCGGAAGTGAAGCACTGGCCGGTGGTCGGTCGTCTGGCGGACTCGGCCGATACGCTGTACCTGCAGCGCACCTCGCGCCGTGATGCACACCGCGTGCTGCACACCATGGCGGAGCGGCTGCAGCAGGGCGATGTGCTGGCCTTCTTCCCCGAAGGGACGACCAGCGACGGTGTCGATCTGCTGCCCTTCCACGCCAACCTGCTGCAGGCCGCCATCAGCGTGGATGCGCCGGTGCAGCCGGTGGCGCTGCAGTTTCTGGATGCGCAGGGAAGGCTGAGCCAGGCGCCGTGCTACATCGGGGACGACACGCTGCTGGAATCACTCTGGCGCACGGTGCGCGCCGAGGGCGTGGTGGCACGCGTGACCTTTGGCGAGCCGGAGCGGGCGCAGGGGCGCAGCCGGCAGCAGTGGGCGCAGGATTTGCAGCGGACGGTGGCGGAATTGCGGCGCTGAGCGAGCGATAAGGGCGCCCCAAGTTCTGCCGCTATAAAAAACGCCCCCGCGTGCTGCGTCAGGACGCAGGGCAGCGGGGGCAAACGCTGGCATCCAGGCCAGCGCAACAGGAGCCAGGACGATCAGCGCGGACCGTAGGCCTCGGCAAAGATGCCGACGATCTCGGCGTGGCTGGCCTGCACCGGGTTGGTGAATCCGCACACGTCCTTGAGCGCGTTTGCGGCCAGCACGTCGAAGTCCTCGCGCTTCACGCCCAGCTCTTCCAGCGATTTCGGAATGCCGACGATATCGGCCAGCTTCTTGATGGCCGCCACCGGATCCAGACCCGCCAGTTGCGGGTTGTTGGCCTGCAGAATGGCGCCGACTTCGTTGAGCTTGCCGGAAGCAGCGCTCATGTTGAAGGCCTCGACATGCGGCAGCAGCAGCGCGTTGCAGACGCCGTGCGGCAGGTCGTAGAAGCCGCCGAGCTGGTGCGCCATGGCATGCACGTAACCAAGCGAGGCGTTGTTGAAGGCCATGCCGGCCAGGAACTGCGCATAGGCCATCTTCTCGCGCGCTTCCTGGTTCTTCGGCTCGCTCACGGCGGTGGGCAGGTAGCGTGCGATCAGTTCGATGGCCTTGACGGCGCAGGCATCGGTCAGCGGCGTGGCGGCGGTGGAGACATAGGATTCGACCGCGTGCGTCAGCGCATCCATGCCGGTGGCGGCGGTCAGCGAGGCCGGCATGCCTTCCATCATGCTGGAGTCGTTTACCGACAGGAAGGGGGTGACGTGCTTGTCGACAATGGCCATTTTCACGTGGCGCGTCTCGTCGGTGATGATGGTGAAGCGCGTCATCTCGGATGCCGTGCCGGCCGTGGTGTTGACCGCCAGCAGTGGCAGCTGCGGCTTGGCGGACTTGTCCACGCCCTCGTAGTCCTCGATCTTGCCGCCGTTGGCCGCGACCAGCGCAATGCCCTTGGCGCAGTCATGCGAGGAGCCGCCGCCCAGCGACACCACCAGATCGGCCTGCGCCGCCTTCAGTGCTTCCAGGCCGGCATTGACGTTGCTCACGGTCGGGTTGGGCTGGGCACCGTCAAACACGGTGGCGGGAATGCCCTGGGCTGCCAGCTTGTCGGACACGGTGTTGGCCACACCGATCTTGCTCAGGCCGGGGTCGGTCACGATCAGGGCCTTGCGAAAGCCCATCTTGCCGACGATCTGCAGCGCCTCGTCGAGTGCGCCGGGGCCGATGATGTTCTGCACGGGCATGAAGAAATGGGATACGGACATGGGAGTCTCCTTGTAGGTATGGAAAAAAGCCAGAGGATGGGAACTGCAGGGGTCAGAAGAAGCCCAGCTTGTTTTCGCTGTAGCTGACCAGCAGGTTCTTGGTCTGCTGGTAGTGGTCGAGCATCATCTTGTGGTTTTCACGGCCGATGCCGGATTCCTTGTAGCCGCCGAAGGCAGCGTGCGCCGGATAGGCGTGGTAACAGTTGGTCCATACGCGGCCGGCCTTGATGCCACGGCCCATGCGGTAGGCGACGTTGCCGTTGCGGCTCCACACGCCGGCGCCCAGGCCGTACAGCGTGTCGTTGGCGATTTCCAGCGCCTCGGCTTCGTCCTTGAAGGTGGTCACGGCCAGCACCGGGCCGAAGATTTCCTCCTGGAAGATGCGCATCCTGTTGTGGCCCTTGAACAGCGTGGGCTGCACGTAGTAGCCGCCAGCCAGGTCGCCTTCCAGTTGGGCCGGCGCGCCGCCGATCAGCACCTGCGCGCCTTCCTGCTTGCCCAGTTCCAGATAGCTGCTGATCTTTTCCAGCTGGACCTTGCTCGCCTGTGCGCCCAGCATGGTGTCGGTATCCAGCGGGTTGCCCTGCTTGATGGCGGCCACGCGCTGCAGGCAGCGCTCGATGAAGCGGTCGTAGATCGATTCCTGGATCACGGCGCGCGAGGGACAGGTGCAGACCTCGCCCTGGTTGAAGGCGAACAGCACCAGGCCTTCGATCGCCTTGTCGAGGAAGGCATCGTCCTTGTCCATGATGTCGGCAAAGAAGATGTTGGGGGACTTGCCGCCCAGCTCCAGCGTCGCGGGAATCAGGTTGTTGGCAGCGGCCTGGGCAATCACCCGGCCGGTGGCCGTGGAGCCGGTGAAGGCGATCTTGGCAATGCGGCGGCTGGTGGCCAGCGGCATGCCGGCCTCGCGGCCGAAGCCGTTCACCACGTTGAGCACGCCGGGTGGCAGCAGGTCGGCGATCAGCTCGGTCAGCACCAGAATGCTGGTAGGGGTCGACTCGGCCGGCTTGAGCACCACGCAGTTGCCGGCGCCCAGGGCAGGGGCCAGTTTCCAGGCGGCCATCAGGATCGGGAAGTTCCAGGGGATGATCTGGCCGACCACGCCCAGCGGTTCCTGGAAGTGGTAGGCGACCGTGTTGGCGTCGATCTCCGACATGTGGCCTTCCTGCGCGCGCAGGCAGCCGGCGAAGTAGCGGAAGTGGTCTGCGGCCAGCGGAATGTCGGCATTCAGCGTTTCGCGTATCGGCTTGCCGTTGTCCACGGTTTCGGCGTAGGCCAGCTTTTCCAGGTTGGCCTCGATGCGGTCGGCGATCTTCAGCAGGATGTTGCTGCGCTCGGTGGCGGAAGTCTTGCCCCAGGCGTCGGCTGCGGCATGGGCGGCGTCGAGGGCGCGCTCGATGTCTTCGGCGGTGGAGCGGGCCGCCTGGCAGTAGGCCTGGCCGTTGATCGGGGTGATGTTGTCGAAATATTCGCCTTTCACCGGCGGCGTCCACTGGCCGTTGATGAAGTTGTCGTACTTGGCCTTGAATTGCAGCGGGGCGCCTGCTTGGCCGGGTGCGGGATAGATCATGGGGTGTCTCCTTGGATGTCGGTTGTGGTTTGCAACGGCGGCAGTTGCGCCGTCGACCTGCTTCTTGCAAGCGATGTGCCAACTTCGCGGACCTGCGGGTTTGTCCGGAGATCTGGTGGCCTGGATGGCTGTTTGTGGTGCTCCGGAGTACCCGGTGGTTGCGCCAGGGTGCGCCATCTGTACCAGCCCGGACGTGTCCCCGGTGTACCAGGTGTTCCGTTTTGGCACAGTGCAAACGCCAACACGGCGCCGAGGCCTTGCGTGCTAGCATCGACTGCTCAATGACAGAAAAAGCAGGATCCGTACCGTCCTGCACAAGGAGACAGCCATGACCGCACTTGGCACTGTCGAATCAGACGCCCTGTTGCGCCGGGCCCGCCACGCGCTGTACGAGCGCGATGCGCAGCCCGAGGATCTGCTGCCCGCATCGCTGGCGCACGTGTCGCGTTCGTGGCGGCGCAGCCTCGCTGCCGGCGTGGATGCCTTCGGCATGCGCCCGCACGTGCCGCATCTCTCGCGCTTCGAAGTCGAGCGTGCCACCGAACGCCAGCACCAACTGCTGGCCCACGCCCGTCCGGTGATGGAATACCTGCATGGACAGACGCGCGGCAGTGGCAGTGTGCTGCTGCTGGCCGATGCCGATGGCCTGCTGCTGCATGCGCTGGGCGATCCCGGTTTCATGACGCGGGCCGAGCGCGTGGCACTGATGCCTGGAGCGAGCTGGCACGAGCAGTACCGCGGCACCAATGCGGTGGGAACTGCGCTGGCAGAAGGCGTGCCGGTGGTGGTGCACGGGGCGGAGCACTTCCTGGAGTGCAACACTTTTCTGACCTGCGCAGCGGCGCCCGTGGTGGCGCCCGATGGCAGTGTGCTGGGCGTGCTCAACATGTCCGGCGAGCGCAGCAGCCGGCATCCGCACACATTCAGCATGGTGCGTGCGGCCACCCAGATGATCGAGAACCGCCTGTTCGACGCCTGCCACGGGCGGCACATGCGGCTGCACGTGCATCCGCTGGCCGAAGGCATCGGCACGCTGGCCGAGGGTGTGCTGGCACTGTCGGAAGAAGGCGTGCTGGTGGGTGCCAACCAGGCGGCGCTGGCATTGCTCAACCTGCGTGCCAGTCAGCTGGGTCGGGTGCGGCTGGAGCAGGTGGTGGACGCGGACCGCGAACACTTGCTGCGCGCCAGCCATCGCAGCCCGGCGCCCTTGCGGCTGCGCTGCCTGAGCGCGCCTGCGGTGCCGGTGCTGCATGTGCGGGTGGAACAGGGCTGGTCGCGTGCGGCCACGCTGGATATGCCGAGCCGCAGCATCAGCCGCGAGCCGGATGCGTTGCAGGCGCTGGATACCGGCGATGCAGCCTGGCACGGCGTGCTGGAGAAGGCGCGCAAGGTGCTGGACAAGCCGATTGCCGTGCTGCTGCATGGCGAATCCGGTTCGGGCAAGGAGGTGCTGGCCAAGGCCATCCACGCCAGCAGCCAGCGGCGTGAGCAGGCCTTTGTGGCGGTGAATTGCGCGGCCTTGCCGGAAAATCTGATCGAGGCCGAGCTGTTCGGCTATGCTCCTGGCGCCTACACCGGTGCGCGGCGCGAGGGCGCGCCGGGAAGCATTCGCCAGGCGCACCGAGGCACGCTGTTTCTGGACGAGATCGGCGATATGCCGCTGGCCATGCAGACGCGGCTGCTGCGCGTGTTGCAGGAGCGTCAGGTAGTGCCGCTGGGGGGTGGCCAGCCGGTGGCGGTGGATTTTGCGCTGGTGTGTGCCACGCACCGCGACCTGAAGGAAGAGGTGGCTGCAGGGCGTTTCCGTGCCGACCTGTACTGGCGCCTGAATGGATTGACCCTGCATCTGCCGGCGCTGCGCCAGCGCAGCGACTGGGATGCGCTGGTGCAGCGCATGCTGCAACGGCATGCGCCGCATCGTGCGATCGAACTGGATCCGGAGCTGGCGCGCGTGCTGCGCCAGCATCCCTGGCCAGGCAATCTGCGCCAGCTCGACAACACGCTGCGCACCACGGTGGCGCTGCTCGATGATGCCTGCGTGATCGGCATGGAGCACCTGCCGGACGATCTGGTGCAGGAGCTGCAGGAGGCGCGGCAGGCCCCGGGCGCTGGCGCGCCACAGGATATGCCATACGGACATCGCCGGAGCGCCGACCCGGGTTTTGCCACAACACGAACGGCAGTCATCGAGGAGGGCGAATTATCTCGCCTGCGCGCGGGTTGCGTGCCGCTGGCGCAATACACGCGCGACGTGATGGAGCAGGCCCTGCGCGAGGCGGAGGGAAATCTCTCGCTCGCTGCGCGCCGGCTCGGCATCAGCCGCAATACCTTTTACCGAAGGATTATGCGAAAGCGCCCGGACGGGGCGTGAGCGAAGGGGCGCTGGCAGGCGCGTGTGGACTGCGTTACAGCAAGCGCACGAACATTCCGCCCGCAATCCCTGGCTGACACACGTGCGAGACGCTTGGACGAACGGCGCCCAGATCAGGCGGCCCTCTCGCGCCGCTCCAGCGCCCGCACCAGTCCCATGCTGCCTGCCAGCCACAGGCTCCCGGAAAGCCAGCCGCCCAGCACATCGGTCAGATAGTGCACCTGCAGCCCGATGCGGCTGTAGCCCACGGCGGCCACTGCCAGCGCAGCAGCGGTGAGCACGGCAACGCGTAGCCGGCAGGGCCAGCCGGGGTGCAGGTGCAGCAGCATCCACGCAAGCATGCCGTAGGCCACCAGCGAACCCGAACTGTGGCCGCTCGGAAAGCTCAGGCCGCCCGCCATGGTGTAGCCCTCCACATGCGAGGGCCGCACGCGGCCCACCCATTGCTTGAGCATCACGTTGAGCAGGGCATTGCCTGCGATGGCCCAGACCCAGCCCGCCGCCATCTTCCGCTCGCCGCGCCAGGCGAGGAGTACGGCACCGACAATGCAGGCGGCCGTCAGCACCGGGGTATCCGCCAGATGGCTCACCGTACCGAACAACGTCAACAGCGCCGGATGCACGTGCAGGCTGAGCGTATGGGCAAGAGCGGTGTCCAGCCGCGTGACCGGCCCGTCGTGCGTCACCTGCCAGGCCAGGGCGCTCCAGAGTGTGGCGGCCAGCACCATCCAGACGATGGCGGCACTGCCCAGCGGTGCATGCAGCGGCCTGCGGATGGCGCTGTCGCGTTGCATGAATGCGCAGAGGGGCAAGGCGGTGGCGGCCACCAGCAGCAGCCAGAGAATGAATACCATGCCCGGCGCCTGTCCCCATTGCAGGGCCACCGAGGTCCAGAACGCGCTCTGCGTGGCCAGGGCATCGGGGCTGTTGGGCAGCAGGGCGCTGTTCATCGCAGCCAGGTGGTGGCAACGCAGGTAAAGGCCTGCAGGCTGGCGTCGAAGTCCCAGCGCTCGACCTGCCATTGCGGCTCCAGCAGTTGCAGGGGATTGTGCAGATGGCCTTGCGGGGCGGCGGTGGCAGGGCGGAGCAGATTCACGGAATTCGGGTAGTTGTCGCGGATGCGGTCGGAAACAGCCGTGCCGGATTGTAGGGCCCAGAGCGCGCCGGGCGCATCGTCCGGCCCGGGCGGGATCAGCTCCACATACGGTTCATGGATGTGGCCGCCGAGCACACCCAGTGCCCCGGCGGCGCGCCAGGTCGCATTGGCGTGCGCGGCGCCACGCAACAGGTTTTTGCGCTCCTCTTCTTCGATCACCAGCGCCGGCTGGTGGACGGCCACCAGCTTGAGCGCCGTGTCGGGCAGTGCGCGCAGACGCCGGCTGACGTTGGCGATCTGTGCCTGCGAAGCCTCACCCTGGATATGCCGGTAACGCCGCGTGGTGCGCACGCCGATCAGCTGGATGGGGCCCAGATCCCAGTGGATCACGCCGTCGGCATCAAAGGCGGTGGGGAAATACTTCTGGAAGAGGCGATAGGGCCACAGAAAGCGGCGCCAGGGCAACCACAGCGAGATGTCATGGTTGCCGGGCAGGGCCATGCGCGTCTGCACCGGCAGGCTGTCCATGAAGGCGCGGGCGGCCGCGAACTGGCCGCGCCGGGCGCGCATGGTGATGTCGCCGGCGAGCAGCACATGCTGCACCTGCTCGGCTTCGGCCAATGCGCGCAGGGCCTGCAGCACGGCGGGCTGTTCGGTGCCAAAGTGGGTATCGGAAATCTGCAGCAGGGTCGTCATCGTCAGGGGGCTTTCGGGTCTTGCGGATTCATGGGGCGCAGCCGGTCCGGGTCCGGCACGATCAGCTGCAGGGCCTCGGGCACGATCTCGAAGCGCAGCGGCGTACGCATCCAGCGCACCTCGCCATCGGTGGCGACCTGCACCTGGGTCTGGCCGGGATAGCCGTGGCGGTGTACCTGCAGCTGGCGGAACGGGAAGTGCCAGACCGATTCCGGCTCCTCGCCCAGCGAGCCGAGCGCGCCGCGCAGCGCCAGCCAGAACAGGCGCAGCGTACTCACCGGAGCCAGCACCACCGCATGCAGCTCCTGATCGAGCGTCGGCAGGGCATCGCCTTCAGAGGCTGGCAGCAGGCCAATCTGCTGCAACTGCAGTGCGTTGTTGCCGACGAACAGTGTCGGCGTGCGGAAAATGCGCTGGCCGGGCAGCTGGCTGCTGCCGCCGTCGGCCTGGCCACTCATGGCCAGCGTCATCTGCACCGGGCGCCGCAGCATGCTGTAGATGGCGGCCAGCCCGGCCACCAGCCGGCTGCGGCCGAGGGTGGCCTTGAAGCGTTCGCGGTCTTCCAGCAGCAGCGGGTAGAGGCCGAGGCTGGCATTCACCAGGAACAGGTGGCCGTTGATGCGGCCGGCCTGCACTGGCACCAGCTTGCCGTGCAGCAACTGTTGCAGCGCCTCGACCGGATCGGTGGCAATGCCGTGGGCACGGCAGAAATAGTTGAAAGTGCCTTCGGGCAGCACGCCCATCACGCAGCCGCTGTCACTGACGGCATTGGCCACGGCGTTGATGGTGCCGTCGCCACCGGCGGCGACCACGATGGCGCCGGCGTGCTTGGCCTCGGCCACGGCAATGCGGGCGGATTGTTCGATATCGGCTGGCTCCAGTGCCACCAGCTTCCAGCGTCGGCCGGAGGCTTGCAGCGCCGTGCGCAATTCGTCCGGATGGCTCTCATCCAGACTGCCGGAGCCGGCATTCATCAGCACGTGCAGCGGGGCGTCCGGACGGAGCGCCATACGGTCGGGGTTCATCGGGTTGACGGCCTTACACTATCAGCGCAAACGGCATCAGCCGCTCACGACAGGGAGTTTCGCACATGGCTAGACTGGCCAGACTGTGCGTGCCGGGCTACCCGCACCACATCATCCAGCGCGGCAACAACCGCCAGTCCATCTGTATCACCCAGGCAGATTACCAGCATCTGCTGGCACTGGTGCGCGAGTCGGCAGCGCGCCATCGTGTAGGACTGCATGCCTGGGTGCTGCTGCCGGATGAATTCCAGCTGATCCTGACGCCACCCGATGCGCAGGCGCTGCCGCGCATGATGCAGGATCTGGGACGCGGCCATGTGCGCCATTTCAACGCCGCCCACCTGCGCAGTGGCACGTTGTGGGAAGGACGCTACCGTGGCACCGTGCTCGATCCGGAGCACAGTCTGCTGGCAGCCATGGCCAGCCTGGATCGCTTGCCGCTGCAGGCCGGCCTGGTGCAGCAGCCGGAAGATTACCCCTGGTCCAGCTGTGCCCACTATGCCGGGCTGCGCAGTGAGCGCCAGATCGCCGTGCCGCCGCAGGTCTGGGCACTGGGCAACACCCCGTTTGCACGCGAGGCGGCGTATCGCCAGCTGCTTGACGATGCCGCGGTGCAGCAGCGCAGCCAGCAGCTGCAGCAGGCGGCCCGGCAGGGCTGGGTACAGGGCTCGGAAGCCTTTGTGCAAGCGCTGCAACAGCTGACCGGCCGCCGGCTGGAAAAAAAATCTCCTGGTCGTCCGCGCAAGCCGGCAGTGGAAGCACCCGCGGCAGACGCCTGAAACTCTTTTCCTGTCCTTGATTTAAATCTGTCCCTATTTAATTTCCTATAAATTTGATCATGAATTAATTAGGGTCAGACCCCTTTTATTTTCTTTTTCAGGGGAAATTTTTTGCCGTATTCTTGCTGCGTTGCAATGATTTTTGCGCTTGATTCTTTCCACGGACTGGATGCACACCATGACCATCTCTGCAGAAAAACACCATCTGGAACAACACGGCCTGTATGCCGCTGGCCAGGAGCATGACGCCTGTGGCGTGGGCTTTGTCGCCCACATCCGTGGCGAGAAAAGCCATGACATCGTGACGCAGGCGCTGAAGATCCTGGAGAACCTGGACCACCGCGGTGCCGTCGGTGCCGACAAGCTGATGGGCGACGGTGCCGGCATCCTGATCCAGTTACCCGATGCGCTCTATCGCGAGGAGATGGGCCAGCAGGGCGTGGAACTGCCGCCAGTGGGCGAATACGGCGTCGGCATGATCTTCCTGCCCAAGGAGCACGCCAGTCGCCTGGCTTGCGAACAGGAAATGGAGCGCGCCATCAAGGCCGAAGGCCAGGTGGTGCTGGGTTGGCGTGATGTGCCGGTCAACGCCGAGATGCCCATGTCGCCGGCGGTGCGCGAGAAGGAGCCGGTGATCCGCCAGGTGTTCGTCGGCCGTGGCGCGGACGTCATCGTGCAGGACGCGCTGGAGCGCAAGCTGTACGTGATCCGCAAGACCGCCAGCGCCAACATCCAGAAGCTGCAGCTCAAGTACAGCAAGGAATATTACGTGCCCAGCATGAGCAGCCGTACCGTGGTGTACAAGGGTCTGCTGCTGGCGGATCAGGTCGGCGTCTACTACGACGACCTGGCCGACGAACGCTGCGTTTCGGCGCTGGGCCTGGTGCACCAGCGCTTCTCCACCAACACCTTCCCCGAGTGGCCGTTGGCGCACCCCTACCGCTATGTCGCGCACAACGGCGAGATCAACACCGTCAAGGGCAACTACAACTGGATGCTGGCGCGTGAAGGCGTGATGTCCTCCCCGGTGCTGGGCGAGGACCTGCAGAAGCTGTACCCGATCAGCTTCGCCGGCCAGTCCGATACCGCTACGTTCGACAACTGCCTGGAACTGCTGACCATGGCCGGCTACCCGATCAGCCAGGCCGTGATGATGATGATTCCCGAGCCCTGGGAGCAGCACGAGACCATGGACGCGCGCCGCCGCGCCTTCTACGAGTACCACGCTGCCATGCTCGAGCCCTGGGACGGCCCGGCCTCGCTGGTGTTCACCGATGGCCGCCAGATTGGCGCCACGCTGGACCGCAACGGCTTGCGTCCGGCGCGCTATTGCGTCACCGATGACGGCTTCGTCATCATGGGCTCCGAATCCGGCGTGCTGCCGGTGCCCGAGCACAAGATCGTCAAGAAGTGGCGCCTGCAGCCAGGCAAGATGTTCCTGATCGATTTCGAGCAGGGCCGCATGATCGACGACGAGGAAATCAAGTCGCAGATGTCGAACGGCAAGCCCTACAAGCAGTGGATCGAGAACCTGCGCATCGGCCTGCACGACCTGCCGGTGAAGAACGTGGTGCGTAACCAGGGGAATGCTGGTGTGTCGTTGCTGGATGCGCAGCAGGCTTTTGGCTACAGCCAGGAAGACATCAAGTTCCTGATGGCACCGATGGCGGCACAGGGCGAGGAAGGCATCGGCTCCATGGGCAACGACAGCCCGCTGGCCGTGCTGTCGGATCGCAGCAAGCCGCTGGCCAACTATTTCCGCCAGTTGTTTGCCCAGGTCACCAACCCGCCGATCGATCCGATCCGCGAAGCCATCGTGATGTCGCTGGTGTCCTTTATCGGCCCCAAGCCGAACCTGCTGGACATCAACCAGGTGAACCCGCCGATGCGTCTCGAGGTGGCCCAGCCTATCCTCGACTTTGACGACATGGCGCGCCTGCGCGACATCGCCGAGCACACCCAGCGCAAGTTCAGCAGCTACACGCTGGACATCACCTACCCGGTGGAATGGGGTGCCGATGGCGTCGAGGCCAAGCTGGCTTCGCTGTGCGCGGAAGCCGTGGATGCGGTCACTTCCGGCAACAACAACGTCAGCGGTATCCACAACATCCTGATCATCAGTGACCGAGCCATGGGCCCGGACCGCGTGGCGGTGCCGGCGCTGCTGGCGCTGTCGGCGATCCACCAGCACCTGGTGCGTTCCGGCCTGCGCACCACCACCGGCCTGGTGGTGGAGACCGGATCGGCGCGCGAGGTGCACCACTTTGCCGTGCTGGCCGGCTACGGTGCCGAAGCCGTGCACCCGTATCTGGCGCTGGAAACGCTGCAGAACATCCACCAGGAGCTGCCGGGCGAGCTGAGCGCCGAGAAGGCGATCTACAACTACATCAAGGCGATCGGCAAGGGCCTGAGCAAGATCATGTCCAAGATGGGCGTGAGCACCTACATGAGCTACTGCGGTGCGCAGCTGTTCGAGGCGATCGGCCTGAACACCGCCACCGTGCAGAAGTACTTTACCGGCACCGCCAGCCGCGTCGAGGGCATTGGCGTGTTCGAGATCGCCGAGGAAGCGCTGCGCCTGCACCGTGCCGCGTTTGGCAATGACCCGGTGCTGGCCAAGGCGCTCGATGCCGGTGGCGAGTACGCCTGGCGCACGCGCGGCGAGGAGCACATGTGGACGCCGGACGCGATTGCCAAGCTGCAGCACAGCACGCGTGCCAACAACTTCAACACCTACAAGGAATACGCCCAGATCATCAACGACCAGAGCCGTCGCCACATGACGCTGCGCGGCCTGTTCGAGTTCCGTTTCGACCCGGCCGCGGTGATTCCGCTGGAAGAAGTCGAACCGGCAGCCGAGATCGTCAAGCGCTTTGCCACCGGCGCCATGTCGCTCGGCTCGATTTCGACTGAGGCGCATGCCACGCTGGCGCTGGCGATGAACCGCATTGGCGGCAAGAGCAATACCGGCGAGGGCGGCGAGGACCCGGCGCGCTATCGCAACGAGCTGAAAGGCATCCCGATCACGCAGCAGACCACGCTGGCCGCCATCATTGGCAGTGACAAGGTCGCCGCCGACATCGCCGTGCAGGCCGGTGACAGCCTGCGCAGCAAGATCAAGCAGGTGGCATCGGGCCGCTTCGGCGTCACCGCCGAGTACCTGAGCAGTGCCGACCAGATCCAGATCAAGATGGCGCAGGGTGCCAAGCCGGGCGAGGGCGGCCAGCTGCCGGGCGGCAAGGTGAGCGACTACATCGGCTTCCTGCGCCACAGCGTGCCGGGCGTGACGCTGGTGTCGCCACCGCCGCACCACGACATCTACTCGATCGAGGACCTGGCACAGCTGATCCACGACCTGAAGAACGTCGCGCCGCATGCCGATATCAGCGTCAAGCTGGTGTCCGAGGTTGGTGTCGGCACGATTGCCGCCGGCGTCACCAAGTGCAAGGCCGACCATATTGTCATCGCAGGCCATGACGGCGGTACCGGTGCCTCGCCCTGGTCCTCCATCAAGCATGCCGGCAGCCCGTGGGAAATCGGCCTGGCCGAAACCCAGCAGACGCTGGTGCTGAACCGCCTGCGTGGCCGCGTGCGCGTGCAGGCCGACGGCCAGATGAAGACCGGCCGCGATGTCGTCATCGCTGCGCTGCTGGGAGCCGATGAAGTCGGCTTTGCCACGGCACCGCTGGTGGTTGAGGGCTGCATCATGATGCGCAAGTGCCACCTGAACACCTGTCCGGTCGGCGTCGCCACGCAGGATCCGCAGCTGCGCGCCAAGTTCAGCGGCCAGCCCGAACACGTGGTCAACTACTTCTTCTTCGTGGCCGAGGAAGTGCGCCAGCTGATGGCCCAGCTCGGTATCCGCAAGTTCGATGAGCTGGTCGGCCGCAGCGACCTGCTCGACATGCAGAAGGGCCTGGCGCACTGGAAGGCCGGCGGCCTGGATTTCAGCCGCCTGTTTGCCCAGCCGCAGGTCGCGGCCGATGTGGCACGCCTGCATGTCGATACGCAGGAGCACGGCCTGGAGAAGGCGCTGGACCAGACCCTGATCCACAAGTGCCGCCCGGCGATCGAGAAGGGCGAGAAGGTCAAGTTCATCGAGCATGCGCGCAACGTCAACCGCACTGTCGGTGCCATGCTGTCCGGTGCCGTGACCAAGGTGCACCCCGAGGGCCTGCCGGATGACAGCATCCATATCCAGCTGGAAGGTACCGGCGGCCAGTCCTTTGGCGCCTTCCTGTGCAAGGGCATCACGCTGAGCCTGATTGGCGAGGCCAACGACTACACCGGCAAGGGCCTGAGTGGTGGCCGCGTGGTGGTGCGCCCGAGCCTGGACTTCCCCGGACTGGCTGCAGAGAACATCATCGTCGGCAACACCGTGCTTTACGGCGCGACGACCGGCGAGGCCTTCTTTGCCGGTGTCGCCGGCGAACGCTTTGCCGTGCGCCTGTCCGGTGCCACTGCGGTGGTCGAAGGCACCGGCGACCATGGCTGCGAATACATGACTGGTGGCACCGTGGCGGTGCTGGGCAAGACCGGCCGCAACTTTGCTGCTGGCATGAGCGGCGGTGTCGCCTATGTCTACGACGAGGACGGCCAGTTTGCCAGCCGCTGCAACACCGCCATGGTGGCGCTGGAGCCGGTACTCAAGGTTGACGAGCAGCAGGCCAGCATCGATGCCGGTATCTGGCACCGTGGCCAGAGCGACGAGGAGCAGCTGAAGAAGCTGCTGCAGGACCACAGCCGCTGGACCGGCAGCCGCCGTGCCCGCGACATCCTGGAGAACTGGGACGCCAGCCTGAAGAAGTTCGTCAAGGTGTTCCCGCACGAGTACCGCCGTGCCCTGGCCGAGATCCATGCACGCGGCAAGACCGGTGCCGGCGAAAGCCCGATTCCGGACATCACGCAGCAGGTCGCTGCCACCGCCGTCGAGATGAAGTCGGCCGGTGGCCCGGCGAAAAAGCCGGCTGCCCGCAAGCCCGCCGCGCGCAAGCCGGCCGCCAGCAAGAAGAGCACCGGCAAGGCCGAGTAAGCCCCCGCAACCTACCTCAGATAACGGAAGACGATCATGGGAAAAATCACTGGATTCATGGAATATGAGCGGCTGGAAGAGGGCTACCGTCCGGTCAAGGAACGGCTGAAGCACTACCGCGAATTCGTCATCGGCCTGGATGATGCGCAGGCGAAGCAGCAGGCGGCCCGCTGCATGGACTGCGGCACGCCGTTCTGCAACAGCGGCTGCCCGGTCAACAACATCATCCCGGACTTCAATAACCTGGTCTATGCGCAGGACTGGCAGGATGCGCTGGAAGTGCTGCACAGCACCAACAACTTCCCGGACTTCACCGGCCGCATCTGCCCGGCTCCGTGCGAGGCCGCCTGCACGTTGAACATCGACAAGTCCCCGGTCGGCATCAAGTCGATCGAGCACGCCATCATCGATCGCGGCTGGGACAACGGCTGGGTGGTGCCGCAGGTGGCGGCGCAGAAGACCGGCAAGAAGGTGGCCGTGATTGGCGGCGGCCCCGCCGGCATGGCGGCGGCACAGCAGCTGGCGCGTGTCGGCCACAGCGTCACCGTGTTCGAGAAGAACGATCGCATCGGTGGCCTGCTGCGCTACGGCATCCCCGATTTCAAGCTGGAGAAGTCGCATATTGACCGCCGTATCGCGCAGATGCAGGCCGAAGGCGTGGAATTCCGCACCGGCGTGCTGGTGGGCGACTGGCCGGCCGACAGCAAGGTCACCAACTGGGCCAAGGACAGCATCAGCGCCAAACAGCTGCAAAAGGACTTCGATGCCGTGCTGCTGACCACCGGCAGCGAGCAGAGCCGCGACCTGCCGGTGCCGGGCCGCCAGCTTGATGGCGTGCACTTCGCCATGGAATTCCTGCCGCAGCAGAACAAGGTCAATGCTGGTGACAAGCTGGCCAGGCAGCTGCGCGCCGATGGCAAGCACGTGATCGTGATTGGCGGTGGCGATACCGGCAGCGACTGTGTCGGCACCAGCAACCGCCACGGCGCCGCCAGCGTGACCCAGTTCGAGCTGCTGCCGCAGCCGCCCGAGGAAGAAAACCGCCCGCTGACCTGGCCCTACTGGCCGCTCAAGCTGCGCACCAGTTCCAGCCACGACGAGGGCTGTACGCGTGAATTCGCCATCGCCACCAAGGAATTTGTCGCCGGAACCGGCAAGGACAAGGGCCGCGTGGTGGCGGTCAAGACGGTGCGCCTGGAATGGCAGGACGGCAAGCCTACCGAAGTACCGGGCAGCGAGGAAACCCTGGCAGCCGACCTGGTGCTGCTGGCGATGGGCTTTGTCCATCCGGTGCCGACCGTGCTCAAGTCCTTCGGCGTCGAGGCCGATGCGCGCAACAACGCACGCGCCACGACCGACGAGCAGGGCGGCTACGCCACCAGCGTGCCCGGCGTGTTCGCTGCGGGTGACGTACGCCGTGGCCAGTCGCTGGTGGTCTGGGCGATCCGTGAAGGCCGCCAGGCGGCACGTGCGGTGGACCAGTACCTGATGGGTGCCAGCGTACTGCCGCGCTGATCGATCCGGCATCTCCCCGGCCCAGACAGCCCCTGCTCCGCAAGGAGACAGGGGCTGTTTGTCGTGGTGCTGTCGGCCTGATCCGACACGCGGATCAGCGCTGCGCCGATGGCGGACTGCCATGCCGACGACCAGAATGAAGGCCATGCAACAAACACACAAGAGGAGGTTGCCATGTCTTTCGTTCTCTACATGATCGGTTTCCTGATCTTCATTGGCGGTCTGGCCTGGGGTGCCTCTGTCGCCGGCGTGCCGGAGATGTACATCATCATCGGTGCCGTGACCCTGTTCGGTCTGGGTATCCTGTCGGCCGTGGCCCGCACCCGCGCCAAGGACCCCAATTAAGGGCAGGCACAGGAACCAGCCTGCCAGCAGAAGCAGGCCCTGAAAACAGCAATGGCTCCGCACTGACGGAGCCATTGGCTTTTGGAGGTTAGAGGCGCTTAGCGCGGCAGACCGCCCCCGGGCGGAAAACCCCCTGGCGGGAAGCCTCCCGGCGGCAGGCCACCGCCGCTACCAAACATGCCGCCCAGGCCTTTCATGCCGCCCATGCGGCGCATCATCTTCATCAGGCCGCCGCCCTTCATCTTCTTCATCATGTCCTGCATCTGCTCGAATTCCTTGAGCAGACGGTTCACATCCTGCACCTGCACGCCGGCACCGGCGGCAATGCGGCGCTTGCGCGTCGCCTTGATCAGCTCGGGCTTGCTGCGCTCCTGCGCCGTCATGCTGCAGATGATGCCTTCCTTGCGCTTGATGTCCTTCTCGGCGCGATCCATGTCGGTCTGCGTTGCCTTGGCGGTGAGCTGCGTCGGCAGCTTTTCCATCAGGCTGGACAGGCCGCCCATCTGCTTCATCTGCTGCAGCTGGCCCAGGAAGTCGTTCAGGTCGAAGTTGTCACCCTTCTTGACCTTGGCGGCGAGCTTCTGTGCCGCTTCCATGTCGACGCCGGATGTGACCTGCTCGACCAGCGCCACGATGTCGCCCATGCCCAGGATACGGCCGGCGTGGCGTTCGGCATCGAACTGCTCCAGACCGTCCATCTTCTCGCTGACGCCGGCAAACTTGATCGGTGCCTGGGCAATCTGGCGCACCGACAGCGCCGCGCCACCACGCGCATCACCGTCGAGCTTGGTCAGCACCACACCGGTCAGCGGCAACACTTCCTTGAAGGCACGCGCCGTGTTGGCCGCGTCCTGACCCTGCATCGCGTCTACCACCAGCAGCGTTTCCACCGGGTTGATCGCCTCGTGCAGCGCCTTGATCTCGGCCATCATCGCTTCGTCGATCGCCAGGCGGCCGGCCGTATCGACCAGCAGCACATCGATATAGTGCTTGCGCGCGTAATCGAGTGCGGCACGCGCGATGTCTACCGGCTTCTGGTCCGGCGCACTCGGGAACCACTCGGCACCGACCTGCTGCGTCACCGTCTTGAGCTGTTCGATGGCGGCTGGGCGGTAGACGTCACCCGATACCGTCAGCACCTTCTTCTTGCGCTTCTCGATCAGGTGCTTGGCCAGCTTGGCGGTGGTGGTGGTCTTGCCCGCACCCTGCAGGCCGGCCATCAGGATCACCGCCGGCGGCTGCACCGACAGGTTCAGGTCACTGATGCCTTCACCCATGGTGGCGGCCAGCTCGCGGTTGACGATGCCGACCAGCGCCTGGCCCGGCTTCAGCGAGCCCAGCACCTCCTGGCCCATGGCCTTGTCCTTGACGCGGGCGATGAAGTCCTTCACCACCGGCAGCGCCACGTCGGCCTCCAGCAGGGCCATGCGCACTTCGCGCAGCATGTCGGAGACGTTGCTTTCGGTGATGCGCGCCTGGCCGCTCAGGTTCTTGACGAGGCGCGAGAGTTTGTCGGTAAGGGCAGAGGCCATGGCGGCGCTTTCGCTTTCAGAAAGGGGAGACAGGCAGGCGCAGCAAGGGCGCATGCAGAAAACATCCGCCTGCACACATGTGGTTTAGCGGAAAGGATACACTTTAGCCATGATTGTAGCCAGTGCCCAGTCCGCCGTCCCCTTGCTGTCGCTTGCCAGTGTGCTGGCCTATGTGGCAGCGGCGGGTGTCAGCCATGCGCGCCAGCGTCTCGGCCGTGGCGGCAGCGTGCTGCTGGCCGTGGCGGCGCTGTTGCACATGCTGGTGATTGCCCTCGGCCTGACACACCCGCTGCGTTTCGGATTTGGCCCGGCCTTGTCCATGACGGCGCTGCTCGCGCTGCTGGCCTATGCCATCGAAAGCCGCAACTACGCGCTGCAGCAGCTGCGCTGGCGGCTGGCCCTGATCGGCGCCGCCACCGTGCTGCTGGCCTGGTTGTTCCCTGGCCCGCAGCTGCCCTCGCCGGCGTCCGAATGGCTGCCGCTGCACCTGGCGCTGGGCGTGGCCTCCTACGGTCTGTTTGCCGTGGCCGTGCTGCACGCCTGGCTGATGTCGCGCGCCGAGCTGCGCATGCGCGACGGCCCGGCGCTGCTGCAGGAAGACAGCGCCACCGCCCCGACCATGCTGCCGCTGCTGACGCTGGAGCGATTGACCTTCCGCTTTGTCACGCTGGGATTCATCCTGCTGACCATCACCATCCTGCAAGGCTGGCTGTTTGGCGAGCAGCTCTATGGCCTGACCGGCGGCTGGCGCTGGAGTCACAAGACGATCTTCTCGCTGCTGTCCTGGCTGGTGTTTGCCGCCCTGCTGTGGGGGCGCTGGCAACTGGGCTGGCGCGGCCGCCGTGCCGTGCGCATGGTCTACGCCGGCGCCGGCTTGCTGCTGCTGAGCTATGTCGGCTACCACTTCGTGCTCGAGGTACTGCTGCGCCGCCTCGTCTGACCGGCTTGTCACGCAGTCCTGCGACAATCGCTCCATCATGAAATATCTGGTCGTTCTTCTCGTCATTGGCGTGGTGTTCTGGGTCTGGCGCCAAAACCGCAAGCAGGATATCCGCGAGGCCCAGGCGCAACAGCAGGCACCGCGCGTGCCCCAGGCCATGGTGCGCTGCGCCCATTGCGGCGTGCATCTGGCGCGCCAGGACGCGCTGCAGCAGTCCGGCCAGTGGTACTGTGGCCAGGAACATGCCACGCTGGCACAGCAGGCCGCCAGCAGGGATCGCGCATGATGGCCACCGCGCCCCTGTGGCAGAACGGCTGGTGCCGTCTGGCACAGCAGCAGCCGTCGCCCAATTTTGGTCCCCGGCCGACTGACGCGCAGATCGACCTGATGGTGGTGCATTCCATCAGCTTGCCGCCAGGTCAGTACGGTGGCCCGGAAATCCTGCAGCTGTTTGCCAACACGCTGGACTGGGACGCGCACCCGTATTTCCAGCAGATCCGCAGCCTGGAGGTATCCGCCCATTTCCTGATCCGCCGCGATGGCAGCATCTGGCAGTTTGTCAGTTGCGATGACCGTGCCTGGCATGCGGGCGCGTCCAGCTGGCGCGGCCGTGACAACTGCAACGACGACTCCATCGGCATCGAACTCGAGGGGCTGGAGGGCGAGCGCTTTGAACTGCCGCAATACGTGGCGCTGGCCGAGCTGGCGCAGGCGATCCGCCAACAGTATCCGCTGGCGCACGTGGCGGGCCATGAGCACATCGCGCCCGGGCGCAAGTGCGATCCCGGTGCCGGCTTTGACTGGCCGCTGCTGGCGCGCCTGAGCGGCTGGCCCGAGGCGATGTTCCCGCCGGGCGTGCTCGGCCAGGGCTGCGCGACCTGAGATGTATCCTATGGCGGCTGTGGTCACCACACTGCAATTTCGGCGCTGGCAGCAGGGGAACTGCTTGAAACTATTGCATCTGACAGCACTTGGTTCCATAATACAAAATTAAACCCTGCTGCTCAGGAGAGTCCCCATGGCTAGCGCCAAGAAACCGGCCGCATCCGCAACTGCAACGTCTTCCGCCCCTGCCGCACCGCGCAAGAAGCCGGCTGCGAAGCCGGCGGCTGTTGCTGCGGTCGTGACCGAGGCAGCCAGCATCGAGGCTCCGGTGAGCCAGCCGGCCGCCGCCAAGGCACCGGCCAGCCGTGCGCGCACGACGACTGCCAAGACTACGGCGGCAAAAACGTCGGCCACCAAGGCAAGCACCACCCGCAAGACGGCCGCCAAGCCGGCAGCCGAATCTGACACGGCGGTTGCCACCAGGCCCGCCACGGCCACGCGCAAGCGCGCCAGCAGCGCCAAATCCGCCACCAGCACCACTGCCTCCAGCCGTCTCAATGGCCAGACCGCTGCCGCCAGCGGTGGTGCCGCGCCCGTGGCACGCACCCGCATCAGCCCGCTGGGTACCTGGCCGTTCCCGACCGGTCCCAAGCCCTGAAGCCGGCTCAGTAGCCTGCCACTACCTGCGGATCGACCTGGTAGTTCTGCGGGCCACGGTGCGCGATCTTGAGCGCGCCCAGGTAGTTGCCCAGCTTCGCGCAGCGCACCAGATCCCAGCCCTGTTCCAGCCCGTACAGCAGGGCACCACGCCAGGCATCGCCACAGCCGGTCGGATCGACCACGGCAGCCGGCGTCACCGCCGCCACTTCGCGGCAGGCACCATCGACCCACACTTCACAACCTTGTTCGCCCAGCGTCACCACCAGGCCACGCAGCTGGCGTGACAGGGCTGCGCGGTCATAGCCCAGGCGTTCGCACAGCAGGTGCGCCTCGTAGTCGTTCACAGTAACCCACGTCGCCAGATCAACGAGTTGCTGGAGCTCCTCGCCATTGAACAGTGGCAGGCCCTGGCCCGGATCGAAGACAAAGGGAATGCCGGCGGCATGCAGCTGCTGTGCATGCTGTTGCATCGCTTCCTTGCCGTTGGGCGAGACGATGGCCAGCGTGATCGGCGTATCGGCCGGCACCGGGTTCAGATGGGCATGCGACATGGCGCCGGGGTGGAAGGCCGTGATCTGGTTTTGCTGCTGGTCGGTCATGATGGTGCACTGCGCGGTGTAGCAGTCCTCCAGTACGGCGACGTGCTCAGTGCTGATGCCGAGCTGGCGCAGGCGATCCAGGTAATGGCCACCGTCGCGGCCGACCGAAGCCAGCGGCAGCGGCGTGCCGCCGAGCTGCTTCAGCGCATAGGCAATATTGCCGGCGCAGCCGCCGTAATCGCTGCGCATCTGCGGTGCCAGAAAGGACACGCTGAGCTTGTCGATCTGCTCGGGCAGGATATGGTCGGCAAAACGGCCGCCAAACTCCAGGATGATGTCGATGGCGACGGAACCGGAAATCAGGATGGACATGGGAATCGGTAGGAATCAGGGACAGAAAAGCCGCTGACAACTGCCAGCGGCCGGAAAAAGGAGACGTGTGCTCAGGCAGGCTTGTGGCCGGTCATCAGGATCCAGCCGTCTTCCGTGTCGGTGACTTCCAGCTGGATGTAGGGCGCGTAGGCCTCTTTCAGCTCGTCGGCCTGGCGTTCCAGGATGCCGGCCAGCACCAGATCGCCGCCAGCCGCCACATGCGCCACCAGCAGCGGTGCCAGCACCTTGAGCGGCGTTGCCAGGATGTTGGCCAGCACAGTCTGGTAGCGGCCTTCGGCAGGATCGACCAGCTCCGGCAGGCCGGCATTCAGCTGCACATGGTTGGTGTCGGCGTTGATGCGCGTGGCTTCGACGGCGGCCGGATCGATATCCACCGCGTCGATCTCGACCGCGCCGAACTTGCCGGCGCCGATTGCCAGAATGCCGGAGCCACAGCCGTAATCGAGCACGCGGCCCAGCTTGTGCGGCTCGCCGGGGGCGCCATGGCGGGCAATCCAGCGCAGGCACATGCGCGTGGTAGGGTGCGTGCCAGTGCCAAAGGCCAGGCCCGGATCCAGGCGGATCAGCTGCTTGGCCTCGGCCGGCGGTTCATGCCAGCTCGGCACGATCCAGAACGTGGGCGTGATGTCTACCGGGGCGAACTGCGATTGCGTCAGGCGCACCCAGTCCTGGTCCGGCACATGCTGGATGCCGACCACGCGCGAATCGGCAAAAAAGTCCTGCAGCGCCAGCAGGCGCGCGGCTTCCTGCGCGGCGTCTTCGGCCGGGAACAGCGCGACCAGCAGCGAGCGCTGCCAGCCCTCGCGCGGAGCCGGCATGCCGGGCTCGCCGAACAGCGGCTGTTCGGCCTCGGTATGGGCATCGGCATCTTCTACCGAGACGCTGAGCGCATCCAGCGCGTCCAGTGCCTCGCACAGGGTCTCGACGTGGGTTTCCGGGCACAGCAGGCGCAGTTCGTACATGGTGATGAATCCAGGGCAACAGGAAAAAGACCCGCACGTGGCGGGTCTGGCTTCAGGAGGTCAGCGTCCGCGCTGGTGCAACCATTCTTCCAGGTAATGGATGTTGGTGCCGCCTTCGCAGAACTTCGCATCCACCACCAGCTCGCGGTGCAGCGGGATGTTGGTGTTGATGCCTTCCACCACGGTCTCGTTCAAGGCGTTGTGCATGCGTGCCAGCGCCTGTTCGCGCGTGTCGCCGTGCACGATCAGCTTGCCGATCATGGAGTCGTAGGTGGGCGGCACGAAGTAGTTGGTGTAGACATGGCTGTCCACGCGCACGCCCGGGCCACCGGCCGGGTGCCAGTGCGTGATGCGACCCGGCGAGGGGTAGAACTTGTACGGGTCTTCGGCGTTGATGCGGCACTCGATGGCGTGGCCCTTCATCTGGATCTGGCGCTGCGTGAACGGCAGCTTCAGGCCGGCGGCGACTTCGATCTGGGCACGTACCAGGTCGATGCCGGTGACCATTTCCGTGACCGGGTGCTCCACCTGCAGGCGCGTGTTCATCTCGATGAAGTAGAACTCGCCGTTCTCGTACAGGAATTCGAAGGTGCCGGCGCCACGGTAGCCGATCTTGCGGCAGGCCAGGGCGCAGCGCTCGCCAATGCGCTCGACGGCGCGGCGCAGCAGGCCGGGGGCGGGTGCTTCCTCGATAATCTTCTGGTGGCGGCGCTGCATGGAGCAGTCGCGCTCGCCCAGGAACACCGCGTTGCGGTGCGTGTCGGCCAGCACCTGGATCTCGATGTGGCGCGGGTTCTGGAGGAATTTCTCCATGTAGACCGCGGGGTTGCCAAAGGCAGTGGCTGCTTCGGCCTTGGTCATGGCGACGGCGTTGATCAGCGCTGCCTCGGTATGGACCACGCGCATGCCGCGACCACCGCCACCACCGGCGGCCTTGATGATCACCGGATAGCCGATGCGCTTGGCAATGGCACGGATGGCGGCCGGATCGTCCGGCAGTTCGCCGTCGGAGCCGGGCACGCAGGGCACGCCGGCCTTGATCATGGCGGCCTTGGCCGAGACCTTGTCGCCCATCAGGCGGATCGATTCGGCGGTCGGGCCAATGAAGGCGAAGCCGCTCTGCTCGACGCGCTCGGAGAAGTCGGCGTTTTCGGACAGGAAGCCGTAACCGGGGTGGATGGCTTCGGCATCGGTGACTTCGGCGGCCGCGATGATGGCGGTCATGTTGAGGTAGCTCTGGGCCGAGGGGGCCGGGCCGATGCAGATCGCCTCGTCCGCCATCTTGACGTACATGGCGTCGCGATCGGCTTCGGAATAGACCATGACGGCCTTGATACCCATTTCGCGGCAGGCGCGCTGGATGCGCAGGGCGATCTCGCCTCGGTTGGCGATCAGGATTTTCTTGAACATCGTCGTGTCCTCACTGTTCAGGGGCTACGCAGCAGGCTGCGCGCAAAGGGATCGTGCAGGGGTGCCGGCGGTTCAGCGTCGGCACGGCGTGCATCACTCGATCACGAACAGGGGCTGGCCGAATTCCACGGCGTCGCCGTTGTCGCACAGGATCCTGGTCACGGTTCCGGCCTTTTCGGATTCGATTTCGTTCAGGATCTTCATGGCTTCGACGATGCACAGGGTGTCGCCTTCCTTGACCGTGCTGCCGACTTCGACAAAGGCCTTGGCGCCGGGGCTGCTGGCGCGGTAGAAGGTGCCGACCATGGGCGACTTGATCTGGAAGCCGGTTTCTTCGGGGGCGGCTTCGGCGGCAGGTGCGGCAGCCGGTGCAGCGGCTGCGACCGGTGCAGCTGCGGCCGGGGCAGTAGCTACCGGCATCATGACGGGCGCATGACCCTGGGCCATCTCGGGGCCACCCTTGACGATGCGGACCTTGCCTTCGGCTTCGGTGATCTCCAGTTCCGAAACGTTGGATTCGGACACGAGGTCGATCAAGGTCTTGAGTTTGCGTAGATCCATTATTGACCTTTCTTAGGGCGCGGAGCCCCTTGTTTGCTGGCATCAGTCAGTATTTTTGGCTGATCTGCGCCTAAATGCAAGATAAGTAGCGTTAACTACGTTTATACGACTGGGCCGGGGTGACGTTGGCCCGGGCCGGAAGACACTTCAGCAGAAGTGCGGAATGTATTGATTTTACGTAAAAATCCGTCAACTGTACGGATTTCACGAAAAAGCACGCTGGTGCCATTTCAGCAGCCGCGGCAAATCCAGCTGCCCGGTATGGGCTGCCAGCGCATTTCCCTGGGCGTCCAGCAGCAGGCTGAACGGCAGGCCGCGCGCCGTATTGCCGAGATCTCCAGCCAGCTCCATGCCGAGGCGGTTGCCGGCCAGGAGGACCGGAAACTGCACCGGCATGCGCTGCAGGAAGCGCTCCACGGCTTCCGGTTTGTCAACGGCGATACCGACGGTTTGCCAGCCTTTTGCTGCATTTTGCTGGTAGAAGGCGTCAAGAAGCGGCATTTCCTCGATGCACGGTGGGCACCAGGTGGCCCACAGGTTGATCAGCAGCGGCTTGCCCTGAAAGCTTTCCAGCGTGCGTGTGCCGATCTGGCCGGGCTGGGCAAATGCATGCGTCAGCCAGCGCTCCGGCACGCCAGCCACCGCTTCCGGTACCGGGGCCTGGCGCGGCCCGAACTGGCGCCATCCGGCTACGCCGGCCGCCCCTGCGGCGACCGAGGCCAGCGTCCAGCCGAGCCAGCGTCGGCGACTGCTGCTGGCCGTGGATGAGGTGTCGGTCTTGGAGTTTTGCATGGAAATGGCCTCAAAAGTAGGAAATTGCCAGACGATAAGGCGATTTCAATCCTGGTTGATCAGCTCGCGCAATTGGCTGGCGGTACCGCGCGGCTTGCGCTGCTGCTGGTCCAGCTGCAGCGAGCCCCGTTGGGCCAGTGTATCGTGTACCAGCAGATGCACGCCAATATCCTCCTGCAGCTCAGGGCTCCAGGCATGGATGCTCAGGGCATCGGCGTCGACACCACGCAGGCCGGCCACGCGGCTGGCCTCGTAGTCCACGCCTTCGTTGATCAGGCTGATCTCCACTGCTTTCGGGTCATCGCTGAACAGGTGCAGGTAGATATCGCTCAGGCGCGTGGCGGTGCCGTGCCACACTGCACCGGACACCAGCGGCTGGAAGGCCTGCAGGCGGTCCATCCACTGCAGCGCCAGCTCGCGCAGGGCCAGCAGCTCGGCTGGCTGGGTATCGGCGCAGAATACCGCCAGATACTCGCGCACGGCGGCTTCGACCAGGTCGTTGCCGGGCAGGGCGGTGCGCGCCGGGAGCTTGAGTTGTTTCAGCGCGCGCTGCTTGGCCGGGCCGAACTCCAGCCCTTCCTCCACCACCAGCCGGGCGGCGGCCTGGGCCAGTTCCTCGTCGAAACTGCCGGCCATGGCTCAGTTCCGGGCCTGCAGGGCGTCCAGCAGCTTGCCGTGGATGCCCCCAAAGCCGCCGTTGCTCATGCACAGCAGGTGGTCGCCGGGCTGGACCGCAGCCAGCACCTGCTGGATCAGCGTATCGATATCGCCGGCCACGCAGGCACGTTCGCCCATGGGCGCCAGTGCCTCTGCCGCGTTCCAGTCCAGGCCGCCGGAGTGGCAGAAGGACAGATCGGCCTGCTCCAGGCTCCAGGGCAGCTGGGCCTTCATCGTGCCCAGCTTCATGGTGTTGCTGCGCGGCTCGAAAATCGCCAGGATGCGTTCGCCCTGGCGGCCATCGCTGTCGAGCTTGCGGCGCAGGCCGTCCAGCGTGGTGCGGATGGCCGTGGGATGGTGGGCAAAGTCGTCGTAGAGCGTGATGTCGCCACCGTCACGCGCCACGCTGCCGCGCATTTCCATGCGGCGGCGCGCGTTGACAAAGCTGCCTAGTGCCTCGGCGGCGACTTCAGGGGCCACACCGACGTGGGCGGCCGCGGCAATCGTGGCCAGCGCGTTAAGTTGGTTGTGGGTGCCGGTCAGGTTCCAGCGCACGTGTGCCACCTGACGGCCCTGGTGCAGCACGGCAAAATCGTGCGGCTCGCCGTCGGCCACATAGTCGCTCACGGCGGTGCCGAAGGTCTGCACCTGGCTCCAGCAGCCCTGGTGCAGCACGCGCGTGATGCTCTCTTCCAGACCGTTGGCGACAATACAGCCGCTACCCGGCACGGTGCGCACCAGATGGTGGAATTGGCGCTCGATGGCAGCCAGATCGGGGAAGATGTCGGCATGATCGTACTCGAGGTTGTTGAGTACGGCGGTGCGCGGGCGGTAGTGCACGAACTTGCTGCGCTTGTCGAAGAAGGCGGTATCGTACTCGTCGGCCTCGATCACGAAGTAGCCGCGCGCATGGCCAGCCGGGACACTGCCCAGGCGCGCCGAGATGCCGAAGTTGAGCGGCACGCCGCCAATCAGGAAGCCCGGCTGCAGGCCGGCCTGCTCCAGCACCCAGGCCAGCATCGAGGAGGTGCTGGTCTTGCCATGGGTACCGGCCAGTGCCAGCACGTGCTTGCCCTGCAGCACATGCTCGGCCAGCCACTGCGGACCGCTGGTGTAGGGCAGGCCCTGCTCCAGGATCGCTTCCATCAGCGGGAACTTGGGGCTGCCATCATCGAGCCGGGCGCGGCTGACGACGTTGCCGACCACGTACATGTCGGGCTGGAGCGCGGTCTGTTCCGCGCCAAAGCCTTCGATCAGGTCGATGCCGAGCGCGCGCAGCTGGTCGCTCATGGGGGGATACACACCGGCGTCGCAGCCGGTGACCTTGTGGCCGGCCTCACGGGCCAGCGCGGCGACACCTCCCATGAAGGTGCCGCAGATACCGAGAATATGGATGTGCATGCGCTGATTGTACGGTCTGGCCGGCGGGCTGCTTCAGGAGACAACCTGTACTCGGCCGTGTTGGGCGTGTCGCTTTTCTTCCTGCAGCACGGCCAGCAGCAACCCCATGCCCAGCACCATCACCAGGGCGGTCACGATCAGGGCGCCGTGGTAACTGCCAGTGGCATTGGCGATGGTGCCGGCCATGGCCGGCGCGAAAATCTGGGCCACGCCATAACTTACGGTCATGCGCGCCATGGCCTTGGCAGGGTTGGCCGGGAAATGGCGTCCGGTCAGCGTCAGCGTCAGGCTGACGATGCCGACAAAGGTCACGCCATACAGGATGGCGCCAATCACGTTGAGCGTGGCGCTGCCGGTAAACACCGGCAGGATGATGGACAGGGTCTGCAGCGCATAGGCCAGCAGCAGCGCCTGCACCTGGCCCATGGCACCGGCGATACGATCCCAGAGGAAGCAGGAGGGCGCAGCGGCAACGCCAGCAATCACCCAGACCCAGTTGCCCTTGCCGGCCAGCAAGGGCAATTCCAGCAGGATTGCGACGATGAAGGTGGCGGTAACGACAAAGCCGAAGCCGGCGCAGAAATAGGCGCCCATCATCAGTCGCATCCAGCGGCCGCCCGGACTGGTGACCGTTGCTGCAGGGCTGGCGCCGGCCGCAGCTGGCGGCATGCTGGCCGGGGCCGGCATCCACCACCAGGCTGGCACGAAGAACAGCAGTCCGAGCAGCGTCAGCCAGATCCATTGCCCCTGCCAGGACAGGTGGTCGACCATGCTGGCCACGGCAACACCAGTCACCACCATGCCCAGGCCCATGCCCATGAAGTGCAGGCCGAGCTCCGGCTTGAAGCCGTGGCGGATCAGCCAGTTCAGCACCAGGCCGGAGGCCAGCAACAGTCCGGCGATATTGGAAAAGCCGGCGATATAGCGCAGCAGCGCCCACAGGTAGACGTTTTCGGTCAGCCCCATGCCGACCGTGCTGACCAGAGCCAGCAGCAGACCGTAACGGTACAGGCGGTATTTCTGCTGCAGGTCACCGACCGTGGCGGCCAGCAGGACGCCGCTCATGTAGCCGGCATAGTTCAGCGTGGCCAGCCAGCCGCCGGCCAGCGCTGACAGCCCGGCCTGCTCGCTCATGATGGGCAGCATCGGCGTATAGGCAAAGCGGCCCATGCCAACGGTAAGGATCAGGGCGCAAATGCCGGCCAGGATGACGCGGCGGCGCTGGGCGAGGGTCGATGGGGTAGGCGTAGCAGTCACGAAAAAGGCGGGTAACGGACAAACAGGACAGCGTCAGAGCTGGTCGCCGGGAATGGCGGGCGGCAGGCTGGCCAGCTCCTCATTGGTAAAGACGCAGGAGCAGGGCAGATCATACGGTGTCTCCTGTCGTGATGAGGGTGCCTGCCGGAGCGGCAAAAACCATCATAGGGGCAGGCAACTGCCGGGTCGTACCGGGGAAAACCCTAGCCGCAGGCAAGACCGCAGACAGCAAAACGCCAGCGCGAGGCTGGCGTACTTGCGGGGAAATCCTGGATCTCAGAACGAGATCATGGTGTTTTCGGCATCGATGCTGATGACCTGCTTGGCCAGTGCCGTCTTGGCGGCGCTGGCAAAGCTGGTGGCCCATTCCTGGTTTTCAAAGCCGGAAGGACCGGCGCTCTGGGCAATGCGCACCACCTTGTCGGCATTCAGCACCTTGCCCGAGGAACGGATCGGCTCGCAGTCGAGGCGCACGAATTCCTGGTCGAGCCAGGTACGTGCTTCCTGGGTGTCCATCTCGGGCACCGAGTCGAGCGGGATGATGAATTCCTTGGTGGGGCTGAACTTGACGATCAATTCGCTTTGCATGTCGCATGTCTCCGTTGGCTGGAACCGGTCACAGCAGGTGACCGGAATCCACCCATTTTAGAAAGAGTTGACGTGTGCGGAAGCCGACTCAGGGAAAGCACTAGCGCTTATTTTCCCTGCTTGCGACGCGCCTTGACGCCTTCGGACAGGATTTCCAGCGCCTGCAGCGTGTCATCCCAGCCCAGGCAGGCATCGGTAATGCTCTTGCCGTACTCCAGCCCGGCCAGCGAATCCTTGCCCGGCGTGAACTTCTGGGCGCCGGCGTGGATATTGCTTTCCAGCATCACGCCGAACACCTTGTCGGAGCCGGAGGCCAGCTGGCGCGCGACTTCGCGCGAGACCTCGAGCTGCTTTTCGTGCTTCTTGCTGCTGTTGGCGTGGCTGCAGTCGACCATCACGGTCGGGCGCAGGCCGGCATCCTTCAGGTCGCCGCAGGCGGCATCGACATTGGCCTCGTCGTAGTTGGGCTGCTTGCCGCCGCGCAGGATCACGTGGCAGTCCGGGTTGCCTTCGGTGTCGACGATGGCGACATGGCCGTTCTTGTGCACCGACAGGAAGTGGTGGCCGCGCGACGCCGCCTGGATCGCGTCGGTGGCGATCTTCAGGTTGCCGTCGGTGCCGTTCTTGAAGCCGATCGGGGCCGACAGGCCGCTGGCCAGTTCGCGGTGGATCTGGCTTTCGGTGGTGCGTGCACCAATCGCGCCCCAGGAGATCAGGTCGCCGATGTACTGCGGGGAGATCACGTCCAGGAACTCGCTGCCGGCCGGCAGGTCCAGGCGGTTGATGTCGATCAGCAGCTGGCGCGCAATGCGCAGGCCTTCGTCGATGCGGCAGCTTTCGTCCAGGTAGGGGTCGTTGATCAGGCCCTTCCAGCCCACCGTGGTGCGCGGCTTCTCGAAGTAGACGCGCATCACGATTTCCAGCGTGTCGGCGAAGTGGTCGCGCTGCTGCTTCAGGCGCTGCGCGTACTCCAGCGCCGCCTTGGGATCGTGGATCGAGCAGGGGCCGACGACGACCAGCAGGCGGTCATCCTTGCCGCGCATGATCTGCTGGATGGTCTTGCGGGTATTGCCCACCAGTTTTTCAACCGGGGAGCCCTTGATCGGGAAGAAGCGGATCAGGTGTTCGGGAGGAGGCAGCATGGTCAGGCTCTTGATGCGGGCGTTGTCGGTCGTTCCAGTCTTGTCGGCCGGCTGTGCATACAGAGTCGTGTCGCTGGTCTTGGGCGGGGTCATCGGAGAGCTCCTGTGTGGGTAGGTTGACTGGTCAAAAACGGGGCGAAAAAAAAACCGCCAGGGGTTTCCGGGCGGTTCAGGAGGGTTACGCTTTTCAGGTGTGCTCAAGCCTCTCGTCCGCCAAAGACAGAGAACCAAAAGCCAAAATAGAAAGCGCGTGAAACTTGCATGGAACTGACTATACCATGAGCCTAATCCCGCATGTCAAGGTCGGACATGCAATTCCGGCCCGACATGTGGATTGCGTCACGCCGTACCGCCCACCGTGAGGCCGTTGATGCGCATGGTCGGCTGGCCAACGCCCACCGGCACGCTCTGGCCTTCCTTGCCGCAGGTGCCGACGCCGCTGTCCAGGCGCATGTCGTTGCCGATCATGCTGACGCGGGTCAGCGCGTCCGGGCCGTTGCCGATCAGCGTGGCGCCCTTGACCGGATACTGCAGCTTGCCGTCTTCCACCCACCAGGCCTGGCTGGCCGAGAACACGAACTTGCCGCTGGTGATGTCGACCTGGCCGCCGCCGAAGTTGGTGGCGTACAGGCCGCGCTTGAGGCTGCCGATAATGGCTTCGGGGTCTTCGCTGCCGCCGAGCATATAGGTGTTGGTCATGCGCGGCATCGGCAGGTGGGCGTAGCTCTCGCGGCGGCCGTTGCCGGTGGATTTGGTCTTCATCAGGCGCGCATTCATGCGGTCCTGCAGGTAGCCCTTGAGGATGCCGTCCTCGATCAGCACGGTCTGGCGCGTGGCGTGGCCTTCGTCGTCCACGTTCAGGCTGCCACGGCGGTCGGGCAGGGTGCCGTCATCCAGCACGGTGACGCCCTTGGCTGCCACGCGTTCGCCGATGCGGCCGGCAAAGGCGCTGCTGCCCTTGCGGTTGAAATCGCCTTCGAGGCCGTGGCCGACGGCTTCGTGGATCAGCACGCCGGGCCAGCCGGAGCCGAGCACCACGTCCATCTGGCCGGCCGGGGCCGGGCGCGCTTCCAGGTTGGTCAGCGCGGCTCCCACCGCTTCATCGACATACTGCTGCAGCATGGCATCGTCGAAATAGTCCATGCCCAGACGGCCACCGCCGCCGGCAGAACCGACTTCACGGCGCAGCTCGCCACCGATCTTCTGCTCCACGATCACGGTCAGGCTCAGGCGGATCAGCGGGCGCACGTCGGCGGCCAGCTTGCCGTCGGCACGCGCCACCAGCACCACATCGTATTCGCCGGCCAGGCCGGCCATGACCTGCTTGACGCGCGTATCCTTGGCGCGCGCCATGCCTTCGATGCGCTCCAGCAGCTGGATCTTGGCGCTGCTGTCCAGCGTCAGGATCGGGTTTTCCGGGGTGTAGAGGCGGCGGCTCTTCGACAGCTTGCCAATCTTGCTGGCCGGTTCCACTTTGACGCGGCCGTGCTGGCCGGCCGAGCCGATGGTGCGCACGGTGCGTGCCGCGTCCTTCAGCGAAGCCAGCGAAATGTCATCGGAATAGGCGAAAGCGGTTTTTTCACCCGCCACGGCGCGCACGCCGACGCCTTGGTCAATACTGAAGCTGCCGGTCTTGACGATGCCTTCTTCCAGGCTCCAGCCCTCGCTGCAGGTGTATTGGAAATACAGGTCGGCATCATCGACACCGCGAGTGCGCATGCTGGCCAGCACCTTGTGCAGCTGGGCCTGGCTCAGGCCGAAGGGAGCCAGCAACAGCGATTCGGCAATCTCCAGGGGCTGGCGGGTATTCTGGGACGAAGGGGCGGGCATGGCCGCAGTCAGGGCGCTGGTCAGGTTCATGGGCGGATTGTAGGCGCAGAAGGCCAGCCGCTCCAGCCGCTGGCAGCGGATATCCGACGCCATCCGGGGGGATGGCGTGCCGGGTCAGGGGAGAGTCAGGCTTCGGCCGTCAGGTCGTTGACGGTGGCTTCGGGGGCGTGCTTCATCACCGATTCGATGCCGTTGTCACGCGAGGCTTCGCTCTTGTACATCTGGCTCTGGCCAATGACCTGGTGGTTGCCGGCCTTGAGCACGAAGTAGGGCGAACCATCCTTGGCTTCGAGGCGCTGGAAACGGTTGGCGTCGGCGCCGTTCTTCTGCACCGATGCAATGCCCTTGTTGGCGCTGGCGCGGGTTTCGTACATCTCGCTGCTCAGGATGGCCTGGCCGTTGCTGGCCTTGAGCGTGAAGAAGAACTTGCCGTTGCTGGATTTTTTCAGATCGATCTGGCCTGCCATGTACGTCTCCTGAGGGATGGTGCAGACACGCATATCCGGCCCCTGCCGGAGGGGTCTGCACGCACATGGTAAGGTGAAAAAAGCCAGGCGGAATCCGTGTTTGCGTGGATACCGTGCATATGTCACGCAAGCTGGCAGATCCCTGTGTTTCAGCTATGGAAGGTACGCCGGTCGCGTGCGATGGAGAACAGGATGCCGAGCGACAGCCCCAGCGTGACCATGGCGGTACCGCCATAGCTGATGAAGGGCAGCGGCACGCCCACCACCGGCAGGATGCCGCTGACCATGCCGATGTTGACGAAGGTGTAGGTGAAGAACATCACGCCAATCGAGCCGGCCATCAGGCGGCCAAAGCGCGTGCTGGCCTGGGCGGCGATGATGAAGATGCGGGCAATCAGGAAGATGAAGGCCAGCAGCAGCACGATGTTGCCGATAAAGCCGAACTCTTCGGAGTAGGCGGCAAAGATGAAGTCGGTGGTGCGCTCCGGGATGAACTCCAGGTGCGTCTGCGTGCCCTGCATGAAGCCCTTGCCCCAGACGCCACCGGAGCCGATGGCGATCATGCCCTGCAGGATGTGGAAGCCCTTGCCGAGCGGATCGCGCGTGGGATCGAGCAGGGTGCAGACACGCTGGCGCTGGTATTCGCGCAGGATGTGCCAGTCGACATCGGGCTGGCACAGGGCATCGCCATTCCAGACCAGCAGGGTGATGGCGATGGCGCCGAGGATGATGGGCGGCAGCACCAGCCTCCAGCTCAGGCCGGCAAAGAAGATCACCGAGGCACCGGTCATCAGCACCAGCAGGGCGGTACCCAGGTCCGGCTGTTTCATGATCAGGCCGACTGGCAGTAGCAGCAGGCCGAAGGCGATCACGTAATCCATGGTCTGTGGCGTGCCTTCGCGGCGCTGGAACCACCAGGCGAGCATCATCGGGGCGGCAATCTTGAGCAGTTCACTCGGCTGGATTACCACGCCGATGTTGATCCAGCGCGTGGCGCCTTTCTTGGTGATGCCGAACAGCAGTACCGCCAGCAGCAGCACGGCGCCTAGCGTGTAGAGTGGTACCGCCAGCTGCTGCAGGCGCTGCTGCGGCACCATCGCCACGGCCAGGATGATGGCCCAGGCCAGCAGCATGTTGCGGCTGTGGTCGACAAAGCGTGTGCCGTGGTCAAAGCCGGAAGAGTACATGGCGGTCAGGCCGATGCCCATCAGGATCAGGATGGCCAGCGCCAGCCAGCCGTCAAAGCCCTTGAACAGGGAGAGGGCAGTGCGCCAGAGGGGGGGCTTGTCGATGACAGCAGACATGGCGCAAGATTATCCCAGCTATTCCTCCTGCCTGCAGCGCCTTGGCTGACGTATACGTCACCGTTGTCGTTTATAGTGCAGGAGGAATCATCGACATCCCCCATGATCTAGAGGAGAGACAAATCCATGAGCTATACCTGCATTGAAACCCGTGTGGAAGGCGAGAAGGTCGGTATCGTCACGCTGAACCGTCCGAAGGCCCTGAACGCGCTGAACGACACCCTGATGGACGAACTGGGCGCGGCGCTGAAGGCGTTTGACGCTGACGACAAGATCGGCTGCATCATCGTGACCGGCAGCGAGAAAGCCTTTGCCGCTGGTGCCGACATTGGTGGCATGGCGACCTACAGTTTTGCCGATGCCTACGGCGGTGACTACATCACCCGCAACTGGGAAGGCATCCGCACCATCCGCAAGCCGGTGATTGCTGCCGTGAGCGGCTACGCACTGGGTGGCGGTTGCGAACTGGCCATGATGTGCGACTTCATCATCGCCGCCGACAATGCCAAGTTCGGCCAGCCGGAAATCAAGCTGGGCGTGATCCCGGGTGCCGGTGGTACGCAGCGCCTGCCGCGCGCCGTGGGCAAGAGCAAGGCCATGGACATGTGCCTGACCGCCCGCATGATGAACGCCGAGGAAGCCGAGCGCGCCAGCCTGGTGAGCCGCGTGGTGCCGCTGGACAAGCTGATGGAAGAAACCCTGGCTGCCGCCCTGGTGATCGCCAGCATGCCGCGCCTGACCGTGTACGCAGCCAAGGAAGCCGTGAACCGCGCCTTCGAAGGTTCGCTGAACGACGGCGTGTGGTTCGAGCGTCGCCTGTTCCACAGCCTGTTTGCCACCAACGACCAGAAGGAAGGCATGGCGGCCTTCGTCGAGAAGCGTCCTGCCAACTTCACCAACAACTGATTTTTTTGCCGGCGGCGCACATTTTTGTGACACGCCGGCAAAAATGCTGCTACAATGTCGTTCTTCGGCGCTTTAGCTCAGTCGGTTAGAGCGATGGAATCATAATCCACAGGTCCGCGGTTCGAATCCGTGAAGCGCCACCAGACATGAAAAATCCCCTGATGAGTCATCATCAGGGGATTTTTTTCGTGGATCGTTTCGCGATGGTGCGTTCGCCAGAACGACCGGACGCATGGCCTAGAATGGCTCAGGTAGCTGGCCGCTACGGACTCCCTGGAGAGGATGTCCACACGGCTGCATGAAGAAAGGAGGGCGTCTGCCGGACGCCGGGCTTCATTGGACTGGAGGATGTCGAGATGGAAATTGCGCTCAACGGTTACTACACGATGATTCTGGCCACGCTGGTGCTGCTGCTGGGCCGCTTCCTCATCGTCAAGATCCGGTTCCTGTCGGATTTCAATATTCCGGAGCCGGTGGCGGGAGGCCTGCTGGCAGGGATCGTGGTGGTGCTGCTCAACTCCATTTTCGGGCTGACTTTCAAGTTCGAGACGCAGCTGCAGACAGCTTTCATGCTGATGTTCTTCTCATCGATTGGCTTGAGCGCCGACTTCAGCCGCTTGCGGGCGGGTGGCAAGCCGCTGGCGATTTTCCTGCTGGTGGTAGCGGTGTTTATCCTGCTGCAGAACGCGGTGGGCGTGAGCATGGCCAGCCTGCTGGGGCTGGAGCCGCTGCTGGGTCTGGTCACGGGCTCGATCACCCTGACTGGCGGCCACGGCACCGCCGGTGCCTGGGGGCCGGTGCTGGAGCAGCGCTATGGCGTGACCGGTGCCACGACGCTGGGCATTGCCACGGCCACCTTTGGCCTGGTGGCGGGTGGCCTGATCGGTGGGCCGGTGGCCCGCTATCTGCTGGCGAGGATGGGGCACCAGAAGCTGCCCGAGCCCGAGCAGCAGACGCAGGTGGAAGCCGTTGCCGCCTCGCAATCGCTCTACAGCACGCGCCATACCGAATCTGGTGACCAGCTGGACGAGGCCATGTTCGACAAGCCGGACGAAATCCGCCTGATCACCGCATCCTCCACCATCGAGACGCTGGCCCTGTTTGCCGCCTGCATGGCGTTTGCCGGGGTCATGACGACGGCGGCAAAAGGCACGGCTTTTGAATTGCCGACTTTTGTCTGGGCGCTGGGCGGCGGCGTGATCATTCGCAACGTGCTGACCAACTTCTTCAAGTTTGACATGTTCGATCGCGCCATTGACGTTTTTGGCAACGCCTCGCTGTCACTCTTCCTGGCGATGGCGCTGCTCTCCTTGCGCCTGTGGGAATTGACCGATCTGGCGCTGCCGGTGCTGCTGATCCTGGCGGTGCAAACCGTGGTGATGATGCTGTATGCCAGCCTCGTGACTTTCACGGTGATGGGGCGCGATTATGACGCTGCCGTGCTGGCGGCAGGCCATTGCGGATTCGGCATGGGCGCCACGCCAACGGCAATTGCCAACATGCAGGCGATTACCGATCGCTATGGCGTGTCGTACAAGGCCTTCCTGATCGTGCCGATGGTGGGCGCGTTCTTCGTGGACCTGGTCAACGCTGCCATCCTGCAGGTCTTTACGCAGCTGCCGTTCCTGCACTAAGCCGGGCTGAGGAGGCTCAGGCCTCCAGCTCGACCCAGTCCGGCGCACTGGTCGGCTGCAGCGTCTGTTCGACCCAGCCGCTCCAGACCGTGGCAAACGCCTGTCGTTCCGCGTCGGACGCCTGCGGCTCCAGTGCCGGGCGCAGCAGCTGGCTCATGTTGGCCGGACTCGGCACGCTGTGGCCGCGGCGCATGAATTCCACCGACTGGCCTGAATCTAGGCGCGTGAGTCGGATGTCGCCGCGCATCGGTACCTCGAACTGTAGCAGGTCCTTGCGGCCAAAATGTCCGGCCAGGCCCTTGAAGCCGCCGGCATTGGCGGCGCCAGTGACCAGACTCACCACACTGGCGATCACGCCCACCACGCCTTCATCCAGCGGTTGGCGGAATTCCACCCGGATATGGCTGCGCACCGGCGTACTGTCCGGATAGAGCCGTGCCAGGGCGGCGTGGGTCAACTGCCAGGCACCGGCGACGGTGGGGCAGGAGTGGCCGGTCAGCTTGACGGCATCGAGATAGCGGTATTCGATCAGGCCGTCTTCGGCAGAGCCAAGGGTCCGGGCCAGCGGGTCCATCATCAGGATGGCGGGGACCGTGTCGTAGTAGGCGGGGGTGTTCATGGTGGCCATGGTGCTGTCCTTGTGGGTGGCGCTTTGCCAGGACGCAAGCGCGCATGCCGATCCATGATACGTGCCGGGGGATACGCACATTCCGCTTGCGTGAATGTGCTGCGGGGAAGGACGGTGCGCCTGAGGTGGAGGCGGCAGCGCGTCAATCCAGCGCTTGCGGATCTGCCTGCAGGATCAGCCGCGCCAGTTCGGCCGCGCTGCCCAGGCCGGTTTTTTCCATCACGTGCTGGCGGTGGATGTGCACGGTTTTTTCACTGATGTCGAGCTCGCGTGCCACCAGCTTGTTGGGCAGGCCGCGTGCCACCAGCAGCGCGACTTCGGCTTCACGCGGGGTCAGCTGCTGCAGGCGGGTACTGGCCTGGCGTGTGCGCTCTTCGGATTGCAGGCTGGCTTCGCGCTGGCGCAGCGCAGCGGCCACGATGTCGAGCAGGCGCTGGTCCTTGAACGGTTTTTCCAGAAAATCGAAGGCCCCGTGCTTCATCGCCTGGACTGCCAGTTCGACATCGCCATGGCCGGTCAGGAACACGATCGGCAGCGCGCACTCCAGCGATCGCAACTGCTGCTGCAGTTCCAGCCCGCTCATGCCGGGCATGCGCACATCCAGCAGCAGGCAGCCGATGGCAGATGCTTGCGGCAGGCCCTGCTCCAGGAACCTGGTCGCGGAGGTGTGCGCCACCACGTCCCAGCCCATCGATTCCAGCAGGAACACCAGCGAGCGGCGGAAGGCTTCATCGTCATCGACGACATGGATCTGCCAGGAGGTGGACGGAAGGGAATCGGTGGACATCATGCAAGCGGGAGGGTGAGGGTAAAGACCAGACCGGTACCATTGTCGGCGGATTCGGCATCCAGCCGGCCGCCGTGGGCTTCGGCGATGCTGCGGCAGATGGACAGGCCGAGCCCCATGCCGCTCGGCTTGGTGGTGTAGAAGGGATCGAACAGGTGCGCCAGACGCTCCGGCGGCAAGGGTTCGCCGTGGTCACGCACCATGATCTGCAGGCTGGAGCTGCTGGTCGCCAGTCGCACTTCCAGGCGCTGCCGTTCCGGTGGCAGCTGCTGCGTGGCGTCGGAGCCGTTCTTGAGCAGATTCAGCAGCACCTGCTGCAGTTGCAGCGGATCGGCGACCACGCGCGTTTCGGCTGTCAGCTCGTCCAGCAGCGTGACTTCAGGCGGGTTGACCTGCATGTCGCGGAACAGGGCGATGGCTTCCTGCACCATGGGCGTGGGCTGCAGCAGCTCGGGTTGCGCCACGCGCTTCTTGGCAAAGCTGCGGATGCGGCTCAGGATGCCGGCAGCGCGTTCGGCCTGGCCGGTCATCTCGCGTGCGGCTTCACGCACGGCATCGGGCGTCAGGCGCTGGTTGTCGATGCGGCGCGTCAGGCTTTGCGCATAGTTGCCGATGGCGGCCAGCGGCTGGTTCAGCTCGTGTGCCAGCGTGCCGGACAACTCTCCCAGCACCGACAGGCGCGACATGTGCTCTGCCTGTTCGCGGCTCTGGCGCAGGTGCTGCTCCAGCTCCTTGCGCTCGGCCAGCGCGGTGCGCAGCGCTGAGGTGCGCGCATGCACCAGCCGTTCCACATGGGCGGTATAGAGGCCGCCAAAGATGATCAGCGCCGCCAGGCCAGCCAGCCAGGGCCAGAAGCGTGCAGCCAGATCGCCCAGCGTGGGCGTGTGCAGCACGGCGTAGGGGCCGATATGCAGCTCGCGCTGCAATTCGTGTACCGACTGGTAATCGGCCGGCACGGTCCAGTGGATCGGGCTGCTGCGGCTGTCCATTTCCAGCAGGGCGATGGTGACCTGCTTGGCCAGTACCGGATCGGTATGGCGCAAGGCGGCCAGCGGCCAGTTGGGGTAGAGCCGGGTTGAGCTGGCGCAGGGAAAGCCGGTTTCGCGGCGCGGCGCGACGACGCGGAAACGCTCCAGCCAGGCCGGCTGGCTTTCCAGCATGCAGGCGCGCACCAGGCCGGCATCGACCTGGCCGGCGGCGACGGCTTCCAGCACCTTGTCCATCGGCAGGCCGACCACCTCCAGGGTCAGGTCACGTGCCGGATCGATGCCTTCGGCGGCGAGTTCGCGCCAGACCAGCTGGTAACCGGAAAAGCCCTGTTGCCCGATGATGGCGACGCGCTTGCCGCGCAGGTCGCGCAGGCGCTGGATATCAGTGCGGCCACTGAGCGTGACGACGGCGCTGCCGACCGCCTGCCAGGCCGATCCGGGCATGCTGCTGCCGGTCTGCAGCGTCAGCAGGCGGGAGGCGCCAAGGCTGGATTCCAGCTCGACGTAATGGCCGGGGTTGGTGATGACGAAATCGATTTGCTGTGCTTCGGCTGCCTGCTGCAAGGCGGCGTGATCGAGCGAGAGCAGCTCGACCTGGTAGTCGGGCAGGGCCTGTTCCAACTGGCGCGCGACCGGGCTCCATTCCTCGACGGCGGCTTCGGCACCCAGATAGGCGAGCACGCCCAGGCGCAGCGGCTTGGCCTGGGCCAGTGCCGGCAGCAGCAGCGCCAGGCCGATCAGCAGCCAGGGCAGGCCGGCGCGCAGCCAGAGGGTGCGGCGCGGAACAGGAGGCTGGTTCGTCATGCGGGGATGGGATGGGTAGACAAGCCGAAATTCTAGGAGGAATGTCCCTTCTGGCAATAGGGAAAATAGTCTAGGGGCATGCCCGCTCTTCCGGATGGGCAGCGGGGACGGGTTTTTACAGAATAAGCCATGTTGTGTGAATCTGCTTACAGGACGCCCCGCGTATGAAAACTCCTAGCACTCCTCCCTCTGGCAGCAAGCGCGGCCTGTTGCGCGCCATGCTCGGCCTGGGCGTGACCGCCACCGGCGTGGTGGTTGCCGATCCGGCCGAGGCCGCCATCAACAGCCAGCCGGTGCGCCGCCCAGGCGAAGAAGGCAAGCGCTACGGCATGGTGGTCGATATCCGCCGTTGCATCGGCTGCCAGGCCTGTACCGTCAGCTGCTCCATGGAGAACCTGCCGCCGATCGGCCAGTTCCGCACTACCGTGCTGCAGTACGAGGTGGATACCAAGGTCGAAGGCGCACCGCCGGCCATGGTCAGCCTGCCGCGCCTGTGCAACCACTGCGACAACCCACCCTGCGTGCCGGTCTGCCCGGTGCAGGCGACGTTCCAGCGCACCGATGGCGTGGTGCTGGTAGACAACGAGCGCTGCGTCGGCTGCGGCTATTGCGTACAGGCCTGTCCGTATGACGCGCGCTTCATCAACCACGAGACGCAGACGGCTGACAAGTGCACCTTCTGCGAGCACCGCCTGGAAGCCGGCCTGCTGCCGGCCTGCGTCGAAAGCTGCGTGGGCGGCGCGCGCAAGATCGGCGACCTGAACAACCCGGACAGCGAAGTCGCCACGCTGCTGCGCGAAAACCGCGACGACATCAAGACGCTCAAGCCTGATCTGGACACGCGCCCGCACGTGTTCTACATCGGCCTGCCGGACGCGTTTGTCGACGGTATTGACGGCCAGGCCGGCGTGCGCGTCGTGGCCGGTCACTGAACAAGGAGTCCATCATGGGCATTATCGAACTGCTGACCCCTGCCTACGAAGCGGCCTGGCTGCCCTGGGCCGTGCAATATTTCTTCCTGATCGGCATCGCCGCCACTACCGCGCTGACGGCATCGGTACTGGCTTTCGGCAAGCCGGGTTCCTGCATGGCGCGCCTGCTGCCGGCGGCGGTGGTCGTGTTGCTGACCGCCTGTATCGCGGCACCGGTATCGCTGCTGGCCGACCTGCACCAGCCGGGCCGGTTCTGGCATTTCTACGCCAACCCCACGCCCTGGTCGTGGATGTCGCTCGGCGCCTACCTGCTGCCGGTGTTCGTCGTGCTGTCGCTGCTGTTCAGCCTGCTCTGGTGGCAGGGCAAGCAGGGCCTGCTGCGCCTGGTGGCGCTGCTGCTGGCGCTCAGTGCGGTATCGATCCTGGTCTATACCGGCGGCGAGATGGCGGTGATCAAGGCGCGTCCGCTGTGGCACACGCTGCTGCTGCCGGTCAACCTGGCCCTGACCGGCTGGCTGGGCAGCCTGGGCGCGATGCTGCTGGTGGCGCGCTGGCTGCCGGCGAACTGGCGTGACAGCTTCCCGGCTGGCCTGGTACGCCGCATGGCGCAGCTCTGCACGCTGGTGCTGCTGGCCGCAGCCGTGACCTGGGCGGCCCTGGGTGCCACCGGACAGGAGCCTTCCTTTGATGCGGCGCTGCAGCTGTTCAACGAGTTCGGCGCCTGGCGCCTGGCGCTGCTGGGATCGATCCTGGGTGGCGTGCTGCTGCTGGCCATGGTCTGGCGTCCGCTCGGCCAGAAGTCCCTGACGGCCGGTGACCAGCTGCTGCTGGCGGTGCTGATGCTGGCCGCTTCCTGGGTGTTCCGCTGGATGGTGTTCATGGCCGTGCAGACGGTGCCCAAGTTTGGTGCCGGCCTGTATCTGCAGGGTATCTCCTGGGGCAGCGATGGCGTGCTCGGCATGGTGGGCGTGTTTGGCCTGGTGGCTGCACTGCTGGCCATGGTGACCTACGCGCTGGAACGCTACCCCGGCAAGCCGCTGGCAAGCGCCTGACGGACGACGACTGGAATGACGAGGAACAAGACCATGACTGACAAGCACACTCCTTCCCGCAATGACAAGCAGGCTGGCGGCACCTCCCGTCGCAAGCTGCTGACGCACGGCGGTATCGCCGCCGGTGGCCTGGCCGCCTTTGCCGCCGGCTACGGCCAGACCGTCTACAAGGCCGCCAAGGGGCTGGTGACCGGCACGGCCGGCACGCCCACGGCCGATGCCCTGCGCGGCAACTCGCTGACGCCGGAATTCATCATTGATGCCGCGACTGGCCAGCTCAGCACCCAGCCGGGTCAGACCGTGAGCATGTCCAGCTGCCTGGGCTGCTGGACCCAGTGCGGCGTGCGCGTACGTGTCGATGATGCCCAGAACCGCATCCTGCGCGTGGCCGGCAACCCCTACCACCCGCTGGCGACCGTGAATCCGGCGCCAATGGAAACGCCGGTGCGCGAGGTCTATGCCATGCTGGGTGGTGAAAACGGCCTGGAAGGCCGCGCCACCTCCTGCGCACGCGGTTCGGCCATGCTGGAGCAGCAGAACAACCCGCATCGCGTGCTGCAGCCGCTCAAGCGTGTCGGCCCGCGTGGCTCCGGCAAATGGGAAACGATTTCCTTCGAGCAGCTGGTGCAGGAAGTCTGCGAAGGCGGCGACCTGTTCGGCGAAGGCCAGGTCGATGGCATGCGCGCCATCTTCGACCAGAAGACGCTGATTGATGCGCAAAACCCGGAATACGGCCCGCTGGCGAACCAGTTCATCTTTACCGATTCGGCCAACGAGGGTCGCACCGCGCTGGTGCGCCGCTTTGCCGAGCAGTCTTTCGGATCGCGCAACTTTGCCAACCACGGCTCCTACTGCGGCCAGACCTTCCGCGTCGGTACCGGTGCTGCCCTGGGTGACCTGGCAGGCCAGCCGCACGGCAAGCCGGACTGGCCGTCGGCCCGTTTCGGCCTGTTCATCGGTGCGGCGCCGGCACAATCCGGCAACCCGTTCCAGCGCCAGGGCCGCCAGCTGGCCGAAGCGCGCTCGCGCAAGGAGAACCCGTTCCGCTACGTGGTGGTATCGCCGATCCTGCCGACCTCGTCCAGCCTGGCTGCCGGCAGCGGCAACCGCTGGCTGCCGGTCAAGCCGGCATCCGACCTGGCACTGGTGATGGGCATGCTGCGCTGGATCATCGAGAACCAGCGTTACGACGTGCGCTACCTGCAGCAACCCGGCCCGCAGGCCATGGCCGCTGCCGGTGAAGCCACCTGGACCAACGCCACCCACCTGGTGATCGCCGATCCCAAGCATCCGCGTTTTGGCACCTTCCTGCGCGGTGAAGACCTGGGTTGGCCGCGCCCCAAGCCCGAGCCAAAGCCGGAAGCACCGGCAGCGGCACCTGCTGCAGCGGCTCCGGCGGCGGCTGCCGCTACGGGCGTCGCCGCTGCCAAGCCGGCTGCCGTGGCCAGCGCCGCTGCCCCCGTCGCCAGCGCAGTCGTGGCTGCTGCTCCGGCTCCGGTCGCTGCTGCCTCGGCAGCTGTCGCCGGTACTGTTGCCGCCAAGCCCGCCGCTGCGGCCACGCCGCCGGCACCCCCGACCGAAGAGGAAGTGCCGGACGTCTACGTGGTGCAGCTGGCCGACGGCACGCTGGCACCGCACACCACGCTGGCTCCGGTGAACCTGGAAGTCGATAGCACGATTGACGTGCCGGCCTGGACCGAGAATGATCTGGGTGTGGCCGTGGCCACCTCCTTCACGCTGCTCAAGCGCGAAACCCAGCGCAAGACACTGGACGAATACGCTGAACTGTGCGGCGTGCCACGCGAGCAGATCGAGGAGCTGGCGAAGGAATTCACCAGCCACGGCAAGCTGGCCGTGGCCGATGCCCACGGTGGCACCATGGGTGGTGCCGGTTTCTACACCGCCTACGGCATCGCCATGCTGAACGTGATGGTCGGCAACATCAACGTGGCCGGTGGCCTGGTGCTGGATGCCGGCCAGTTCGGCCCCTTCGGCCCCGGTCCGCGCTACAACTTTGCCCAGTTCCCGGGCAAGGCCAAGCCGGCCGGCGTGGCACTGTCGCGCAGCCGCTTCCCCTACGAGAAGACCAGCGAATTCAAGCGCAAGAAGGACAGCGGCCAGTCGCCGTACCCGGCGCAGGCACCCTGGTACCCGGCCGTGGGCAATATCAGCAGCGAGATGGTGGCATCGGCCCTGAACGGCTATCCCTATCGCGCCAAGGTCTGGTTCAACCACATGAGCAACCCGGTGTACTCGATCAATGGCTTCCGCAATGCCTTGCTGGACAAGCTGAAGGATCCGTCCATCCTGCCGCTGGTGGTGTCGATCAACCCCTTCATCAACGAGACTAATGCCTACGCCGATTACATCGTGCCCGATACCGTGACCTACGAAAGCTGGGGTATCTCCGTGCCCTGGGCTGATGTGGTGGTCAAGTCCTCCACCGTGCGCACGCCAGTGGTCGAACCCAAGGTCGCTAGGACGGCCACGGGCGAGCCGGTGAACCTGGAATCCTTCCTGTTCGCCTGTGCCCGCACGCTCAAGATGC
This sequence comes from Brachymonas sp. J145, assembly GCF_036312245.1. Classification (NCBI taxonomy): domain Bacteria; kingdom Pseudomonadati; phylum Pseudomonadota; class Betaproteobacteria; order Burkholderiales; family Comamonadaceae; genus Allobrachymonas; species Brachymonas sp. J145. The sequence goes on along the minus strand of NZ_JAZDCI010000001.1, from coordinate 95,591 downwards.
CGGGTTTCGGCAAGGGCGCGCTCAAGGACAAGGAAGGCAATGCCTACGATCTGGACAGCGCCACCGACTTCTACCTGCGCGGTATCGCCAACATCGCCTGGTCCGGCGGCAAGCCGGTTGGCGATGCCTCCGATGACGATCTGGAAGTGACCGGCGTGAAGCGTTATGCAGCCCAGCTGCAGGGTGCGCTCAAGCCGGAAGAATGGCGCAAGGTCGCCATGGTGATGACGCGCGGCGGTCGTTTCGACAAGCTGGAAGATGCCTGGAAAGGTAATCAGATCAAGGCTAGCCACAAGCCGGCGATGCAGGTCTGGAGCGAAGAGATCAGCAAGATGCGCCACTCCATGACCGGCCAGCGTTTCGACGGTTGCCCGACCTGGCACCCGACGCGCCTCGCCGACGGCACGCCGATGCGCGAGCGCTACACCGAACAGGAATACCCGTTCCTGATGACGTCTTACAAGTCCAACCTGATGAGTTCGATGTCGATCGCGGTGAGCCGCCTGCGTCAGGTACACCCGCACAACCCGATCTCCATCCACCGTGCCGACGCCGAACGCCTGGGCATTGGCAACGGCCAGAAGATCCGCGTCACCAGCCCGGGCGGTAGCCTGGTCGGTGTGGCGATCGTGCGAGACGGCATCCAGCAGGGCGCGATTGCCATCGAGCACGGCTATGGCCACTGGGAGCTGGGCGCGCGCGAACACCGCATCGACGGCAAGGCGATGCCGAGCAACCCGGATCTGGCGACGGGCGTCTGCCTGAACACGCTGGGCTTTGCCGATGCCACCCGCAACGGCCACGTCAACACCTGGGTCGAGACCGTCTCGGGCGGCGTCGTGCGCCAGGGCCTGCCGGTGCGCGTGGAGCGCGCCTGAGCCCAGGCGCGCTAGGCGCGCCGCCTTATCCTGCCGTCTTGATACCCGGCGGCAGGATATCGCTGCCCAGGGCGACCCAGCCGCGCTGCAGGCCTTCCTGCGCCAGCGAGGCGACCAGGGTGCCGTCCTGGGTGAAGACATTGCCCACGGTCAGGCCACGGCCGTGACCAGTAGCCGGACAACGCGCGTCGACCAGCAGCCACTGGTCGGCGCGTACTGCGTTGTGGAACCAGATGCCGTGGTTCAGGCTGGCCAGGAACAGGCCGGAAGTGAACTTGTTGTCCAGATGCGGCGACAGTGCGGTAAACGGGAACCAGTAATCCGACATGTAGCCGAGCGCGGCCAGATGCAGCTGCGGATCATCGGGCAGCGTGTCGCGGATGCGCACCCAGTAGCGGAACGAATGTGTTTCCACGTGCTGCAGCAGGAAATCCAGACCGTCCAGCGGGCGCAGGTCGACGATGGAGGCATGCTTTAGCACGCCCTTGACGTGGCCCGGCACCAGGCCGGATTCATCGCTCAGGACCATGTCGCGCATGGTCGGCAGCGATTCCGGATCGGGCACATTGGGCGGCATGCTGACCTGGTGCGTCGGGCCCAGCTCGCCACGGTGGAAGGACACCGTCGCCACGATGATGCGGCGCTCGTTCTGCCAGCCGGTCACCTGCTGCACCGAGAAGTTGCGGCCATGCATCAGCGACAGCACCTCGTAGCGCATTGGCGCGCCCGGGCGACCCGGCATCAGGAAACTCAGCTGCATCTGGTGCGCGATCAGGTCTTCCGGCAGATCCTCGCAGGCCGCCATCAGCGCCTGACCGATCAGCTGGCCACCAAACAGCATGCCGTTGATGTTCACATCCGGAATTGGGTTGCTCAACAGGCCATCGGGATCGCGCTGCAGGCGCAACAGTTCGCCCAGCACCTTGTGCTGGTGCGGCAGGAAAGTCGGGGTATCAGGGGCTTGGGAAGACATGAAGCAAGGCTACCAAAAACGTCACGCGGTGTATCTGCATGGTAATGCGAAGTTTGGCTCTTTGCAGACGCCGCATTAAAATGCGCAGTTCCCCATATTTTCCCCCAGCCTCTGGATCAACACCACGAACCGCTGCCACACCATGACCACGACCACCACACCCAAGAAAGTCTTTATCAAAACCTTTGGCTGCCAGATGAACGAGTACGACTCGGACAAGATGGCCGACGTGCTGGGCGCCGCCCAGGGGTACGAGAAGACCGACAACCCCGAAGATGCCGACCTGATCCTGTTCAACACCTGCTCGGTGCGCGAAAAGGCGCAGGAAAAGGTGTTCAGCGACCTCGGTCGCGTCAAGCACCTGAAGGCCAAGGGCGTGAAGATTGGCGTGGGAGGTTGCGTCGCCAGCCAGGAAGGTGCGGAAATCATCAAGCGCGCGCCTTTCGTGGACGTGGTGTTCGGCCCGCAGACGCTGCACCGCCTGCCGGAGCTGCTCGATAGCAGCAGCGCCCAGCACAAGCCGCAGGTCGATATCAGCTTCCCCGAAATCGAGAAGTTCGACCACCTGCCGCCGGCGCGTGTCGAAGGCGCGAGCGCCTTTGTCTCGATCATGGAAGGCTGCAGCAAGTATTGCAGCTATTGCGTCGTGCCCTATACGCGTGGCGAGGAATTCAGCCGCCCGTTCGAGGAAGTGCTGGTCGAGGTCGCCGGCCTGGCCGAGCAGGGCGTGAAGGAAATCACCTTGCTGGGCCAGAACGTGAACGCCTACCGCGGCCCCATGGGCGACAGCGGCGAGATCGCCGACTTTGCCCTGCTGATCGAGTACGTGGCCGAAATCCCCGGCATCGAGCGCATCCGCTACACCACCAGCCACCCGAACGAATTCACCCAGCGCCTGATCGACGTCTACGCCAAGGTGCCGCAGCTGGTCAGCCACCTGCACCTGCCGGTGCAGCACGGTTCCGACCGCATCCTGATGGCGATGAAGCGCGGCTACACGGCGATGGAGTACAAGAGCATCATCCGCAAGCTGCGCGCGGTGCGCCCGGACATGTCGATGAGTAGCGACTTCATCGTCGGCTTCCCCGGCGAGACCGAAGACGACTTCCAGAAGATGATGCGCCTGATCGAGGACGTTGGCTACGACACCTCCTTCAGCTTCATCTTCAGCCCGCGCCCTGGCACGCCGGCCGCCAACTTGCACGATGACACCCCGCACGAGGTCAAGCTCAAGCGCCTGCAGCACCTGCAGGCCACCATCGAGCAGAACGTGCGCGCCATCAGTGCCAGCCGTGTTGGCACGGTGCAGCGCATCCTGGTCGAAGGTCCCTCGCGCAAGAATCCTGAAGAGCTGATGGGCCGCACCGCCTGCAACCGCATCGTCAACTTTGGCGCCGGTGCCGGCCGTGACCGCCTGGTCGGCCAGATGATCGACGTGCGCATCACCGAGGCGCTGCCGCACTCGCTGCGCGGCGAGGTGCTGGTCAGCTGATCCAGTCGTCTGTTTCAGGAGCGTGAACAACGCCCGGAAATGGACCATTGGCGCAACAGGTCAAGTCCTTGTACTGACTGCCAATCGGTAAAACTACTAAAATCGCGTGATGCAAGAAACTTCGCAACTTTCCCCACAGGCGGGAACGGAGCCGGCTGCGCCCTCGACGGCGCTGGTCGCGCTGCGGCATGTGCAGTTCGGCTATGACGGCGGGCGCAAGATCCTCGACGACGTATCGCTCGAAGTGCCGCGCGGCAAGGTCACGGCCATCATGGGCGCATCCGGTGGCGGCAAGACCACGGTGCTGCGCCTGATCGGTGGCCAGCAGCGCGCCCAGCAGGGCCAGGTGCTGCTCGGCGGCCAGGACGTCGGCCAGCTGTCGCATGCCGAGCTGTACAAGCTGCGTCGCCGCATGGGCATGCTGTTCCAGTTTGGCGCGCTGTTCACCGACATGAGCGTGTTCGAGAACGTGGCTTTTCCGCTGCGCGAGCACACCCGCATGCCCGAGGCCATGATCCGCGACATCGTGCTGATGAAGCTGCATGCCGTTGGCCTGCGTGGCGCGCGTGACCTGATGCCGAGCGAGATTTCCGGCGGCATGGCACGCCGCGTCGCGCTGGCACGCGCCATCGCGCTCGATCCCGAACTGGTCATGTACGACGAGCCGTTCGCCGGCCTGGACCCGATTTCGCTTGGCACCATCGCGCGCCTGATCCGCCGCCTGAACGATTCCATGGGCCTGACCAGCATCATCGTGTCGCACGACCTGGAAGAGACTTTCCATATCGCCGACCACCTGGTGATCCTGGCCAATGGCGGTATCGCCGCCCAGGGCACGGCAGAAGAAATCCGCAACAGCAGTGATCCGCTGGTGCACCAGTTCGTGCACGCCGAGCCGGAAGGCCCGGTGCGTTTCCATTACCCCGGCCCCGATCTGGCAGCCGACCTGGGCCTGCGCGGCCGGAAGGGGCAGCCATGAGCCTGTTCAATCCTGCCGATATCGGCTTTGCGTTGCGTCAGCAGCTGGTGCGTCTGGGCACTGGTGCGCGCCTGTTCGTGCGCCTGCTGCTCTCGCTCGGCGCCTGGAAGCGCCCCGGCCTGATCCGCGACCAGGTGTTCTTCCTGGGCAACTATTCCCTGTCCATCATTGCGGTGTCCGGCCTGTTTGTCGGCTTCGTGCTGGGGCTGCAGGGCTATTACATCCTCAAGAGCTTCGGCTCGGCCGAAACCGTCGGCCTGATGGTGGCGCTGAGCCTGCTGCGCGAACTGGGGCCAGTGGTCACCGGCCTGCTGTTTGCCGGCCGTGCCGGTACTTCGCTCACGGCTGAAATCGGCCTGATGAAAGCCGGCGAGCAGCTCGACGCCATGGAGATGATGGCGGTCAACCCGGTCAGCCGCATCCTGGCGCCGCGTTTTTGGGGCGGCATCATCGCCATGCCGGTGCTGGCGCTGATTTTCAGCGCGGTTGGCATCATCGGCGGCTGGCTGGTGGCAGTGCCGCTGATCGGGCTGGATGCCGGTGCCTTCTGGGGCCAGATGCAGGCCGGTGTCGACATCTGGGATGACATCGCCAATGGCGTGATCAAGAGCGTGGTGTTCGGCGTCGCTGTCACCTTTATCGCGCTGCTCGAGGGCTATACCGCCCGTCCCACGCCCGAAGGGGTTTCCCGCGCCACCACGCGTACCGTGGTGGTCGCTTCGCTGACCGTGCTGGGGCTGGACTTCCTGCTCACGGCGATGATGTTCGGCGCGTAACTAGACAAGATCGACAAGACAAGCAAAGGAAGCGTGCACATGCAACGTTCAAAAATCGATATCTGGGTAGGCCTGTTCGTGATGCTGGGAGCGGCAGCCATGCTGTTCCTGGCGCTGCAGGCCGGCAATCTGCTGACCATTTCCCCGCGTGACGCCTACCAGGTGCGCGCCGAATTCCAGGACATTGGCGGCCTGAAGCCGCAAGCTGCGGTGAAAAGCTCCGGCGTGGTGGTGGGCCGCGTCAACCGCATCGAGTTCGACAACACCACCTACCAGGCCGTGGCCGTGCTGGACATGGACCAGAAATACCATTTCCCCGATGACAGCATGCTGAAGATCATGACCAGCGGCCTGCTGGGTGACCAGTACATCGGTATCGAAGCCGGCTATTCCGACAACCAGTGGGCCGATGGTGCCGTCATTGGCAACACCCAGTCTGCCGTGGTGCTGGAAAACCTGATCGGCCAGCTGATCAACAGCACGGCACTGGACTCTGCCAAGGCGGATGCCGCCAGCGGCGGTGATGCTGCGGATGGCAGCCTGCCCCCGGCCGATGAACCTGCCTCCGGAGCCAGCCAATAATGAACACCCCCATGACCTCCCGATCTTCCGGCCGCCTGCTGCTGACGGTCAGCCTGTCGGCCACGGCCCTGCTGGCCGGCTGCGCCACCGGCCCTGATGCGCATCCGCGCGATCCGATGGAGCCGCTGAACCGCAGCGTCTACAAGTTCAACGATGCGCTGGACCGCGCCGTGCTGAAGCCGGCCGCCAAGGCCTATGACTTTGTCACGCCCAGCCCGGTACAGACCGGCGTGGACAACTTCTTCAACAACCTGTCGGATGCCTGGTCGACCGTCAACAGCCTGGCCCAGTTCAAGGGCCAGGAGGCGATGAACAGCTTCTGGCGCTTCACCATCAACTCCACGCTGGGCCTGGGTGGCCTGCTGGACATTGCCACGGAAGCGCAGATTCCGCGCGTCAAGCAGGATTTCGGCCTGACGCTGGCGCACTATGGCGTCCAGTCCGGCCCGTATGTGGTGCTGCCGCTGCTGGGCTCGTCCACGCTGCGCGACACCATTGCCCGTCCGGTCGACTCCTTCGGCAACCCGCTGGGCCACCTGGATGATGTCGGCGTGCGCAATGCGCTGTACGGCCTGGACGTGGTGAGCACACGTGACAAGTACATGGAAGCCAGCGACCTGCGTGACCAGATTGCGCTCGATCCCTATGTGTTTACCCGTGATGCCTACCTGCAGAACCGCGATTCCCGCGTGACGGGCGCCGGCGCTGCTGGCGAAGGTGGTGAGGACGATGGCTACCTGCCACCGGTCGATGGCGACGATGCAGGCTATATTCCCCCAGCCGACGAAGGGGCGGCTGCTGCCGTGACGCCAGAGGTACCGGCCGCGGACGAAGCCGTCACGGCCGCACCCATGCCGGTGGTACGCACTGCCAACCCGGATGCACGCACCGAACTGCTGCCCGTGGCGGGCGCGCCTGGCAGCACCATCCGCATGACTGTGGAGCCGCTGGCGGCGGGAACTGCAGCTTCCGTACAACCCTGAAGCGTGGTGCAGGCGCAACAAGCGCGTCCAGATGTGACAGACAGGCGCATCGGATTAGCAGCTTGTTGCAACTGGTCCGGCGCCGGACCGGAACCTGCGGCACCATGAGCCATCCAACAAATACCTGAGCCGTGGAGGGAGGGCGAATGCCCGGACCACGGCCCGTAATGAACAAGGAGAAATCGCAATGATGAATCGTCGTAGCCTGAACAAGTCCCTGGGTGCACTGGCTGGTGCCGTGCTGGCCGGTGGTGCCCTGACGCTGCCCGCCAGCGTGCTGGCTGCCGATCTGGGTCCGCAGGCCATGGTCGAGAAGGTGGCGGGTGACATCCTGTCCGCCATCAAGGCCGACAAGTCGGTGCAGGGCGGTGACGTCAACCGCATCATGGCGCTGGTGGACAGCCGCGTCATGCCGCATGTGAACTTCGAGCGCATGATGGGCACTGCCGTGGGTCCGGCCTGGCGCCAGGCCACGCCTGCCCAGAAGAAGCAGGTGCAGGACGAGTTCAAGAAACTGCTGGTGCGTACCTACGCCGGTGCCTTCAAGCTGGCTGGCAACCGCTCGCTCAAGGTGCTGCCGGTGCGTGCTACCGGCAACGACGTGCTGGTGCGCAGCGAGCTGATGGGCAGCTCCACCCCGGCCAAGATCGACTACCGTCTGGAAAAGGCGCCCAACAGCGCACTGGGCTGGCGTGTCTACAACATCGCCATCGAAGGCATCTGGCAGGTCAACTCCTACCAGCAGCAGTTTGCCCCGATCGTGCGCGCCAAGGGCATCAACGGCCTGATCGCTTCGCTGCAGCAGCAGAACCGCGAACTGGCTGGCAAGTAAGATGGCACAGCCGGATCAAGCCGCCATGCTGGCGCTGCCAGCCGAAGTGACCATGGCCAATGCCCGCCAGGTGCAGCAGGATCTGCTGGCGCGCTGCAGGCAGCTGCAGGGTGCTGATGCGGTCCGGGTGCAGGCAGGGGCGCTGACGCGCTTCGATTCCTCGGTGCTGGCCGTGCTGCTGGAGCTGGAGCGTGCCACCGGAGGCCGGCTGGAGCTGGAACAGGTGCCGCAGCGGCTCGAATCGCTGGCGCAGCTGTATGGCGTGGATGCGCTGCTCTGGCCTGATTCGGCCGTAGTGGCTTCCTGACGCCGGCAACGGCACACAAAAAAGCGACCTGCTACCAGGTCGCTTTTTTCATGGGCTGGCCAGGCACAAGGCGTGGCACAGCACCGGCTTACTTGTCGGCCGACTTGCGCTTGGCAGGAGCCTTGGCCTTGGCCGGCTTCTTCTCGGCAGCGGCTTCAGCAGGCTGGGCATCAGCTGCAGCTGCGTTGTTGGTATCGCTTTCCGTGCTGGCAGCGGTGCTGCCATTGCCGGTCGCCTGACGCGAGGTGTCCAGCAGCTTGGACTTGCCGGCGTAGTGGCGGTCCAGACGCCATTCCTGCAGGATTTGCAGGGCGATCTTGAAGTTGCTGTAGTCCAGCAGGTAGATGTCAGCGATCGGGAAATCGGCTTCGGATTCGAGTGCCAGCACCAGACGGGACAGGGTGACGGCACTGGGGTCGGCCGGGTTGGCCTTGATGAATTTTCGCGCTTCCTTGATGGCACGCATGTTGTTTTCCCTTCCGGACTGTGCTGCAGTCCTGTTTCATGTGGCTATTGCGAAAGAATTCTACCGGGCTGGCTGGCCTCACGGCAGGGGGTGTCACAAATGTGTAACTTGAATTTCTCAGAGCGAGGTCACGCCTCAGCGTTGCACTGTAAATGGAATACTAGGCACTCAATATGACAATTTCGTGAATACCTGCAAGATTGGTGTAATGACAAGGGCTTGTCACGCATCGGTATAGACGATGCGGATATGCGGCACCACAGTAACACCGGGTTGCTTGGCCAGGAAATCGCGCAGGAACTCGGTCAGCTTCTTTTCGCACAGGGCGACCACGGCCGGTTCGGCGGCCAGCCGTTCGCCCTGGGCCTGGGCCTGGCGTGCGGCCTGGGCATACAGGTCGATCACGGCAGCTTTCTCGTCGGTGAACAGGCCACCGGACAGGATCTGGTAGCGCAGGTCACGTACGGCGGGCGTTGCCACCAGGCGCGGCTTTTTCAGTCGCACTTCGATGTCTGTCGCGGTCGGGCGGATATCGTACTGGCCGGGCTGCAGGTCGTAGCCAAACGGGTATTCGGCGGTGTACCAGATCGCCACGGTACCGGTGGACGGAATTCCGAGGATGTTGCGCTCCAGCACCTGGGTCACGCCTTCGGCGCGCACCATGGTGGCGGTGAGCAGCTTGACCTGGGCTTCCAGGGTCTGCTTGCTGACGCTCAGGTAGCTGGTGTAGCGCGAGTAGCCCAGCAGTTCCTTGTGCTGGCGCGTCACTTCCTGTTCCAGGATCTGCGCCTGCAACGTGCGCTGATCCAGCTGGGGTGAGAGCCACCACCAGCTCAGGCCAGCCCCGGCCAGCAGCGCGGCAGCAACCGGCACAGCCAGTAGCCAGCGCGAGCGACCGGTGCCTGCCGCCATGCCTCAGTCCAGCAGGGCGTGTTCGATCTTGGTGCACTTGTCGCGCACCACCTGAAGGCCGGCATCGGCGGCCTTCTGCTCAGCCTCCGGGTGGGAGATGGCCAGTTGCAGCCAGAGCGTCTTGGCACCAATGGCGATGGCCTGGTCGGCGACCGGCGGCACGTCCTCGCTGCGGCGGAATACGTCCACCATGTCGATCGGGGCTTCGCCAGCGGCTTGCAGGGCCGCAGCGGCAGCCGGCAGGTCTGCATAAACGGTTTCGCCCAGCAGTTGCTGGCCAGCCAGCAGCGGATTGACCGGCACGATGCGGTAGCCGTGCTTTTGCAGGTAGTGGGCGACCTCGTGGCTGGCGCGATGCGGCTTGTCGGACATGCCGACAATGGCAATGGTGCGGTCGTTTTCCAGAATCTGGCGGATGCGATCGGTCATGGAGGTCTCCTTGGTTGGTGGTGCTTATGACAAGGCAGATAAGGCCTGCTGCACGTTTTCCAAGCGCAGGATTTCGGTCAGGATCTGCGGCTGTTGCGGCTTGGCCGGATCATGCAGCACATAGACCGGCACGCCGTTGCGTCCCAGCGCGTTCAGCGAGGCGGTGATGGCGGGATCGTTGCGGGTCCAGTCGGCGCGCAGCAGCAGCACATTGCGCGCCTGCACCGCCTGCTGGAATTCCGGCGTGGACAGCACGGTCTGCTTGTTGAACTGGCAGGTGATGCACCAGGCAGCGGTGTAGTCGACAAATACCGGCTGGCCTGCTGCCAGCGCCTGTTGCACACGCGCCTCCGACCAGGGCTGCCACTGGGCATCGGCTGCCGTGGCGCTGCTGGCGACTGGCGTCGCCAGGCGCGCGCCATGCTGCCAGCCCAGCCAGGCCAGCGCCAGCGCAAATACGCCGGCCAGCCACCAGCGGCCGCGGCCGGGCAGCGCCAGCGACCAGACCAGCGCACTGCCGATCAGCAGCAGCGCCAGCAGTGTGACCGCTCCATTGATGCCGCTTTGCTGGCCCAGCACCCAGACCAGCCAGAGCACCGTGGCCAGCATCGGGAAGGCCAACAGCTGGCGGAAGGTCTGCATCCACGCGCCGGGGCGCGGCATCCAGCGCAGCAGCGACGGGAACAGGCACAGCAGCAGGATCGGCAGTGCCAGCCCCAGGCCGAGCAGCGCAAACAGCAGCATCGCCTGCCAGGCCGGCAGGTTGATCGCCAGACCCATGGAGGCTCCCATGAAGGGGGCGGTACAGGGCGATGCCACCACCACCGCCAGCACGCCGGACAGGAAGGCATCGGTGACCGGATGGCGCTCCTTGTCGCTGTTGCGCGATCCCAAGGAGAGCAGCTGGCCAAACTCGAACAGTCCGGACAGGTTGAGCGCAATCAGCGTGAACAGTGCGGCCAGGCCGGCTACCATCCACGGATTCTGCAGCTGGAAGCCCCAGCCCAGCTGTTCGCCGGCGGCGCGCAGCGCCAGCAGCAGCACGCCCAGCAGCAATACGCTGGCCAGCACGCCCAGCGTATAGGCGATGCCGCTGACGCGCAGCGCCGAGGGGCTGTGTGCGTGGCGCGCAAAGCCCATGATCTTGATCGCCAGCACCGGGAACACGCAGGGCATCAGGTTCAACAGCAGGCCGCCGAGCAGGGCACCGCCCAGTGCCAGCAGCAGCGATACCGGGGCCACACTGGTCGTTGTGGCAGGCGCATTCTGGCCGGCCTGCAGCGCGGCCGCCAGCTCGGGCGACAGGCCGGTCACCTGCTGCAGCGCTGGCCACTCGCCTTGTACCGGGGCGCTGGCCAGCACGCCGGCGCTATCGGCGGCATTGCGGATCACGCCCTTGGCATCGGTATCGGCCTGCGGCACCAGCACCACGGACAGCGTTTCCGGACTGGTGGAGCGGAAGGCTTGCAGCGGGACGGTCAACTGCCAGGTTCCCTGATCCCAGCGCTGCTCACCAGCAGCGGCTGGCTGGGTGATGCCGAAATCTTCCGGGTACAGGTTGAGTGGCTTGCCCTGCCAGTCGGCCGGCAGCTGGCTGGCTTCAAAGCGGATCGTGCTGTCTTGCGGCTGCACATGCGCATTGACCTGCACCTTGGCGTGGGCATGCGGCACCTGCTGCAGCGTGGCGTCGAACAGGGCGGCATGGCTGGCGATGGACTGCTGCACAGGCAGCGTGATCGCGAACGTGCCGCTTTGCGGAATGCACTCGACGCGGCACACCAGCCAGGAGGCTTCCAGCTGCACGCGCAGCGGCTGCTGCGGGGTTTCTGCCAGCGTCAGCGGCACTGGCAGCAGCACGCTGGCATCGTAGCCATAGTTGGCCAGATGGCCGATCGGGAACTTGCTCGGCATGGGCCACTGGATCTCGCCGGCCGTGACGCCGGGCGGCAGGCTCCACTCCAGCGTGGTGGCCTGGCCGCTGTCGCCGGGGTTTTTCCAGTAGGTGTGCCAGTCGGGCTGGTGCGTCAGCTGCAGGCCGAGCCAGACCGGCTTGCCGGCCATCACGCCTTCGGGAGCATGCGCCAGCAGACGCGCCTGCACCTGATCGGTACGGACTTCGGTAGTGTCCGCGGCCGGATTGGATTGCGCCTGGCTGGCGCCAGCCAGCAGGCCCAGGGCGGCCAGTCCGGCACCCGCCAGGTGGCGCAAATGGCGGGAAAATTCGGGAGAAATCACAGGCATGGGATGGTTGTCGTCTTGGTTCTGGCCAAACAGCCGGCCGCGTCCACAGGACAAGCCATTATCGCGGCAAGCTAGCTGAGCCGGAAGCCGGCCGGCAAAGGCCTGTGCAGGCATGGCGCTTTCGGTATCATGCCAACATGCAAGATACCGCTAACACTGCCTTTCCGCGTTTCTGGGCCGATGCCGTCAGTGCCGACTTTGCCCGGCTGGACAAGGCGCGCGCCATCGCCGTATTGCCGGTGGCGGCCATCGAGCAGCACGGGCCGCATCTCCCGCTGCGCGTGGACGCCGCGCTGGCCGATGGCATGGTGCAGGCGACCTTGCCCTGGCTGCCACAACAGTTGCCGGCCGTATTCCTGCCTACGCAGGCGATCGGATTCAGCCCGGAACACACGGCGTTTGCCGGCACGCTCACGCTCAAGGCCGAGACCGTGATCCGGCTCTGGACCGAGATTGCCGAATGCGTGCATGCCAGTGGCGTGCGCAAGCTGGTGCTGTTCAACACGCATGGCGGCAACGTCGGTTTGCTCGATGTGGTGGCGCGCGACCTGCGTGCGCGGCTGGGCATGCTGGTCTACAGCTGCAGCTGGTTCAACCTGCCGCTGGGCGCGGCTGGTGGCGCGTTTGATGAGCATGAACACCGTTTTGGCATCCACGCCGGTGCCACCGAAACCAGCCTGATGCAGGCACTGCACCCGGAGCTGGTGCGCAGCGAAGCCATTCAGGACTTTGCCAGCAGTTCCGAATATCGCGCCGAACACTTTCCGCTGCTGGGCAACGGCCGCAGCGCCAAGCTGGCCTGGCAGATGCAGGATTACCACCCGCTGGGCGCTGCCGGCAAGGCGACGCAGGCCAGTGCCGCCAAAGGCCAGGCGCTATTGGAGGCGGTGGGGCAGGGACTGGCCAGCCTGCTGCAGGAAATCGACCGCTTGCCGGCCGATACCCTGCGTGACTCAGCTGGCTGAACGGCGCGCGTCCAGTGACTCGTTGACCGTGCGTGCCAGCTGGGCAATGCCGCGATCGATCTCTTCCGCGCTGGCGGTGACAAAGCTCAGGCGCATGGTGCGCACGTCGGCATCGTTCTCGTAGAAGGCGGCGCCCGGCACATAGGCAACGCCGTGCTGCACCGCCAGCGGCAGCATGTGCGTGCTGTCCAGGCCTTCGGGCAGGCGCAGCCACAGGAACATGCCGCCGCGCGGCACGTTCCAGGTCACGCCCTCGGGCATGTGGCGGCGCAGCGCATCCAGCATCGCCTGGCACTGGTCGCGATAGAGCTGGCGCGTACGCTGCAGGTGGCCGTCGAGGAAGCCGGGGCGTGACAGCACTTCGTAGGCCAGGCGCTGGTTCAGCGTCGGGCTGTGCAGGTCGGCCGCCTGCTTGGCCTGCAGCAGCTTGGGATAGACATGGTCCGGTGCCACCACATAGCCCAGGCGCAGGCCCGGTGCCAGCACCTTGGAGAACGAGCCCAGATACAGGCTCTGTTCCGGCAGCAGGCTGCTGATCGGGGCCGGCGGCGGGTTGTCGAACCAGAGTTCGCCATAGGGGTTGTCTTCAACCACTGGCAGGCCGAGGGCATTCAGCGAACTCGCCAGCTCTTCGCGGCGGCTGGCAGACAGCGTCAGGCCGGTCGGGTTCTGGAAGGTGGGCAGCAGGTAGAGGAAGCGCGCTCCGTAGCGCAGCTGTTCGCGCTCCATAGCCGCAATCTGCACGCCTTGGTCATCATTGGGCAGGCCGATCACCTCGGGCTCGAACACCGAGAAGGCCTGCAGCGCACCCAGATAGGTCGGCGTCTGCGTCATGACGCGGCTGCCCATGTCCAGCATGACCTTGCCGACCAGATCCAGCGCCTGCTGCGAGCCGGTGGTGATCAGCACCTGATCCGGATGCACCTGCCAGGGCAGCGAGGCCGCCACCCACTCGCGCAGCGGGGCAAAGCCTTCGCTGGAAGAATACTGCAGCGCCGCACGCGGATGCTCGCTCATCACCTTGTCAAAAGCCTCGCGGAACTCCTGCACCGGGAACGCCTGCGGCGAGGGCAGGCCGCCAGCAAAGCTGATGATGTCCGGACGCTCCGTCACCTTGAGAATCTCGCGGATGATGGACGGTGTCATGGCGGCTGCGCGGTTGGCGTATTGCCAGCTCTTCATGGGGGCTCCTTGTGTTCCTGCTGCGGGGCTATTTATGGCAATGATTGTAGGCTGCGACACGTGTTTGTGGGTATTGCCGACGCGTGGCAATTGCCAAATAGTGCAGCCTTGTCGTGCTGGATGCGGACGACAAAAAAGCCAGTTCCTTGTGGGAAACTGGCTTTTCTGAAGGATTCTGTTGGAATCCGAATAGGGTGGTGCCGACTGCCGGGATCGAACTGGCGACCTACGCGTTACGAGTGCGTTGCTCTACCAACTGAGCTAAGTCGGCGTACTGCATCAGATGCAGTGAAGCATTGATTCTAGCCTATTTGCCGGGTTGCAGGCCAGAGGTCACAGCAATTCGTCGGGTGCCAGCGGTGAAATAATCCACAAAATCGAGCGCAACAAGGCGCTGCTGTCGGGGTCTTTCAGCTGATCCGGTCCGCTGCCCGGTGGTTGCAGCTGCCACAGCAGGCTGCCATCGGGCTGCTGCAGCACTTTCCAGGTGCCGTTGTCGAGCAGTGGCTGCATGCGTTCGGTGATTTCGCGTGACAGCGCACGGCTGCGGATGATCAGCGCCACTTCGGTATTCTGCAGCTTGGAGCGCAGGTCCAGGTTCATCGAGCCGATGCTGAGGATGCGACCATCCACGATCACCAGCTTGGAGTGCAGGCTGGCGCGGCTGGGGGAACCGGAGGAGCCGAAGGCCGAGCGCACCGAAGACTGCTGCAGGGCGCGCATTTCGTAGAGCTGCACGCCCAGCGCGAGCAGGCGCTCACGGTAGCGCGCGTAGCCGATATGGGCAAAGGCCGCATCGGTGGACGAGAGCGAGTTGGTCAGCACCACGATCTTCACGCCGCGCTGGCGCAGTTCGGCGAAGCGCTCCATCATCTTGTCGCCTGGCACAAAGTAGGGCGACACAATCGTGATCTGCTGGCGCGCCTGCTGCATCATGTCCAGCAGGCCCTCGACCACGGTCGGGACGTCATCGCTGCTGTGGTCTTCCGGATCCAGCTTGGCCGGGCTGTCGCTCAGCAGCACGCTGGGGGCCCAGATCCAGGGCTGGCTGGCCAGTTCCATGGCTTGTGGGAAACTGCGCTGCGCCGGCGTTGTCTGTGTCGGGCCGATGCCGTGGCTGTCCGCTGCCGGTTCGCTGCTGCCGGAGGCCGGCGTCAGGGCGGCGATTTCCTTCTTGCTCAACAGTGTTTCCACCGGGTAGGCGAGCGGATTGTTCCAGTACTTGTCAAAGCTGGCCGACATGGCGCGTACCTGCTGGCCGGTGGCCAGTACGTCCAGATCGATGAAGTTGCTGCGATCGCCCTGGCCGAAGTAGACATCGCCCAGGTTGCGGCCACCCGTGATGCCGAAGGCGTTGTCGGCCAGGAACAGCTTGTTGTGCATGCGGTGCTGCATGCGCTTGAAATCGTGCAGCGAGCTCAGGATGCGCAAAAAGCCATTGCTGCGAGGTCCGCGGATCGGGTTGAACAGGCGGATTTCCACGCCGGGCACAAAGGCCAGTTGCAGCACCTGGGCGTCCGGCCCCTGGGTGTTGAAATCGTCCAGCAGGATGCGCACGCGCACGCCGCGTGCCGCAGCATCGCGCACCGCCAGCAGCAGTTCGCGCGTGGAGGCATCGGCATGAATGGCGTAGTACTGCAGGTCCAGCGTGCGCTGGGCTTGCTGCGTCAGGGCGAGCCGGGCAGAAAAGGCGGTATCGGCACTGCCGAGCAGGCGGAAGCCGGTGGTGTGGCGGCTGCCGGATTGCTGGCGCAACTGGCCAGCCAGCTGGCCCAGCGGCGTGGCCTGCTGCATCGGCAGGGCGTAGGAGGGTGTCTGCTGGTCATTGGCCGGCAGGTTGGCGCAGCCGCCCAGCACCAGCAACAGACCCAGCAGCCATGCCAGCAGCCAGCGTGGCTGGCGTGAGATGGGAGCGTGCGAGTGGGCGGGCATGGCAGTCCAGGAGATTAGCCGATTTCACCCAGGATTTCCCAGCGTTCCAGCGCAGTCATCAGGGCTTCCTCGATCTCGGTATCGCGCGCCTGCAGTGCCAGCGCGCGTTCCAGATCGCTGCTGTAGAGCGTGCCGTCGGCCAGTTCGGCCTGGATCGCCGTCTGTTCTGTCTCCAGCGATTCGATCAGCGCCGGCAGGGCGTCCAGCTCACGCTGTTCCTTGTAGCTGAGCTTGCGCTTGCCGCCACGCGGCGCGGCCGGGGCGGCGCTGTCGGCGGCGGCAGGCTTGCTGGCTGCCGGTTTCGGTTCGGCGCTGCGTGCCAGTTCGACAGCGCGCTGCGATTGCGTCAGCCAGTCCTGCACGCTGCCTTCGTATTCGCGCCAACGGCCATCGCCTTCGCTGACGATGGTGCTGGTGACCACGTTGTCCAGAAACTCGCGGTCGTGGCTGACCAGGAATACCGTGCCTTCGTAGTTCTGCAGCAGCTCTTCCAGCAGCTCCAGCGTATCGATATCGAGGTCGTTGGTGGGTTCGTCGAGCACCAGCACGTTGGCCGGACGCGCAAACAGGCGTGCCAGCAGCAGGCGGTTGCGCTCGCCACCGGACAGGCTGCGCACCGGCGAGGCGGCGCGTGCCGGGCTGAACAGGAAATCGCCCAGATAGCTTTTCACGTGCTGCTTGCGGCTGCCGATCTCGATCCACTCGCTGCCCGGGCTGATAAAGTCTTCCAGCGTGGCGTCCATGTCGATGCTGGCGCGCATCTGGTCAAAGTAGGCGACCTGCAGGTTGGCGCCCTGGCGCACGCTGCCGCTGTCCGGCGCGATTTCTCCGAGGATCAGCTTGAGCAGCGTGGTCTTGCCGGCACCGTTGGCGCCGATCAGGCCGACCTTGTCGCCGCGCAGGATGGTGGCGCTGAAATCACGCACGATGCTGCGTTCGCCATAGGCCTTGCTGACCTCTTTCAACTCGGCCACGATCTTGCCGCTGGGCACGCTGCTGTCCACGTCCAGCCGTACCCGGCCCACCGCTTCGCGCCGCTGTGCGCGCGCATCGCGCAACTGGTGCAGGCGTGCCACGCGGCTCTGGCTGCGCGTGCGGCGTGCTTCCACGCCCTTGCGGATCCAGACTTCTTCCTGCGCCAGCAGCTTGTCGGCGCGCGCATTGATGACGGCCTCCTGCGCCAGCTGCTCTTCCTTGAGGATCTGGTACTGCGCGAAGTTGCCCGGGTAACTGGTCAAGTGACCGCGGTCCAGCTCGACGATGCGGGTGCAGACGGCATCCAGAAAGGCGCGGTCGTGGCTGATGGTGACCACGCTGCCACGGAAGTTCTTCAGCAGCTCTTCCAGCCAGAGGATGGAATCCATGTCCAGGTGGTTGGTCGGCTCGTCCAGCAGCAGCACGTCGGGGCGCGTGACCAGCGCCTGCGCCAGCGCTACGCGCTTGCGCGTGCCGCCCGACAGGTCGCCGACGATGGCAGCACCGTCCAGACGCAGGCGCTGCAGGGTTTCTTCCACGCGCTGTTCCCAGGTCCAGCCGTCCAGTGCCTCGATGCGGCCCTGCAGCTGGTCCAGCGTGTGCGTGTCGGTGGTCTGCAGATAGCGTTCGCGCAGTTCCAGCACCTCGGCCAGGCCGGCACTGACCGCTTCAAACACCGTGTGCTGCGGGTCCAGTAGCGGTTCCTGTGCCACATAGACGACACGCACGCCTTGCTGCAGCTGCAGGTTGCCGTCGTCGGCCTGCTCCAGCCCGCCCAGGATGCGCAGCAGCGAGGACTTGCCGGCGCCATTGCGGCCGATCAGGCCGACGCGCTCACCGGTTTCGAGGGAAAAATCTGCGCCATCCAGCAGGGCCACGTGGCCAAAAGCCAGATGCGCGTTCAACAGGGTAATCAGTGCCATGGCGGGATTATGCGGCCTGCGGCCGGCAGACGGTAGAAGGGCTTGCACCCACGGTCATGCCACCGGCAACTGGGCAGGGGGCGGACAGACGGTGTGGAAGGGCGGGCATGGTGGCGCGCTGCAGGCAGGCGCATGCCGAAAGAGAGGTGGTGACGCCAGCCTGGAAGTAGGCCGTGCGCTTGGTGCCCCGGGTCGGACTCGAACCGACAAGCTATCGCTAGCGGGGGATTTTGAATCCCCTGTGTCTACCAATTCCACCACCGGGGCTTGTGAAGCCCTCCATTGTGCCATAGGTGTGACACGGCCTGCAGCAGAAATTGCAGCCCGTTCCGGCGATTCCGCACGCGTGGCGATGCGCGCTGTAGACCTATCCGGCGTGCGGTTCCGGCACCGGAAGTAGAATCGGGCAAAGCGATTGATTTCCCTACCCAGAACAGCTCCCATGACCTATCCCACCATCGAACAGTTCATCGGCAATACCCCGCTGGTGGCGCTGCAGCGCATTGGCGCGCCAGAGAATGCCGCACGCGGCAACATCATCCTGGGCAAGCTTGAAGGCAACAACCCGGCCGGCTCGGTGAAAGACCGCGCGGCGCTGTCCATGATCATGCAGGCCGAGGCGCGCGGCGAGATCCGCCCGGGCGACACCCTGATCGAGGCCACCAGTGGCAACACCGGCATCGCGCTGGCCATGGTGGCGGCGATCCGTGGCTACCGCATGCTGCTGATCATGCCGGAAGACCTGAGCATCGAGCGTGCGCAAAGCATGCGCGCCTATGGCGCCGAGCTGATCCTCACGCCCAAGAGCGGCGGCATGGAATACGCGCGCGACCTGGCGCTGCAGATGCAGGCCGACGGCAAGGGCAAGGTGCTGGACCAGTTTGGCAACCACGACAACCCGCTGATGCACTACCAGACCACCGGCCCGGAAATTTGGCGTGATACCGGTGGCCGCGTGACCCACTTTGTCAGCGCCATGGGCACGACCGGCACCATCACTGGCGTGAGCCGCTACCTGAAAGAGCAGAATCCGGACGTGCGCATCATCGGGGCACAACCGGCCGAAGGCTCGCGCATTCCCGGCATCCGCAAGTGGCCGGAAGAATACATGCCCAGCATCTACGATGCCAGCCTGGTGGATGAGCAGATTTCCGTAACCCAGGCCGATGCCGAAGACATGTGCCGCCAACTGGCGCGTGAAGAGGGCATTTTTGCCGGTATTTCCGCGGCGGGCGCGCTGTGGGTGGCCCAGCAGGTGGCCGCCACCGTGCGTGATGCCACCATCGTGTTCGTGGTCTGTGACCGCGGCGACCGCTATCTTTCTACCGGTGTCTTCCCGGCCTGACCATGACGACTGATATTGCTTTCGACGTTGAACTCGACGCCAGCGGCCTGAGCTGTCCGCTGCCCATCCTCAAGGCCAAGAAGGCGCTGAACACGCTGGAAAGCGGCCAGGTGCTGAAAATCATCACCACCGATCCCGGTGCGCTGCGCGATTTCCAGGCCTTTGCCGTGCAGACTGGCAATGCCTTGCTGGGCCAGCAGGAAGCGGGCGCCAGTTGCACCCACTACCTGAAGCGCCGCTGAGCGGCTGCCGATCGCTCAGAGCGTGCCAAAGATGCGGTCGCCCGCATCGCCCAGGCCCGGCACGATATAGCCCTTCTCGTTCAGGCCGCGGTCGATCGCCGCGGTGTAGATCGGCACGTCCGGATGCGCCTTGTGCAGCGTGGCAATGCCTTCCGGGCAGGTCAGCAGGCACATGAACTTGATGCTGCGCGGTTTCAGCGCACGGATCTTGTCGAGTGCGGCCACGGCCGAGTTGCCGGTGGCCAGCATCGGATCGACGACGATGGCATCGCGCTCTTCCATGTGGCTCGGCATCTTGAAATAGTATTCGACCGCCTGCAGCGTCTGCGGGTCGCGGTATAGGCCGATATGGCCGACGCGCGCGCCCGGCACGATGCTCAGCATGCCATCCAGCAGGCCGTTGCCGGCGCGCAGGATGCTGATCAGCGCCAGTTTCTTGCCGTCGATGATCTGGCCGGTGGTGGTTTCCAGCGGCGTTTCGACCTCGATCTCCTGCATCGGCATGTCGCGCGTGATTTCGTAGGCCATCAGCGCGCTCAGCTCGTTGAGCAGGCGGCGGAAGGAGCTGGTGCTGGCCTGCTTGTTGCGCATCAGCGTGAGCTTGTGCTGGATCAGCGGGTGGGTGATGTGGTGGACTTCGGACATGGTGGTGTTCCTGCGGATTAGCGGCGGCGGCCCAGGATGCCTCCGAGCACGCCACGGATGATTTCACGGCCGGCGCTGCGCACCGCCGACTTGGCCATCGACTGCACCAGGCCATCGTACTGGCCGCCACGCGGGCCGGTACGGCCAAACAGCGCTTCCTTGACCATGGTGCCCATGCCGCCGAGCATGCCGCTGTCTTCGGCGGCAGCAGCCGCTGCGCCCTTGGAGCCGGCCTTGCCGGCATCAGCTGGCATGGCGCGCTTCTGCATCAGAATCTCGTAGGCGGATTCGCGGTCAATGGTTTTTTCGTAGGTGCCGGCGACCAGCGAACGGGCCATCAGCGACTGGCGCTGTTGCGGCGTGATCGGGCCGATCTGGCTGCCTGGCGGCACGACAAACACGCGCTGCGTGATGCCGGGGCGGCCTTTTTCGTCGAGGAAGCTGACCAGTGCCTCGCCGGTGCCGAGTTCGGTAATGGCTTCGACGATGTTGATGTCGGGATTGCTGCGCATGGTTTCGGCGGTGGCCTTGACCGCCTTCTGGTCACGCGGGGTGAAGGCGCGCAGGGCGTGCTGCACGCGGTTGCCGAGCTGCGCCAGCACGGTATCGGGCACGTCGATCGGGTTCTGCGTGACGAAATAGACGCCCACGCCCTTGGAGCGCACCAGGCGCACCACCAGTTCGATGCGCTCCAGCAGCACCTTGGGCGCGTCGTCGAACAGCAGGTGCGCCTCGTCGAAGAAGAACACCAGCTTCGGCTTTTCCGGATCGCCGATTTCAGGCAGCTGCTCGAACAGCTCGGACAGCAGCCAGAGCAGGAAGCTGCCGTACAGGCGTGGTGCCTGCAGCAGCTTGTCCGAGGCCAGGATGTTGATCATGCCCTTGCCGCCATCGGTCTGCATCAGGTCGGCGATGTCGAGCATGGGCTCGCCAAAGAACTGGTTGCCGCCTTGTGTCTCGAGCTGCAGCAGGCCGCGCTGGATGGCGCCGACGCTGGCGCTGCTGATGTTGCCGTACTCGGTGGTGAACTGCTTGGCGTTCTCGCCCACGTACTGCAGCATGCTGCGCAGGTCCTTCAGGTCGAGCAGCAGCAGGCCGTTGTCATCGGCGATCTTGAACACCAGGTTGAGCACGCCGCTTTGCGTGTCGTTCAGGTCCAGCATGCGCGACAGCAGCAGCGGGCCCATGTCGCTGATGGTGGTGCGCACCGGGTGGCCCTGCTCGCCGAATACGTCCCAGAAGGTGGTGGGGCAGGCGACCGGTTCAGGCAGGGCAATGCCGCGCTCCTGCAGCACACCGGCCATCTTGCTGCCGATGCTGCCCTGCTGGCTGATGCCGCTCAGGTCGCCCTTGATGTCGGTCATGAATACCGGCACGCCGATAGCGGAAAAGGCTTCGGCCATTTTCTGCAGCGTGACGGTCTTGCCGGTACCGGTGGCACCGGTAATCAGGCCGTGGCGGTTGGCCAGACCAGGCAGCAAGTGGCAGCTGGTGTGCGAATTCTGGGCGATCAGCAGGGGTTCGGCCATGGAAGTGCTCCGTGCAACGGGATCAAAAGTAGAATGCTGGGTGTTGCAGCAAGGGCTAACCCCCCAGAAAGAATACAGAGGATTATCCACCATGGCAGGTCATAGCAAATGGGCCAACATCCAGCATCGCAAAGGTCGTCAGGACGAAAAGCGCGGCCGTATCTGGACGCGCCTGATCCGTGAAATCATTGTGGCGGCGCGTCAGGGTGGCGGCGATCTGAACGCCAACCCGCGTCTGCGCCTGGCGGTAGACAAGGCCAAGGCCGCCAACATGCCGGCCGACAACATCAAGCGCAATATCGACAAGGCCACCGGCAACCTCGAGGGCGTGCAGTACGAGGAAATCCGCTACGAAGGCTACGGCATCGGCGGTGCCGCCGTCATGGTGGACACGATGACCGACAACCGCGTGCGTACCGTGGCCGAAGTGCGTCACATCCTGAGCAAGAACGGCGGCAACCTGGGCACCGAAGGCTCGGTGGTGTTCCAGTTCAAGCACTGCGGCCAGCTGTTTTTTGCCCCCGGCACCGATGAAGACAAGGTGATGGAAGTGGCGCTCGAATCCGGCGCCGAAGACGTGATCACCGATGACGATGGCGCGATCGAGGTGCTGACGCCGCCGGCCGAGTTCGAGGCGGTGAAGAACGCGCTCGAGGCCGCCGGCCTGGTGCCGGAGCTGGCAGAAGTCACCATGCGTGCCGAAAACAGCATTGCGCTCACCGGCGAAGATGCTGCCAAAATGCAAAAACTGCTCGACATGCTCGAGGATCAGGACGACGTGCAGAACGTCTACCACAACGCTGAACTGGATCTGGGAGAGTAAACGATGCAAGTACTGGTGATTGGCGGCGGTGGCCGCGAACATGCGCTGGCCTGGAAACTGGCGCAATCCGAACGCGTCAACAAGGTCTATGTGGCGCCCGGCAACGGTGGCACCGCGCACGAGAACAAGCTCGAAAACCTGCCGCCCATGGATCTGGACACGCTGTGCCAGTGGGCGCTGCAGCACAAGATCGAACTCACCGTGGTTGGCCCCGAGGCACCGCTGGCAGGCGGCGTGGTGGACAAGTTCCGCGCTGCCGGCCTGCGCATCTTCGGCCCTACGCAACAGGCGGCCCAGCTGGAAAGCTCCAAGGCCTTCAGCAAGGATTTCATGCAGCGCCACGGCATCCCGACGGCGGCGTTTGACACCTTTACCGATCCTGCCGCAGCCCATGCCTACGTGGACAAGCTGGGCGCGCCCATCGTGATCAAGGCCGATGGCCTGGCCGCCGGCAAGGGCGTGGTAGTGGCGATGACGCTGCAGGAAGCGCATGACGCCATCGATTTCATGCTGGTCGACAACACCCTGGGCGTGCAGCACAACGAGGGTGGTGCCCGCGTGGTGATCGAGGAATTCCTGCAGGGCGAGGAAGCCAGCTTCATGGTGGTGTGTGACGGCACGGAAGTGGTGGCGCTGGCCACCAGCCAGGACCACAAGCGCCTGCAGGACAACGACCAGGGCCCGAACACCGGCGGCATGGGGGCCTATTCCCCGGCACCCATCGTCACGGCCGACGTGCACGCCCGCGCCATGCGCGAGGTGATCCTGCCGACGCTGCGCGGCATGGCCAAGGACGGTATTCCCTACACCGGATTCCTCTACGCCGGCTTGATGATCAGTCCCGAAGGCCAGCTCAAGACGCTGGAATTCAACTGCCGCATGGGCGACCCGGAAACCCAGCCGATCCTGATGCGCCTCAAGTCCGACCTGGTCGAGCTGCTGATGGCGGCGACCGAACCGGCTACCGGTACCGGCAAGCACCTGGCCGATGTCGAGCCGCAATGGGATCGCCGTGTCGCACTGGGCGTGGTAGTGGCTGCTCCGGGTTATCCGATGCACCCGCGTACCGGCGAGGCCATCTGCCAGCTGCCGCAGGATGTCGAGGAAGAGCTCAAGGTATTCCACGCTGGCACGCGCCTGCAGGAAGACGGCACGCTGGTCAGCAGCGGTGGGCGCGTGCTGTGCGTGACGGCGCTGGCCGACAGCGTGCGCCAGGCGCAGGCCAAGGCCTATGCCGCGATGCAGGAAGTGCAGCTGCCGCAGATGCAGTTCCGTACCGATATCGGCTTCCGCGCCGTGCCTTCGACCGTTTCGCAGGCATGACCGGGCCGGAGGTGACGCCGCCTGCAGCGGCAACAGGAACAGGACGCATGCGGGGTCTGCAGGTCTATCCGATGCCGGCGCAGCCGGTCTTTCCCGGTCGTGGCAGCAAGCTGGCCGGCAAGATGCTGCAATGGCTGGGCTGGAAGTCCTACTTCAATGGCCTGCCCGAGACGCGTGGCCTGGTCGTGGTCTATCCGCACACCTCCAACTGGGATTTTTCGGTCGGCCTGCTGTTCAAGTGGGCGATTGGCGTACCCTTCCGTTTCTGGATCAAGGACAGCGTGGTGAACGTGCCGGTGCTGGGCAACTGGATCCGCGCGATTGGTGGCGTTGCCATCAACCGCCGCGCTGCGCATGGCGTGGTCGAGGAAACCGTGGCGCAGATGCGCCAGGCCGATTTCTTCTGGCTGGCCGTCACGCCCGAGGGCACGCGCAGCAAGACCAATGGCTGGCGTACCGGTTTCTACCACCTGTGGCGCGCCGCCGATTGTCCGCTCGGCCTGGCTTTTATTGATTTTGGCAAGAAGGAGGTCGGCGTGCAGCACTTCGCACGCTGCAGCGGTGACATGGAGGCCGATTTTGCCGGCCTGGCCGAGTATTACGCCGGCCGCTCCGGCTACCACCCCGACAACGCGGCGCCAGTGCGCCCGTTTGACCGCCAGGCTTCCCGCGACGGCTCCAGGTCCTGAGCCGCCCGCATTTTCCGGATATCCGCATGACAGATTCCCTGACCGCAGCGGCCGACACCCAGGCCGTGCTGAGCTATCTCACCGGCCTGCAACAGCGCATCACCGATGCCGTGGCCGCCTTTGAACCCGAAGCCCGCTTTGTCGTGGACGACTGGCAGAAGGCGCCGGGCGAGCTGCTGCAGGGCCGTGGCCGCACCATGATCCTGGAAGGCGGCGAGGTGTTCGAGCGCGCCGGCGTCGGCCTGTCGCATGTGCGCGGCCCGCAGCTGCCGCACTCGGCGACGCAGCATCGCCCGGAGCTGGCCGGTGCGCCGTTCGAGGCCATGGGCGTGTCGCTGGTGTTCCACCCGCGCAACCCCTACGTGCCCACCGTGCACATGAACGTGCGCATGCTGGCGGCCTTGCCGGCTGGCGGCAGCCCGGTGTGCTGGTTTGGCGGCGGCATGGACCTGACGCCGTACTACGGTCAGCGTGAAGACTGCGTGCATTTCCACCAGACCTGCCACGATGCGCTGCAACCGTTTGGCGAGGACAAGTACCCGCGCTTCAAGCGATGGTGCGACGAATATTTCTACCTGAAGCACCGCCAGGAGCAACGCGGCGTAGGTGGCATCTTCTTTGACGATTTCTCCGAGTTCGACCACGCACGCAACTTTGCCATGCTGCAGGCGGTCGGCGACGGCTTTCTGCCGGCCTATATCCCGATCGTGCAGCGCCGCAAGGACCAGGCGTGGGGCGAGCGCGAGCGCAGCTTCCAGCTCTATCGCCGTGGCCGCTACGTCGAATTCAACCTGGTCTGGGACCGTGGCACGCACTTCGGCCTGCAGTCCGGTGGCCGTACCGAATCGATCCTGCTGTCGATGCCGCCGCAGGCCAGCTGGGCCTATCGCCGTGGCGAGCAGCCGGGCAGTGCCGAGGCGCGCCTGTATACCGAGTTCCTGCCGCGGCAGGACTGGCTGGCGGCCTGACCATGCCCATCAAGCGAATCGGCATTTACGGCGGTGCCTTTGACCCGCCACACCTGGCCCATGTGGGGCTGGCGGCGGCGGCCGTGGCGCAGCTGCAGCTGGACCTGCTGTATGTGGTGCCCACCGGCCAGCCCTGGATGAAGCAGCGCCGGCTGAGCGCCTCGCGTCACCGCATGGTGATGGCGCAGCTGGCGTTTGCCAGCCTGCCGCAGGTGCAGGTGGACGATTGCGAGGTGCAGCGCGGCACCATCACCTACACCATCGATACCCTGCAGGAGCTGCAGGAGCGCCATGCCGCGCGGCATGAACAGGAAGTCGAATGGTTCCTGCTGATGGGGCAGGACCTGCTGCTGACACTGCCGCAATGGCAGCGCGCCGAAGACCTGCTGCGGCAGGTGACGGTGGCAGTGCTGTGTCGCCCCGACGGCCAGCAGGGCAGCGGCCAGCTGGAGCTGGACCTGCAGCAGTTGCGCCAGCAGCTGCCGGCCCTGCGCACCGAAGTGCTGCAGCTACCGCCCAGCGATTTCAGCTCCACCCGCATCCGCGCCGGCGTGCTGGAGCGTGAGCACGAAAGCCCCGAGCAGCTGGAGGACTGGCTGCAAACCCTTGTGCCCCCAGCCGTAGCACAGTATATTGCGCACCATAAACTTTATCTTTCACCAGACACCCTGATGGCCACTGAACGTTCCGCAGTCAAGAAGACCCCTCCCAAGCCGCCCGTCCGCGAGGCAAATCCCGAAACCGATCTGCCCATGGGCGATGACGGCATTGCCGAAGACAGCCCGGCTGCGGCCAAGATGATCCAGAAGCTGCAGCGCGCCATCGTCGATGGCCTGGAGGATGTGAAGGCCCAGAACATCGTGGTCTACAACACGGCGCACCTGTCGCCGCTGTTCGAACGCGTGATCATCGCTTCCGGTACCTCCAACCGCCAGACCAAGGCGCTGGCCTCCAGCGTGCGCGATGCCGTGCGCGAAGCCGGCTTTCCCAAGCCGCGCAGCGAAGGCGAGGAAAACGGCGAGTGGATCATCGTGGACTGCGGCAGCGCCGTGGTGCACGTGATGCAGCCGGCGATCCGCCAGTACTACATGCTGGAAGACATCTGGGGCGAGAAGCCGGTGCGCATGCGCCTGGGCAAGCCCGCCGCCAGCCGTCGCCAGCCCGCTGCCGCCAAGCCTGCCACGGCAGCCAAGCCCGCGGCAGCGCGCAAGCCGCGCGCCACTACGGCCAAGCCGGCTGCTGATGCCGCCACGACGGAGGCCAAGCCCGCCACTACGCCGCGCCGCCGTACCGCCAGCGCTGCACCCGAGGTCAAGCTGATCGTCGGCAAGACCGTGGGCAGCAAGCCGGTCGGCAAGGCCTGAGCGGGCGGCACGGATTCCCGCAGGCTGGCCATGAAACTGGTCATCGTGGCCGTGGGCCAGAAAATGCCGGACTGGGCGCAGACCGCGTTTGACGATTACGCCAAGCGCTTTCCGCCCGAGTTGCGGCTGGATTGCCGCACCGTCAAGACCGAACCGCGCAGCGGCGGCAAGACCCCCCAGCAGATGATGCAGGCCGAGATGCAGCGCATCGAGGCCGCCATCGACGGCGGCACGCAGAAAGGCCGCCGCGTGGTGGCACTGGACGAGCGCGGTACCGCACTCACCACCAGGGCGCTGGCCGAGCGCCTGCACGGCTGGCAGCAGCAGGGCGATGACGTGGCGCTGCTGATTGGCGGGCCGGACGGCCTGCACCCCGACCTGCGCCAGCAGGCGCATGAGCGCATCCGCCTGTCCGACATGACGTTGCCGCACGCCATGGCGCGTGTGTTGCTGGTGGAGCAGCTGTACCGCGCCTGGTCGGTGAATGCCGGCCATCCTTACCACCGCGAATAAGCATGTTGCAGGATTTTGTCTACCTGGCCTCGCAAAGCCCGCGCCGCCGCCAGCTGCTGGAGCAGATCGGCGTGGCGCATCAATTGCTGCTGCCCGGCCCCGAAGAAGATGCCGAAAGCCTGGAAGCCGAGCTGCCAGGCGAGCTGGCACATGCCTATGTGCAGCGCGTGACCCGGCTCAAGCTCGAAGCCGCGGTGCGACGCTGGCAGGCGCGCGGCCTGCCGCCGGCGCCCATCCTGTGTGCCGATACCACGGTCACGCTGGACGAGCGCATCCTCGGCAAGCCGGCCGACGACGGCCAGGCGCTGGAGATGCTGCGCCGCCTGTCCGGCCGCCGGCACCAGGTGCTGACGGCCGTCGCCATCGCGCTGTCGCAGGCCGATGGCGTGCGCATGGAGCAGGCGCTGTCCGAATCCGAAGTGGTGTTCGATACGCTGGACGAGGCGCGCATGGCCGCTTATGTGCAGACTGGCGAGCCGTTTGGCAAGGCCGGCGGCTATGGCGTGCAGGGCCATGCCGCCACGTTGATCACGCGCATCGAGGGCAGCTTCTCCGGCATCATGGGATTGCCGCTGTTCGAAACCGCCCGGTTGTTGCGCACTTTCGGGTGGACAATATGAGCATCGGCCTGCGACAGTCGCAGGCGCTGGATTCTCATTCATGCAACAAGACATTCTGATCAACTGGTCTCCGCAGGAGACCCGGGCGGCCGTCGTCGAAAACGGCGTGGTGCAGGAACTGCACGTGGAGCGCGAGCTGCAGCGCGGCCTGGTGGGTAATATCTATCTGGGCAAGGTAGCACGCGTGTTGCCCGGCATGCAATCGGCATTCATCGATATCGGCCTGGAGCGCGCCGCCTTCCTGCACGTGGCCGACGTCTGGCAGCGTGGCCAGGGTCGTGACCGGCGCGAGGAAGAGGGCGAACGCTCGCAGCAGGCACCCAAGCCGATCGAGAAACTGGTGTTTGAAGGCCAGACGCTGATGGTGCAGGTGATCAAGGACCCGCTCGGCAGCAAGGGCGCGCGCCTGTCCACCCATATCAGCATCGCCGGTCGCCTGATGGTGCACCTGCCGCGTGACGACGGCAGCATTGGCGTATCGCAGAAGATTGCACTGGAGCAGCGCGATGTCCTGCGCCAGCGCGTGCAGCAGCTGATGGAGACGCTGCCGCCCGAGCCCGGGCTGGACCGTCCCGGCGGCTATATCGTGCGCACCAATGCCGAAGACGCGCCCGATACCGACCTGCAGGAAGACATGCTGTATCTGCGCAAGGCCGCGGCGCGCGTGCGCCAGGCCGCGCGTACGCTGCCGGCCCCGTCATTGCTGCACCAGGACCTGAACCTGATGCAGCGCGTGCTGCGCGACATGGTGGATGAGCACACCGCCAGCGTACGCATCGATTCGCGCACGCAGCATGCGGTGCTGCTGGCGTTTGGCCAGACCTTCATGCCGAACGCGGTGCAGAAGCTGGCGCTGTACAGCGGCGAGCGGCCGATTTTTGACCTCTACAACATCGACGAGGAAGTGGCGCAGGCGATGGGCCGCCGCGTGGACCTGAAATCCGGCGGCTATCTGGTGATGGACCAGACCGAGGCGCTGACCACGATCGACGTCAACACCGGTGGTTTTGTCGGCACGCGCAATTTCGACGAGACCATCTTCAAGACCAACCTGGAGGCGGCGCAGGCGATTGCGCGCCAGCTGCGGCTGCGCAACCTGGGCGGCATCATCATCGTGGACTTTATCGACATGCAGCGTGCCGAGCATCGCGAGGGCGTGCTGGCCGAATTGCGCAAGCAGCTGCAACGCGACCGCATCAAGACCACGGTGGGGGATTTTTCGCAGCTGGGGCTGCTGGAGATGACACGCAAGCGCACGCGCGAATCGCTGGAGCGCATGCTGTGCGAACCCTGCCCGGCTTGCGAAGGGCGCGGCACCGTCAAGACCCCGCGCAGCGTGGCCTACGAGATCCTGCGCGAGGTACTGCGCGAGGCGCGCCAGTTCCACCCGGCCGAGTTCCGCATCCTGGCAGCACCGCAGGTAATCGACCTGTTCCTGGACGAGGAAAGCCAGCACCTGGCTTCGCTCAGCGAGTTCATCGGCAAGCCGATCTCGCTGCAGGCCGAGGGCCTGTTCTCGCAGGAACAGTACGACGTGGTGCTGATGTAAGCTGCCGGCCGGCGGCGCTCACTGCGCCAGGCCGTGGTGCTGTAGGCGTGCGTAGGCGCCGCCCAGCGCCAGCAGCTCGGCGTGCGTGCCCTGTTCGACGATGCGGCCTTGCTCCATCACCACCACGCGGTCGGCGTGCTCGATGGTGCTCAGGCGGTGTGCCACGATCAGCGTGGTGCGGCCCTGCATCAGGCGCTGCAGCGCTTCCTGCACCAGGCGTTCCGATTCGTTGTCGAGCGCCGAGGTGGCTTCGTCGAGGATCAGGATGGGCGCGTTCTTGTAGATGGCGCGTGCAATCGCCAGGCGCTGGCGCTGGCCGCCGGACAGCTGGGTGGCGTTGTGGCCGACTTCGGTATCGATGCCGGCCGGCAGGCGCGCCACATGGCTGGCCAGATTCGCCGCTTCCAGCGCCTGCTCCACGCGGGCGCGGTCGATCTCCTGACCCAGCGCGACGTTGGCGGCAATCGTCTGGTTCAGCATCACCACGTCCTGGCTGACCATGGCGATCTGCTGGCGCAGCGCGGCCAGCGGCCACTGGTCGAGTGCGATGCCGTCGAGCTCGACCTGGCCGCCGGTGGGCAGCACAAAGCGCGGCAGCAGGTTGACCAGCGTGGTCTTGCCCGATCCCGAGGGGCCGACCAGCGCTACCACTTCGCCGGGACGGATCTCCAGGCTGACCTGTTGCAGGGCCGCGCCCTGATCGGCATCGGCCGCCAGCTCGGGCGGAATGCCGGCGCTGGCGGCCTGCTGCTCGCGCGCTTCCAGGCTGTCGTCTGGTTCCGGTGCCTCGACCGGAATCGTGTTGGGCAGGTCATGCGGTGCCACGCCAGGGGATTGCGAGGGGTAGCGCACGGTCACGTTGTCGAAGCGGATCTCGCCGCGCACCTGGGCTGGCAGCGGGCTGCTGGCGGGCGTTTCGGCTTCCTGTTCGGGGCGCACGGTTTCGACCATGGCCAGGCCGCGTTCCAGCGCGGCCACGCCGCGCGTGATCGGGCTGGCGACATCGGCCAGGCGACGGATGGGCGCCACCAGCAGCAGCATGGCAGTGACGAAGGCGACAAAGCCGCCGACCGTGACTTCGCGTTCGCTGCCCTGCAGCGATTGCGATTGCCACAGCGCAATCGTCAGCACGCCGGACAGGGCGATGGCGGCGACCGACTGCGTGAGCGGTGTCATCGCGGCGCTGGCGACGGTGGACTTGAGTGCCAGCTGGCGCAGCTTGCGGCTCAGGATGTGGAAACGGCCCGCCTGCTGTTCCTGTGCGCCATGCAGGCGCACCATGCGGTGTGCCAGCACGTTTTCCTCGACCACATAGGCGAGTTCATCGGTGGCTTTCTGGCTCTGCTTGGCCAGGCCGTAGAGGCGACGTGACAGCTTGCGCATGACCCAGGACATGCCGGGCACCAGTATCACGATCACCATGGTGAGCTGCCAGTTGAGATAGAGCAGGTAGCCGACCAGCGCCACCAGCGTGCAGAAGTCGCGCGTCATGCCCATCAGTGCCTGCACCAGCTGGGTGGCGCCGTTCTGCACTTCGTAGACCACGGTGTTGGACAGGCTGCTGGCCGACTGGCGTGCGAACAGGCCGAGATCGGCATCGAGCAGGCGGCCGAACATTTCGCGGCGCAGTTTGACCATGCCGTCGTTGGCGATGCGGGACAGCGCGTACTGGGCGATAAAGCCGCCGACGCCGCGCACGATGAACAGGAACAGCACGGCGGCCGGCACCAGCCAGATATTCAGCGTGCCATCGGTAAAGCCATGGTCCAGCAGCGGCTTGAGCAGCGCCGGCACCGCCGGTTCGGTCAGCGCGCTGAGCACCGTGGCCAGTACGGCAATCACCCACCATTTGGGATCGGCACCGAAATAGGCGGCGACACGGCGCAAGCGCACCAGCAGCGAATGCTGGCTGGGAACAAAGTCGGAGGCAGTGCTGCCCCGATGCGTGGTGGCGCTGTCAGCAGCACCCTGGGGGGAATCGTTCATGGCAGTCCGGTGACAGGGAATGCCTGCATTGTAGTGCGCGCGTGCGACGCGGGCCGGACATGCAGGGTGTCGCCATTGCTTACCCTTTGTAACCCGTTGCGCAGCCAGTCTGTCACGGGCATGGCCTACCATGTTCCGATCACGACGGCTGCCGGCATGTTGCCAGCGGCCAGTCATCGCCTGTTGCGCTGCTGATTGGTGGCAGTGCTGTTTGCCATGTAGATGCCGATGTTTCGTCCCACCTTGTCCCGCCCACTGTGGCGCTCTTTCTGGATCCTGCTGGCCGGCCTGCTGCTGTCCTTGACGGCACAGGCGCAATTCCGTGTGGAAGTCACCGGTGCCGGCATCAGCCAGTACCCGATCACGCTGTCGCCGTTCCGTGGCGAAG
This sequence comes from Brachymonas sp. J145, assembly GCF_036312245.1. Lineage (NCBI taxonomy): Bacteria > Pseudomonadati > Pseudomonadota > Betaproteobacteria > Burkholderiales > Comamonadaceae > Allobrachymonas > Brachymonas sp. J145. The sequence continues at coordinate 63,780 of NZ_JAZDCI010000001.1, read as the reverse complement.
CCAGCGCGCCGCAGCAGCCTTCCGGCATCATCCTGGCCAACCTGCTGCGCAGCGGCCTGTTCAAGTCGGTGCCCGTCAGCAGCGAACAGCTCGATGCCGCCAGCCGACCGGCGCTGGCCGTGTTCCGCGAGGCGGGATCGGATTACCTGGTGGCCGGCAACGTGCAGCGCCAGGGCAATGGTTGGCAGCTGCAGGTGCGCCTGTGGGACGTGGTGCAGCAGCGTGACATGGGTTCGCAGACCTATGCCGTGGCAGCGGCCGACCTGCGTCTGGCCGCGCACCGCGCCAGCGACTGGATCTATCAGCAGATCACCGGCCGGCAAGGCGTGTTTTCCAGTCGGTTGTCCTATGTGACCAAGGCCGGTGGCCGCCATACGTTGTGGGTGTCCGATGCCGATGGTGAAGGTGCGCAGCCGGCGCTGGCCAGCAACCACCCGATCATCTCGCCGAGCTGGTCGCCCGATGGCAGCCGCCTGGCCTATGTGTCCTTCGAACTCGGCAAGCCGGTGGTGTTCGTGCACAACGTGCGTACCGGCCAGCGCCAGCAAGTGGCCAATTTCAAGGGCTCCAACAGCGCGCCAGCCTGGTCGCCCGATGGCAGCCAGCTGCTGGTGACGCTGACGCGGGATGGCGGCTCGCATCTGTACCTGCTTCCGGCGACTGGCGGCCAGCCGCGCCAGCTGACCAGTGGCAGCAGCATCAATACCGAAGCGCGCTTCAGCCCGGACGGCCGCAGCATCTACTTTGTCAGCGACCGTGGCGGCGCGCCGCAGATCTACCGCATGCCTGCCAGTGGTGGCGATGCCCAGCGCGTGACCTGGCAGGGCGGCTACAACATTTCGCCGACCGTGAGCGCCGATGGCCAGTTGCTGGCCTACATCACGCGCAGCGGCGGCTTCAAGCTGGCGGTGATGGACTTGCGCGATGGCAGCGTGCAGCTGGTGACTGATACCGCGCACGACGAACGCCCGAGTTTTGCCCCGAACGGCCGCATGCTGGTGTACGCCACCCGCATCGGTGGCCAGAAGACCCTGATGACGACCACGGTGGACGGCAGCATCAAGACCCGTCTGGCGGGTCGTCAGGGAGAATTGCGGGAGCCGGCCTGGGCCCCGCTGCAATAATTGACCACGCGGCAGCCTGAACCGGGCTGCCATGACCGGCCTTGTGCCACCTTATATAGATTGGAGATAGCCCATGCAACGCGCCCTCTTGACCCTGGCACTCACCGCCGCCCTGGCTGCCTGTTCTTCCGCCCCCAAGACCGGTGCCGATGCCGCCGGCAACCAGGCTGGCAGCGCCGGCCAGAGCACCGTCACGCCGGTTGGCGTTGGCCAGGCCGATGGTACGCGCGGCGGCCCGCAAGACGTGGCGCGCACCGTGTTCTTCGACTTTGACAGCTACAGCGTGCGCCCCGATGCGCGCCCGGTGGTGGAAGGCCAGGCGCGCTGGCTGAATGCCAACCGTGGCACTGGCGTGGTGCTGGAAGGCCATACCGATGAAATCGGGGGCAGCGAATACAATCTGGCGCTGGGCCAGCGTCGTGCCGAAGCGGTACGCCGTGCCCTGGTGCTGCAAGGCGTGCAAGATAGCCAGATCGAGGCCGTGAGTTTTGGCAAGGAGCAGCCGGCGGTGCCGGGCGCCGGCAATGACGAGCGCAACCGCCGCGTGGAGTTCCGCTACCGCTGAACCCGTCCCACCCGAGGAATGGACAAGGAATGATCCCGAGATATCTGAAATCGCGTACCGTGCTGGTAGCGGCGCTGTCGCTGGCAGCGCTGCAGCCGGCACAGGCGCAGTTGTTTGGCGACAACGAGGCACGCCGTGCCATCCTGGACCTGCGCGAGCGCTACCAGGGCATGCAGCAGGAAATGACCGGCATGCGCAGCAGCGTGCAGCAGATGCAGGGCCAGATCGATACCCTGCAGACCGAACTGGCACGCTCCCGCGGACGCGAGGAGCAGCTGACGCGCGAGCTGAACGAGCTCCAGGAGCGCCACACCGACCTGGCGCGCGCCATGACCGAGCAGCCTGCGACGGCCCCGGCGTCTCCTGCGCCCAAGGCGGCTGCGCCAGCCGCCACCCGGCCGGCGGCCGACAAGCCGGCAGCCAGTGTCGAGGCCGACGATGGCCAGGATGTGTTCGATGCTGCGCTGGCGCATTTCCGCAAGGCCGATTACGCCCGTGCGCAGACCGGCTTTCGCAACTACCTGAACCAGCACCCGCGTGGCGAAGAAGCGATTGCGGCACGCTACTGGCTGGGCAACTCCGATTACGCGCTGCGCAACTACCAGTCGGCCATGGGCCATTTCCAGACCGTGGTGCGCCAGGCGCCGAATCACGAGCGTGCGCCCGAGGCCATGTTGTCCATTGCCAACTGCCAGATCGGCCTGAAGAATACCGCTGGCGCACGCAGCACGCTGCAGCAGCTGATTGCGCGCTACCCGTCTTCCGAAGCGGCTGGCGTGGGTCGTGACCGGCTGGCGCGACTGAAATGATGGACGCGATGGAGTTGCCGGTGCAGGTGGATGCCGGGCGCCGCTTTGGCGGCGTGGCGCGCCTGTATGGCCAGGAAGGTGCAGCGCGCATTGCGGCCGCGCACGTGCTGGTGGTCGGCATTGGCGGCGTTGGTTCCTGGGCGGCCGAGGCACTGGCGCGCACCGGCATCGGCAAGCTGACGCTGGTAGACATGGACCACGTGGCCGAATCGAATATCAACCGCCAGATCCACGCTGCCGACCGCACGCTGGGCCAGGCCAAGATCGAGGCCATGCAGCAGCGCATTGCCAGCTACCACCCGGATTGCCAGGTGCAGCTGATTGATGATTTTGTCGATCCCGACAACTGGCTGGGGCTGGTGCCGTCTGATGTCGATGGCGTGATTGATGCCTGCGACCAGATGGCGGCCAAAACCGCCATGGCGGCCTGGGCACGCCGTTGCAAGCTGCCTTTCATTACCGTGGGCGCGGCGGGCGGCAAACAGCAGGCCGAACTGATGCAGATCGATGACCTGTCGCGTGTGACCCACGATCCCTTGCTGGCGCAGCTGCGCTATCGCCTGCGCAAGCAGCATGGTGCGCCGCGCGACGGCAAGCGCATGGACGTGGCCTGCGTCTTCAGTCGCGAACCTGTGCGCATGCCCGAAGCCTGCGAGACCGGTGCCGACAGCCCCGATGGCAGCCTGAATTGCAGCGGCTACGGCTCGGCCGTGGCGGTGACGGCGAGCTTCGGTATGGCCGCAGCAGGGTGGATGTTGAAAAAAATTTCCACACCACTTGTCAAAACCGAAAAAACCTCGCTATAATTTCAGCTTCTGTGATCGATAAGACAACAGAAGCCGAGTGGGTCGTTAGCTCAGTTGGTAGAGCAGCGGACTTTTAATCCGTTGGTCGCGTGTTCGAGTCACGCACGACCCACCACCCATTCAAGGCCTTGAACGCGAGTTCAAGGCCTTTTTTGTTGCCTGCCGCCGATCTTGCGGTGATTGCAGTGCTTTATCGCCGCAGAATTTGCGGTGATAACGTCAGGGCGGCACTTGTGACTACGCACGGCATGTCAGCCTGCTTCCCCCAGCCGCCCCACCAGATACTCCATCAGCGCCTGCACCCGCGCCGGCCTTCTGCGTCCCGGCGGCGTGACCAGATGCAGCGCCAGCTCCTCGATCTGCCAGTCCTCCATGGCGGTGTCCAGGCGGCCGGCGGCGAGGTCGTCATCGACGAGGAATTCGGGCTGTAGCGCCAGGCCGAGGCCGGCGAGCAGGGCGGGGGTAAGGCCTTCGGCGTTGTTGGCCTGGATTTGCGCCGGCACTTCCTGCTGGTAGTCACCGTGTTCGGCGTGGGTAAAGCGCCAGTGCGCCGGGCTGCGCATCAGGGTGTATTGCAGCGCGCGGTGTTGCGCCAGATCACGCGGGTGCTGCGGCTTGCCGTGTTGCGCAAAGTAGGAGGGCGCACCGACCAGCAACACGCGCATGCGGCAGACGCGGCGCGCCAGCAGGCTGGAATCGTGCAGCTTGGCAATGCGCAGGGCCAGGTCGAAGCGGTCTGCCACCAGATCCACTTGGCGGTCGTCAAACTGGATATCCAGCTGCACTTTCGGATGCTGCTGCATGAAATCCGGCAGCAGTGGCGCCAGCTTGCGGATGCCGAAGGACATGGGTGCCGAGATGCGGATCAGGCCGCGCAGGCTGGTGGACTGTTCGGCAATTTCGGCCTCGACCGCTTCGCCATCCTCCAGGATGCGGCTGGCGCGCTCCAGGGCGGCGTGGCCGCTATCCGTCAGCGTGACGCGGCGCGAGCTGCGGTGGAACAGCGTGGTGCCGATGCGCGCCTCCAGCCGGCTGATGGCCTTGGAGACGGTGGCCTGCGACAGCGAGAAGGCGGTGGCGGTGCGGGCAAAGGAGCCAGTTTCGGCGACCTTGGCAAAAATCGCCCAGGCTTCGAGATCGGGAAGTTTCTGCATGGTGTGGCCTTGCATGATGAAGGAATTGGAAAGAATGATATTCCATCTTTCGGATTCTGAAGTGATGCTGAAAAATCTACACTGGAGTCATCGTAAACATACACCCAAGGACACTGACATGATTGAACGACGCAGCCTCGACAGCCTCGGTGCCGCCAACCACGGCTGGCTGGATGCCAAGCACCATTTTTCCTTTGCCGAATACCATGATCCCGACCGCGTGCACTGGGGTGCGCTGCGCGTCTGGAACGACGATGCGATTGCACCGCAGACCGGTTTCCCGCCGCACCCGCATGCCGACATGGAAATCATGACCTATGTGCGCGAAGGCGCCATCACGCATCAGGACAACCTGGGCAACAAGGGCCGTACCGTGGCCGGTGATGTGCAGGTGATGAGCGCCGGCAGCGGCATCCGCCACTCGGAGTACAACCTGGAGTCGGAAACCACGCGCATCTTCCAGATCTGGATTTTCCCGGACCAGCGCGGTGGCGAGCCGTCCTGGGGCACGCAGCCCTTCCCTAAGGGTGACCGTTCTGGCCAGTTTGTCACGCTGGCCAGCGGTATCGCCGGCGACGAAGGCACCCTGCCGATCCGTGCCCAGGCGCGCGTGCTGGGTGCCACGCTGAAGGCGGGCGAAAGCGTGGAATACCGCTTTGCCGATGCCAGCCGCCACGGCTATCTGGTGCCGGCCAAGGGCCAGGTCGAAGTCAACGGCGTGCCGCTGCAGGCACGTGATGGCGCTGCCATCCGCGACGAGGAACTGATCCGCATCACGGCCAGCGAGGATGCCGAGTTGGTGCTGGTGGATGCCCCGGCCATCGGCTGATGTCCGGTGCATGACCAATCATGTCAAGAATGGAAAGAAAGAATTTCCATCTTGACGATTCCGTAGGCAAGTTGCTTGCCCTACTATTGAATCCATGGCAGCGCAGTGCTGCCGATTTCTTGAGCCCGAGCGGGCCAGACCATTTTCAGGAGAACACCATGAGCCAGTTTATCGACATCATCAGCAAGCGCCGCAGCCAGTACGCCCTGGGCAAGAACCTGCCGCTGTCCCAGGACGCTGTGACGCGCCTGATCCAGGATGCCGTCAAGCAGTCTCCTTCCGCCTTCAACTCGCAGAGCTCGCGCGCCGTGATCCTGTTTGGTGCCGAGAGCAACAAGTTCTGGGGTTTCGTGATGGACGCGCTGCGCCAGATCGTGCCGGCTGACAGCTTTGGCCCGACCGAAGCCAAGATCAACAGCTTTGCTGCCGGCGCCGGTACCGTGCTGTTCTACGAAGACCAGGACGTGGTGAAGGGCCTGCAGGAGCAGTTTGCTGCCTACGCCGACAACTTCCCGATCTGGTCCGAGCAGGCCAGCGGTATCGCCCAGTTTGCCGTGTGGGTGGCACTGTCTGAAGCCAACATCGGCGCCAGCCTGCAGCACTACAATCCGCTGCCGGATGCGGCTGCCACTGCCGAGTGGAACCTGCCGGCCAGCTGGAAGCTGCGCGCCATGATGCCTTTCGGTTCCAACGAAGGCGGCTTTGGCGAGAAGGCCTACATGGATGACGCCGAGCGTTTCCGCGTGCACGGCTGATGCATCAGGCTGGCCACGGCCAGCCTTGCCCGCCTGACGGGCACGATCCTTGACGGGGTCTGGATCGGGAAACCGGTTCAGGCCCCGTTTTTGTCGTCTGGCTGCGTGGCCGCCGGGTCGGTATCGTTGCCGTCATTGATGCGCAGCGCCTTGCCGTGCAGGATGGCGGTGGCAACCTTGTTGCGGGCGCGCGCGACGATGTTGCCAAAGGTCTGGCGTGAAATGCACATGTGCATGGCGGCATCGATCTGGTAGAGCTGTTCCACATCGGCCAGGCGCAGCGCTTCGAGCTCGTCCAGTTCGAGTACGACTTCTTCCAGCTCGTGCACCGGAATGCCGCGCGGCTTGAAATAGTTGGCCACGACGTCACAGGACACGTGGCGGCTTTTGTAGGGTCTGGCCATGGCTGTATGCGTAACCTCCTTGCAGACAGTGTGACGACAGGGTGCCTGCGAGCATAGTCCGGTAGCGCGCCGGCTTGCCAGTCCCATTCAGGGGGAGCTGGCTGGCCCTTCCGGCTGATTGACAGGGCAATTGGTTTGTGGGAGACCGACCCGGCAGCATGGCTACTGGCGATCTGGTACGGTAGGCGCACCATCCTGCTGACAGGGTGGACCAGCCAGCCGGGTTGTATCCGGCACGGCTGGCTACGATGCATGTCCTATTCCTTGTCTGTCCCCCGCGGTGACCCACGCTGGCCCTTGCTGCTGCAGGGGCTGGGCTCCCTGTTGTGGCTGGTCCAGGCCTGGTGGCTGGCTGCCGTGGTGGCCGCGCTGATGGCGCAGGCGACCGGCTCGGGGCCAGCAGCGGATCTGCCGCGGCTGATCGGGCAGGCGGCCTTGCTGGTGGCCGGACTGGGCGTGCTGCGTGCCGGCCTGGAATATGCCGGTACCCGCATCACCTGGCTGCAGGCGCGCCAGGGGCTGAGCGCGCTGCGCTGGCAGCTGGCGGAACGCCTGCGCGCCAGTTCCCCGATCGATGCGCAGCGCCCACCCTCCGGCCAGATCACCCGGGTCTGGATGGAGCAGGCCGAGGCTGTGCTGCCCTGGCGGGCGCGCTACCAGGCGGCGCAGTGGCGCGTGCTGATCGTGGCGCCCTGTATTGCCCTGGTGGTGGCGTATCACAGCTGGCTGGCGGCCTTGCTGCTGCTGATGGCGGCACCGCTGATTCCGCTGTTCATGGCCATCATCGGCTGGCGTGCCCAGGCGATCAGCGAGGCGCAGCTGCAATCGCTGGGTAGTTTGCATGGCCAGTTGCTGGAGCGCCTGCGCGGCTTGCCAACCCTTCGCGCCCTGCATGCGGTGGATGCCGCCGCCAGCCGCCTGACGGCGCAGGGCAGCAGCGTGGCGCGCAAGACCATGCGCGTGCTACATGTGGCGATGCTGTCATCGGCCGTGCTGGAACTGTTTTCGGCGCTGGGCGTGGCGCTGGTGGCGGTGTATATCGGCTTTCATCTGCTGGGCGAGCTGCATTTTGGTACCTGGGGTGCGCCGCTGGGCCTGCATGCCGGCCTGTATGTGCTGATGCTGGCACCGGCCTTTTTCGAGCCGCTGCGCGAACTGTCGGCAGTCTGGCATGACCGCGCCAATGGCCAGGCAGCGCAGCAGGGGCTGGAGCAGATGCTGGATGGACTGGCACCGCTGGTGATGCAGCCGCAGCCGGTAGCGGTGTCGGCGCAGACGGTGCCTGCGCGCGCGCCGGGCATCGTGCTGGACGGTGCCGTCCCGGCGGTGGGCCGCATGACGGATGGCGTTCCGATGGTGGAGGACAGTGCCGGCCTGGACCTGCAGATTCCCGCCGGTGCCCAGGTGGCGATCACCGGTCCGAGCGGTAGCGGCAAGAGCACGCTGCTGGCCATGGTGGCCGGTCTGGCGGCCTTGCGGCAGGGCGAGATCCGGATTGATGGAATACGGCTGGACGATGCCAGCGTGGCCGGCTTGCGCCAGCGCATGGCCTGGATGGGGCAGCAGCCGGCATTCTTTGCCGGTACGCTGCGCAGCAATCTGACGCTGTGCCGCGACAGCACGCCAGCGCAGATCACGCAGTTGCTGCAGCAGGTTGGGCTGGGTGATGTCTACCGACAGCGTGGCGCGCAGCCGCTGGGCGAGGGCGGTAGCGGCATCTCCGGCGGCGAAGCCCTGCGGCTGGCGCTGGCGCGACTGGCTCTGGCGCAGGATGCCGACCTGCTGCTGCTGGACGAGCCAACCGCACACCTGGATAGTGATACGGCGTCGCAGGTGATAGAGACGCTGTTGCGCATCGCGCGGGGCAAGACGCTGCTGGTGGCCACGCACGATCCGGCGTTGATGGCGGCGCTGCCGCAGCAGCTGGCGCTGGATGGTGCTGGCCGCGTGCACTGGGTACGGCAGGAGGTATCGGCATGAAGGCGCCACGTCAGCGCCAGGCGCTCCGACTGCTGTTGCAGGCTTTGCTGGACAAGCAAGGGCGCGGCATGGCGATAGGCGTGCTGCTGGCCTGCACCACGGCGCTGGCTGGCGTGCTGCTGCTGGGGATTTCGGGCTGGTTTATTGCCGGTACGGCCATTGCCGGGCTGGCCGGTGCGGCGGCGATCGCGTTTGACGTGTTCACGCCCTCGGCCAGCATCCGGCTGCTGGCACTGGGGCGCACGGCAGCACGCTATGGCGAACGCGTGACGACGCACGCCGCCACGCTGCAGGCGCTGGTGGCGGTGCGCGAGCGCCTGTTCCGTGCCTTTGCCGTACGCGGCGTGGCTGATGGCGGGCGCTGGCGCCTGCACCCGAGCCGCATGCTGTTGCGCCTGACGCGCGATCTGGATGCGGCGGAATCGCTCTACCTGCGGCTGATCGTGCCGACGGCGGCGGCCGTGTGCGGCACGCTGCTGATCAGCCTGTGGCTGGCCTGGCATCATCCGGGCCTGGGACTGGCCTGCCTGCTCTGGTTCCTGCTGTGGGGCTTTGGCATCGTGCTCTGGCTGGTGCGCAGCACTACGCGGCTGAGCCTGGCGCAATCACGGCTGGCGGAACGCCTGCGCCAGCTCAGCCTGGATCTGGCTGGCGCGCAGACCGAGCTGGTGATGGCGAACCAGCTGGATGCCTGGCTGGCGCGCTGGCAGCAGACTGAGGCGCAGCTGGCGACTCTGGATGCCCGGCTGCAGCGCCGTGATGCCTGGGCCGCAGCGCTGTGGCAGATGCTGCATTCCCTGACGCTGGCGGCAGCGGCAGTCGCGGCTGGCTGGCTGGTGCTGCAGCACGGCATGTCGGTGCCGAATGCGGCTTTCCTGCTGCTGATGGCGATGGCCGGCATGGAGCCGTTTGCCGCGATGCGGCGCGGGGCGCTGGAATGGTCGGCCAGCCTGTTGGCGGCGCGGCGGCTGGCGCAGCCCTTGCGCGCCCGGCCCGAGGCCGATGCGCCCTTGCCGGTACCCGCTGACGGCCTGGCGGCCGAACTGCGCCAGGTCACGGTGGCTGGGGCGCAGCAGCCGCGTGTCGCCAACGTTGATCTGGCGGTGGCGCAGGGTGAAGTCGTGGCACTGATCGGGCCGAGCGGCAGTGGCAAGTCCACGTTGCTGGCGCTGATTGCCGGCGAGCTGGCGGCCGATGCCGGCAGCGTGCAGGCGCAGCCGAATGTGGCGCTGCCGCAGCAGCCGGCGCTGTTCCACGACAGCGTGCGCGCCAACCTGAATTTGCAGCAGCGCGATCTGGACGATGCCGTCCTCTGGCAGGCGCTGGAGGCGGCCGGCCTGCAGGCGGTCATCGCGGCGCGGCCGGACGGGCTGGATGCACTGCTGGGCGAAGGCGGGCTGGGCCTGTCACGCGGGCAGGCGCGCCGGCTGGCGCTGGCGCGGCTGTTCCTGGCCGAGAGCGATTTCTGGCTGCTGGACGAACCGACGGACGGTCTGGACAGCGTGACCGCCGCCGAGGTGCTGGACGGCCTGGCCGCAGCGCTGCAGAATCGGACCGGCGTGATCGCCACCCATGTGCGGCGCGAGGCGGCGCTGGCGGACCGGCTGCTGGTACTGGACAAGGGGCGCGTGACCGGGAACTGGCCACGCGGATCGTCGGGCTACGCCCAGGCGCTGGCGCGTCTGCGCGACGGTTGAGCGTCATCGGCCTGACGCCGGCAGCTGCCAGCATCGGGTGCAGGTTTTTTGGACTGGGATACGAAGGAGGTAGTTTTCCATGGATCTCGATATTGTTGGGCTGTCACGGCTGCAGTTTGCCGCCACGGCCATGTACCACTTCCTGTTTGTGCCACTCACGATCGGACTCGCGATCATGCTGGCCATCATGGAAACCGTCTACGTGATGACCAAGCGGCCAATCTGGCGGCAGATGACCAAGTTCTGGGGCACGCTGTTCGGCATCAACTTTGCGATTGGCGTGGCCACCGGCATCGTGATGGAATTCCAGTTCGGCATGAACTGGAGCTATTACAGCCACTATGTCGGCGACATTTTCGGTGCGCCGCTGGCGATCGAGGGCCTGATGGCCTTCTTCCTGGAGGCGACGCTGGTTGGCCTGTTCTTCTTTGGCTGGGAGCGGCTGAGCAAGGTCAAGCACCTGATCGTCACCTGGGCGATGGCGCTGGGCACCAATTTCTCGGCGCTGTGGATCCTGATTGCCAATGGCTGGATGCAAAACCCGGTGGGTGCGGCGCTGAATCCGCAGACCATGCGCATGGAAGTGACCAGTTTTGCCGAGGTGCTGTTCAACCCGGTCGGACAGGCCAAGTTCGTGCACACGGTATCGGCCGGCTACACCATGGCGGCGATGTTCGTGCTCGGCATTTCGGCCTGGTACCTGCTCAAGGGGCGGCATATCGATCTGGCGCGACGCTCGATGACGGTGGCGGCGTCCTTTGGCCTGGCCTCGGCGCTGTCGGTGGTGGTGCTGGGCGATGAAAGCGGCTACCTGTCCGGCGAGCACCAGAGCATGAAGCTGGCCGCGATCGAGGCGATGTGGGAAACCGAGCCGGCACCGGCTTCGTTCACCGCCTTCGGCCTGCCGAACCAGGCCGAACGCCGCACCGATTACGCCGTGCACGTGCCCTGGGCCATGGGCCTGATCGGCACGCGTTCGCTGACGACCGAGATCCCGGGTATCAACGACCTGGTGAAGCAGGCCGAGGGCCGCATCCGCAACGGCATGCAGGCCTATGACGCGCTGGAGGAAATCCGCAGCCACGGCCACGGCGAGATTCCGGCCGAGCTGCGCGCGCGCTTTGATGCGCACAGCAAGGACCTGGGCCACACGCTGCTGCTGAAAGCCTATCTGGACGATCCGCGCCAGGCCACGGAAGAGCAGATTGCCGCTGCCGCCTGGGACACCGTACCGCAGGTGGCACCGCTGTTCTGGACCTTCCGCATCATGGTCGGACTGGGCATGTACTTCATCGTGCTGATGGCGGTGTTCTTCTGGCTGTCGGCGCGCCACCAGCTCGATCGCCACCGCTGGCTGCTGAAATTGGCGGTGTGGAGCATCCCGCTGCCCTGGATTGCCGCCGAATGCGGCTGGTTTGTCGCCGAATTTGGCCGCCAGCCCTGGGCGATCGAGGGCGTGCTGCCCGTGGCGGTAGCGGTATCGAACCTGAATGCCAGCACCGTGCTGATCTCGCTGCTGGGCTTTGTCGCGCTCTACACCGTGCTGCTGGTGGTGGAGATGAAGGTGATGCTCAAGGCGATCCGCAAGGGCCCGGTACTGGACGCCCAGGACAAGCGCGAGCTGAAAACCTCGCCCTACGCGCTGCCGCAGCAGACGGCGGCCCAGCCCTGAACCGGACACAAGAGGAGAGATAACCATGATTCTTCACGAACTCCTGAGCTATGAGGTCTTGCGCGTCATCTGGTGGCTGCTGCTGGGCGTGCTGCTGGTGGCATTTGCCGTGACCGATGGATTCGACCTGGGCGTCGGCATGCTCAACCCCTTTGTCGCGCGCACCGATGTCGAGCGCCGCGTCGGCATCAACACCATCGGCCCGATCTGGGAAGGCAACCAGGTCTGGCTGATCCTGGGTGGCGGCGCGATTTTTGCCGCCTGGCCGCAGCTGTACGCGGTGTCGTTTTCCGGCTTCTACCTGGCGATGTTTGCCATCCTGCTGGCGCTGATCCTGCGTCCGGTCGGCTTCAAGTACCGCAGCAAGATCGAAAGCCCGGCCTGGCGCACCACCTGGGACTGGTGCCTGTTCATTGGCGGCCTGGTGCCGGCGCTGGTGTTTGGCGTGGCCATGGGCAATGTGCTGCAGGGCGTGCCGTTCCGGCTCGAACCCGACATGCAGATCTACTACGACGGCACGTTCTTTGGCCTGCTGAATCCGTTTGCGCTGCTGTGCGGCCTGGTGTCGGTGGTGATGCTGGCGGCGCATGGCGCGGCCTGGCTGCAGCTCAAGACCGAAGGGGCGGTGCAACAGCGCGCACGCCGCTATGGCCGCATCTTTGCGCTGCTCACGCCAGTGCTGTTCATCCTGGCCGGCGTGATGCTGTGGCTCACGGTGGACGGCTACCGCATCACCAGCGAGGTGCTCACCTCCGGCCCGTCCAATCCGATGATGAAGACGGCTGAAGGCGGCGTGGCCGGCCAGTGGTTTGCCAACTATGCCAAGGCCCCCGTGCTGTGGCTGGTGCCGGCGCTGGGCGTGCTGGGCTCGCTGCTGGCGGCCTGGGGCTTCACGCAGCGGCGCGAGCTGTTCACGCTGTTGGCCAATGGCGTGGCCGTGGCCAGCACGGTGCTGAGCGTGGGCGTGTCCATGTTCCCCTTTATCCTGCCGTCCAGCGTGCAGCCGCAGGCCAGCCTGACGGTCTGGGACGCCTCGTCCAGCCACCTGATCCTGTTCATCATGCTGGTGGCCAGCATCATCTTCATCCCGATCATCCTAGCCTATACCAGCTGGGTCTATTCGGTGATGCGCGGCAAGGTCACGGAAGAAGAGATCGAGGAGGGCGGTGGCCATGCCTACTGAGCAACTGCACCCCTTTCCCTGCAAGCATTCACAGAAGGAGATCTGACATGTGGTATTTCGCCTGGCTTCTGGGACTGCCGCTGGCAGCCCTGTTCGCGGTCATGAACGCGATGTGGTTCGAGATGATGGAGGACGATCTGCGTCAGAAGAAGGAACAGCAGCGCTGAGGCGCTGACAGCGGGGGTGGGACGCCCCGTTGACTGTAGCCGCGCCAGCCGGGAGGGATCCTGGCTGGCGTTTTGCCTTGTACCGGCTGATGTGACAAGCTGCAAAGTCCGCAAGAAGATCAGGCCTTGTCGCCAGTGCGCCGTAACGCGGTGGTAGGCTGTGGGCAGCCCCATTTTCTGAAGGAGACCGATCATGTCCGCCACTCCCTTTGTCCGCGCCACCCTGGGCGATACCCCGTATCTGGTCACGCTCCAGGACGACTTGGGGCATACCTGGACCGCCGATGAGCCCGAGGAGCTGGGCGGCGGCAATACCGCCAGCAGCCCGGATCGGCTGATCCTGGCCAGCCTGGGCGCCTGCACCGCGATCACGATCCAGATGGTGGCCACGCGCCGCCAGATTCCGCTGACCGGCGTGCAGGTGGAGCTCTCGCTGAACCCGGATGGCAAGCCGGAAGCCGGTACCGATATTGCACGCCGCGTCCTGCTGCAGGGCGAGCTGGACGAGGACCAGCGTGCCCAGCTGCTGAAAATCGCCAATATCTGCCCGATGCACAAGCTGCTGACCGGCGAGGTGCGCATCAGCACCGAACTGGCGGATTGAGCGCTGGTCCTACAGCAGGCGCTTGTCCATGCCCACGATGATGGCTTCTGCCGCTTTTTACACTGAGCCTTCCCCGACAACCCCTGCATGAGGAGATAACGATGTCCCAGTACCAGATCGCCATGGTGGTTGGCAGCCTGCGCCAGGATTCCTATAACCGGAAGCTGGCCCAGGCGCTGACGAAGATGGCACCGCCGGAGTTTTCCTTTGATTTTGTCGAGATCGGCGACCTGCCGCTCTACAACCAGGACGACGATGCGAACCAGGCCGAGCAGGTCAAGCGCATGAAGCAGCAGATTGCCGCGGCGCAGGGCGTGATCTTCGTGACGCCGGAATACAACCGCTCGATTCCGGGCGTGCTGAAAAACGCACTGGACCACGGCTCGCGCCCCTACGGCCAGAACGTCTGGGCCGGCAAGCCGGCTGGCGTGATCGGTGCCTCCATGGGTGCTATCGGCACGGCGCTGGCACAGCAGCACCTGCGCAACATCATCTCCTACCTGGACATGCCGACGCTGACCGCGCCCGAGGCCTACCTGAAGTTTGACGACAACACGGTGGATGCCGACTTCCAGTTCACCAATGCCGGCACGCAGAAGTTCGTGCAAGGCTGGGTCGATGCCTATGTCGCCTGGGTGAAGAAGATCGCCGGCTGATACGGACCGCTTGCCCACAAGACAACAGGCCCCGGTGCAGTTCACACCGGGGCCTGTTGCGTTCAGGCGAGGCTGAAAGAAGCGCTTACTTCTTGTTGTAGGCGCGCGGCTGCGTCAGCAGCTCGGCGCTCAGCGCGTCGTCCAGGTCCTGTTCGGACATCAGCTGGCGCTCCAGCACGATGTCGCGCACATTGCGGCCCTGCACGAAGGCGTCGGTGGCGATCTGCGTGGCCAGCTTGTAGCCGATGATCGGGTTCAGTGCCGTGACCAGCGAGATCGAGCTTTCCACGTTCTGGCGCAGGCGCTCCTCGTTGGCGGTGATGCCGGAGACGCAGCGGTCGGCCAGCGTGATGCAACCGGTGGCCAGCAGGCCCAGGCTGCGCTGCAGCGACTTGGCAATGATCGGCTCGAAGGCGTTCAGCTGCATCTGGCCCCCTTCGGCGGCGAAGTTGATCGTCACGTCGTTGCCGAACACCTCGAAGGCGACCTGGTTCACCACTTCGGGGATCACCGGGTTGACCTTGCCCGGCATGATGGACGAGCCGGCCTGCATGGCAGGCAGGTTGATCTCGCCAAAGCCGGCGCGCGGGCCGCTGGACAGCAGGCGCAGGTCATTGCAGATCTTGGACAGCTGCACGGCAATGCGCTTGAGCACGCCGGACAGCTCGACGAAGTCGCCGCAGTCCTGCGTGGCTTCGATCAGGTTGGGCGCGGTGGACAGGTCCAGGCCGGTGATCTCGCGCAGGTGGCGCAGCGAGCGGGAGGCGTACTCGGGGTGTGCCGTGATGCCGGTACCGATGGCGGTAGCGCCCAGGTTGATCACGTACATCAGCTTCTCGGCCTTCTCCAGGCGCATCATGTCTTCTTCCAGCATGACGGCGTAGGTGGAGAACTCCTGGCCCAGCGTCATCGGCACGGCGTCCTGCAACTGGGTGCGGCCGATCTTCAGCAGGCCGGAAAACTCCTCGGCCTTGGCGGCGAAGGCGTTACGCAGGTGGGTCATGGCGCCCAGCAGGTTGCGGATGGCAAAGCAGGCAGCGATGCGGATGGCCGTCGGGTACACGTCGTTGGTGCTTTGCGCCATGTTGACGTGTTCGTTCGGGTGCAGGTACTGGTATTCGCCGCGCTGGTGGCCCATCAGCTCCAGCGCGCGGTTGCAGACCACCTCGTTGGCGTTCATGTTGGTGGAGGTGCCGGCACCGCCTTGCACCACGTCTACCACGAACTGGTCATGCAGCGCGCCGTTGCGGATTTCGGCACAGGCGGCGACGATGGCGTCGGCCTGTTGCTGCGGCAGCAGGCCGAGTTCCAGGTTGGCCTTGGCAGCGGCGGCCTTGACGGCGGCCAGCGCCTCGATCAGGCGCGGCATGGTGCTGATGGTGATACCGGAAATCTGGAAGTTTTCCTGGGCACGCAGGGTGTGGACACCGTAATAGGCTTCGGCGGGGACTTCGCGGTCGCCCAGCAGGTCGTGTTCCAGTCGGGTAGTGGTCATGGTCATGAATCTGGTTATAGGTGTAACAGGTTGAACCTGTCTATTCTCCAGATAAGCCAAATCGCACGGAAGACTATGGTTTTTCCCGATGCTGATTGCAGCGTTTGCCGATCTGGGCAAGGCCTTGTTCATACAGGTGTCCGGTGCTGCTCCTACAATCATTGGCTACCCTCCCAGGAAGAGTCCACATGTCTGAAGCCATCCCCACCTCCGCCGTGTCCCAGCCTGTCGCCAGCGAGGCCGCTGGCAGCTATCTGGGCGAACGCATCCGCATCCGGGGCGCGCGCCAGAACAACCTGCGCAACCTGGATCTGGACATCCGCACCGGCGAGCTGACGGTGGTGACCGGGCCCAGTGGTTCCGGCAAGTCCAGCCTGGTGTTCGATACCCTGTACGCTGAGGGCCAGCGCCGTTACGTGGAAACCTTCAGCGCCTATGCGCGCCAGTTCCTGGACCGCATGGACAAGCCGGCGGTGGACCGGGTGGAGGGCGTGCCGCCGGCGATTGCGATCGACCAGACCAACCCGGTGCGTACCAGCCGCTCCACCGTGGGCACCATGACCGAGCTGAACGACCACCTGAAGCTGTTCTTTGCCCGCTTTGGCCATCTGCATGACCGCGTCACCGCCTTGCCGGTGCGCCAGGACCATCCTGATTCCATCTTCGCCGACTTGCAACAGCGCGCTGCCGAGGCCGGTGATCCGCGTCTGGTGCTGACCTTTCCGGTGGAGCTGCCGGACAACACGACCGAGGAAGAAATCGAGCAGTGGCTGTCGGCATCGGGCTATACCCGGGTGCAGGAGCGTGAGCAGAGCGGCGACCGCAAGATCCTGCACGTGGTGGCAGACCGCTTCCGCATGGGCAAGGTCGAGCGCAGCCGCGTGATCGAGGCACTGGAAAGCGCGCTGCGCCATGGTGAAGGCCGGGTGCGCGTCTATGTGCTGCCGGCGGAAGGCGAGGGTGAGCCGGCGCTGTGGAAATACGCCAGCAGCCTGCTGTGCCCGGAAAGCGGCGTCGCCTACAGCGCGCCGCTGCCATCCATGTTCTCGTTCAACTCGGCGGTAGGCGCCTGCGAGGCCTGCCGCGGCTTTGGCCGCGTGATTGGCGTGGACTGGGGGCTGGTGATTCCGGACCAGAAGCTGACGCTGCGCCAGGGCGCAATCAAGCCGATCCAGACGCCGGCCTGGGTGGAAGCGCAGGACGACCTGATGCGCCACGCCGAAGAGGCCGGCATTCCGCGTGACACGCCCTGGTACAAGCTGACCGAGGCGCAGCAGCGCTGGGTGATTGACGGCGCGCCGAACTACAAGGGCAGCTGGAACAAGCAGTGGTACGGCATCCAGCGTTTCTTTGACTACCTGGAAACCAAGGCCTACAAGATGCATATCCGGGTGCTGCTGTCCAAGTACCGCAGCTATACCGAATGCCCGACCTGTGCCGGCGCGCGCCTGAAAACGGAAAGCCTGCTCTGGCGCGTGGGCGACAAGGCCCAGGCCGATGCCGTGCTGCCGCCGCACAAGCGCTTCATGCCCAAGGGCACGGACTGGACACGTGCGCAACTGGAGGCCTTGCCCGGTCTCTGCCTGCACGACCTGATGCAGCTGCCGGTCGAGCGGCTGCGGCAGTTTTTTGCACTGCTGGCCGAGTCTGGTGCCGGGCAGGCTGGCGATGCCGCCGATGTGCAGGCACAGAAGCTGCTGTTCGAGGAAATCGGCAACCGGCTGCGCTATTTGTGCGATGTCGGCATCGGCTACCTGACGCTGGACCGCCAGAGCCGTACCCTGAGCGGCGGCGAGGTGCAACGCATCAACCTGACCACGGCGCTGGGCACCTCGCTGGTGAACACGCTGTTCGTGCTGGACGAGCCCAGCATCGGCCTGCACCCGCGTGACATGCACCGCATCACCGAGGCCATGCTGCGCCTGCGCGATGCCGGCAACACGCTGGTGGTGGTGGAGCACGACCCGGCCGTGATGTGGCCGGCCGACCGCATCATCGACATGGGCCCCGGCCCGGGCGAGCGCGGCGGCCAGATCGTGTTCGACGGCACGCCGCAGGCGCTGCGCCAGGCCGATACCCTGACCGGCCAGTACCTGAGCGGCCGCCGCCAGGTGATCGATGCCAGCCGCTGGCTGCGGCGCGAGGTGCAGGACAACACGCAGCGCCTGATTCTGGAAGGCGTGACGGCCAACAACCTGCAGAACGTGTCGGTGGAGATTCCGCTGCAGTGCATGGTTTGCGTGACCGGCGTGAGCGGATCGGGCAAGTCCACGCTGATCCAGGACGTGCTGGCTCCGGCGTTGCTGCGCCAGTTTGGCAAGGCGACCGAGGCCCCGGGCGCGCATGAGCGCCTGCTCGGGGCTGACCACCTGGCCGATGTGGTGTTCGTGGACCAGTCGCCCATCGGCAAGACGGCGCGTTCCAATCCGGTGAGTTATGTGGGCGCCTGGGACGCGATTCGCCAGCTGTTTGCCACCGCGCCGCTGTCGCAGCAACGCGGCTATACCGCCAGCAAGTTCAGCTTCAACAGCGGTGATGGCCGCTGCCCGACCTGTGGCGGCAGCGGCTTCGAGCATGTGGAGATGCAGTTCCTCAGCGATGTCTACCTGCGCTGCCCGGATTGCGATGGCCAGCGCTATCGTCCGGAGATTCTGGAAGTGACCATCGAACGCGGTGGCCGCACACTGAACGTGGCCGATGTGCTGGCGCTGACGGTGCACGAGGCGGTGCTGCTGTTTGGAGCCAGCATGCCCGATGCCGCCGCGCGCGGCCCGGCCCATGCGCCGGATCGCGAGGTGCTGCGCGCGCTGAAACCGATCGTGGATGTGGGCCTGGACTATGTGCGGCTGGGCCAGCCGGTGCCCACGCTGAGTGGCGGCGAGGCGCAGCGCCTGAAGCTGGCCGGTTTTCTGGCCGAGGCGGCGCGCAGCGCCAGCAAGAGCCGCCAGCGGCTGGCGGCCAAGGGCACGCTGTTCCTGTTTGACGAGCCCACCACCGGCCTGCACTTTGACGATATTGCGCGGCTGATGCAGGCGTTCCGCCAGCTGCTGGAGGCCGGCCATTCGCTGGTGGTGATCGAACACAATCTGGACGTGATCCGCGCCAGCGACTGGCTGATAGACCTGGGACCAGAGGGTGGCGAGGGAGGTGGCCGCATCGTGGCGCAGGGCACGCCGGACCAGGTGCGCCAGCAGCCTGACAGCCATACTGGCGCTGCGCTGCGCGAGTACGATCTGGCCATGGGCTGGGCAGCAGGCGGCAAGGGCGTGCAGGAAGCGGCACCGCCCTATGCCGCCGCACCGCGTGCGCCGGCAGCGCCGCCGCTGCAGGCCATCGAGGTGATCAACGCGCACGAGCACAACCTGAAAAACCTGTCGGTGCAGGTGCCGCGCGGCAAGTTCAACGTGATTACCGGCGTCAGCGGCTCCGGCAAGTCCACGCTGGCCTTCGACATCATCTTCAACGAAGGGCAGCGCCGCTATCTGGAAAGCCTGAACGCCTATGCGCGCAGCCTGGTGCAACCGGCCGGCCGGCCCGAAGTGGATGCGGTATACGGCATTCCGCCCACGGTGGCGATCGAGCAGCGCCTGAGCCGCGGCGGTCGCAAGTCCACCGTGGGCACCACCACCGAGGTGTGGCATTTCCTGCGCCTGCTCTACGTCAAGCTGGGGGTGCAGCACTGTGTGCATGACGATGCCGCGGTGGAGCCGCAAAGCATGGAGCGCATTCTGGCGCAGATCCTGAAGCAGTACCGTGGCCAGCAGGTGGGCTTGCTGGCACCGCTGGTGACGGGGCGCAAGGGCGTCTACACCGAGCTGGCCGACTGGGCGCGGCCGCGTGGCTACACGCATCTGCGCGTGGATGGCGAGTTTCTGCCGACTACCGGTTTTCCGCGCATCGATCGCTTCAAGGAGCACCATATCGAGCTGCCGGTGCTGAGCCTGGACATCACGCCGGAAAATGAGGCGCTGCTGCGCGTGGGCCTGCAAACCGCGCTGCAGCATGGCAAGGGCGTGGTACAGGTGCTCAGTGCGCTGGACGGCCTGGCCGAAGCGATGACGGCTGGCAGCAGCACGGCGGCCATCGGTGAGGTGCAGGTGTTTTCCACCCTGCGCGCCTGCCCGGTGTGCGCCACCAGCTATGCCGAACTGGATCCGCGCCTGTTCAGCTACAACAGCAAGCAGGGCTGGTGCCCGGATTGCGTGGGTACCGGCCTCAAGCTGGATCGCAAGCAGCGCGAGGCGCTGGACGATTCGGTGGCGGCCAAGGACAACAAGGGCCGCGAGCAGACCTTTGCCGAACCCGATGTGGAGGTGGTGGGCGATGTGGTGTGCCCGAGCTGCCAGGGCACGCGCCTGAACCCGGTGGCGCGCCATGTGCGGCTGCACGGTATCGGTATTGCCGAGGTGGCGGCGATGAGCGTGGCCGATGTGGCCGACTGGGTGGACGGGCTGCAGTTCGAGGGCCGCGAGGCCGAGCTGGCGCGCGACATCCTGCCGGAAATCCGCAGCCGGCTGGCCTTTTTGCAGCAGGTGGGGCTGGCCTACCTGACGCTGGACCGGGGCGCGCCCACGCTGTCGGGCGGCGAGGCGCAGCGCATCCGGCTGGCGGCGCAGCTGGGCAGCAATCTGCAGGGCGTGTGCTATGTGCTGGACGAGCCGACCATCGGCCTGCACCCGCGTGACAACCAGATCCTGATCGATGCGCTGGAAGACCTGAGCCAGAAGGGCAACACGCTGCTGGTGGTGGAACACGACGAGGACACGATCCGCCGTGCCGATCACGTGATCGATATTGGCCCGGGGGCCGGCATTCGCGGCGGCCGCGTGGTGGCCCAGGGCACGGTGGAGGCGATTGCCGCCGATGCCGATTCGGTCACCGGGCGCTATCTGCGCGATGCCATGCGCCACCCCTTGCGCGGCAGCCGCCGTGCCATGGATGCGGAACTGCCGCAGCTGACCGTGCATCAGGCCAGCCTGCACAATCTGCAGCAGCTGACGGCCTCGGTGCCCTTGCACCGGCTGGTGGCGGTGACGGGCGTGAGCGGATCGGGCAAATCCAGTTTTGCGCGCGATGTGCTGCTGAAGAATGTGGAAGCCATCGTGCTGCAACGATCCACCCGTGCCGGGTGTGAAGCCGATGAGCGCGGTGAACGGCCGGCCTGGAGCGGTTGCCGCAGCGTGACGGGATATGAAACGATTCAGCGCGTGCTGGAAGTGGATCAGACCCCGATCGGGAAAACTCCCCGATCCTGCCCGGCTACCTATATCGGATTCTGGGATGCGATCCGCAAGCTCTACGCCGGCACGCTGGAGGCCAAGGCGCGCGGCTTTGGCCCGGGCCGCTTCAGCTTCAACACTGGCGAGGGACGTTGCCCGGGGTGCGAAGGGCAGGGCATGCGCACGGTGGAGATGAGCTTTTTGCCCGATGTGAAAGTGCCGTGCGAAGTCTGCCACGGGGCGCGCTTCAACCCGCAAACCTTGGCCGTGACCTGGCGTGGCAAGAGCATCGGCGAGGTGCTGCAGATGGAAGTGGACGATGCGGTGGCGTTCTTTGCCAGCATGCCGTCCATTGCGCACCCGCTGCAGCTGCTGCAGGACGTGGGCCTGGGTTATCTGACCCTCGGCCAACCTTCCCCCACGCTGTCGGGTGGCGAGGCGCAGCGCATCAAGCTGGTGACCGAGCTGACCAAGGTGCGCGACGACATCACGCGCCGCGGCCAGAAGGCACCGCACACCCTGTATGTGCTGGATGAACCCACCGTGGGCCTGCACATGAGCGATGTGGAAAAGCTGATCCACGTGCTGCACCGGCTGGTGGATGGTGGCCACAGTGTGCTGGTGATCGAGCACGATCTGGACGTGGTGGCCGAGGCCGATTGGGTGCTGGATCTGGGGCCGGAAGGGGGGAGCGGTGGTGGCCGCCTGGTGATTGCGGGGACGCCGGAGGCGGTGGTGGCCAGTGGGAGTCATACCGGGGTGGCGTTGGCGGCGGTGCTGGCGCGGTGATTGGTGTTGCTAGGGCGAGGTGCTGAGCTGTATTGCAGGGTACGGATTGCAGTACAAGGTGCAACCAGGATGCGCCCGCTGAGGGGTTGCTGTTGTCCGCGCCTCCAAGGTGAGCGCCGAGGCCAAGTGGTGCGCAGCATGGTTAGCAACACCGCTGCCATCCGCCTACATGGCAAGGTCAATCGGGTGTTTTAGGCGAAGCGTAACGTCCCAACCAGATGAGAGTGTTGGATTTCATCTATGTCGTGATTTGGCGGGGGTGGTAACACGTGGCCTGCGTGGTGAATGTGTTGTTCCGTCGCTTTGAGAGATGGAATGTTAGCGTCAGATGAAGGCAAATTTTGTGCTCGATGTGCTGTTGACCCGCCGAAAAGCATCCTGGACATCACGCCAACAACTGGAGCTATCCGCTTTTGAATGGATGCACTGCTTCAATTTTGAGCGCTTGATGTGATTGATCGGCTGTATTCTTTGCTGAGGCCGAGACTCATTTCTGGCAGTAGCGTGGCCGTCATGCTCGCTCTGACTTGGCTTCAACCCGGTAGCCTCTTATCCTAGTTAGTTGGAATGGTTCATCCTAGTGCTCATCGTTATAGAAGTTGGCATTGCGGAATTGCCCTAAGGAGAGCGAGGATGTTTGATTGTAAGATCGACCGGTGCTCAGTTTCGTCGAATGTGTTTTTTTGGAAAGGGTAGGGAAAGATCCCTTGCCATGGATAGACAATGAGAGGCGTATGCATTTTGTATGCATCCCTCATGAGTGGTGGTGAAAAAATTCTATTAATGATGGCTTATATGGGTAAATATTCTAATGATCGTCGCGATATTCCCTTTGGTGAAAATGAGGAATTATTGTTTGGGAAAGTAAATTGGTTTGGTGGGTATAACAGTAAGACCGGTAGAGATAATGACTATGGCTTCCTATCGAATTCTACTGGTGATTTCTATTTCCACCAGTCTCAAGTTCTATCACCATTGGTATTTCTAGTAGCCGATGCGAAGGTTGTTTTTTTGCGCGCTAAAGGGCGATCAGGTAAGCCGGCTGCGGACTCTGTTCGTGTTATCTCTTGCTTGTCGGATGATGAGGTGGTTAAATTAATAAAGAATGAAAGGGTGTCGCACGAAAATAAACTGAGTCTTGTTCTGCGTTTGAGCGACCTGAGCTCTTGTGAGGGTGAGGTGCTTGAGTCAGTTTCGAATATTTCATCTTTGTCAAGTTCATCTGATTTGCTTCAGCGATTTTGGGATAAATTCCCTCCCTCTAGTCCGGTTGATAAGTACTTTGAATATGCGCCGATCCTATTGCAGGAGAAGGTCAGAATGGAGTGTATGTCGGACGATGAATTGATAGACCTCATTAAGGATGTGGGATCTCGTTCGCCAGAGGAGATTTTGGATATAGCAGTTCGAAGAAGTGAGGTGGCTCCGTGTGAGAAAGAGCTTGTTGAGATTGTTGCCGAACTTTCCAGGATAACTCCCTATCCTGAAGTTTTATATAGGTTTTTTGGGAAATTTCCTCCAGATAGTCCGAAAAACGAATTTTTTAAGTTTGCGCCTGAGATTGTCAAGGAAGATGTGCTTGGCACTTTGTCCGATGCCAGTATGGTATCTCTGCTGAAAGATGAAGGCGCATTGTTGCCGGAAGACGTTTTGAGTATTGCTTTGCGAAGGAGTGAGTTGGTGCCTTGTGAAGAGCAAATCTTTCAGGCGATTGTGAAGTTGACTGATACGCCATCGCCAAAAAAGATCATAGACAAGTTTTGGGATAGGTTTCCACCAGCCGCTCTTGATGATAAGTTCTTGCCTCTGGCGCCAGATAGGTTGAAGCGAAAAGTTTATCAAGAACATTTTTCAAATTTTAGAAATATGCTTGATGGATTGTTTGATTCAGTGAAAAAAGTCGTCACCACGCAAAAATCCGCATCAATTTATTCTTCATTGAACGAGCAAGATAAGAGGATCTCCAAAATTTGGGTTGGGCGAGATGATGCTTATGATGCGGTTCACGCAAGAATGCTCTCTGCTAGAGCTGCTGAAAAGGCTGCGCAATTGTTTTATGAAGGAGTTGGATTAAGTGTGGAAGATATTTCCGTTAAGCAGCTCGAAGGCGGTGGTGGGGATTGGACAACCCATGATCTCTTGGTGGATTCAACGATTTCAGTGGATGTGAAAAATTCCAGACGACCGGTGAATGGAAGGGGATTTTATGTTGAACACATAGTTCCTAGATTCAAGCTGGATAGAAGGAGTGTGCATGTTCGAATAGCTGGGATTGTTTCTCCATATCTGAGTATGAAGTATATTGAGGATCCGAGTGAAGCGGAATTTGCCATTGAAGATATTATATTCCTGGGTGAAACTAGTAGGGGTGAAATCGATCGACTTGGTTCCACTTTTAACTCCCCGACATTAGAGGTTGCGTTGCCTGATGGTGCTCTGATTCCCCGTTGGGTTTTTAATTACCCAGTTGCTTGGTATCGAGAGTTGTCTCGAGATGTTTGTAATTTTGTGAATGAATGTGAGTGGCCGGAGGGAGAGGCGTGGGATTATGTTTTTGAGGATGGCAAGCATTCATCTTTAATTCCGGCTATATGCTTATCTGGTAGGCCGTTGCCGCGGGCTATAGAATGTCGCTTAAAGCCGTGGCAGTTGAAATTTTTTGATAAGCTGCAGGGTTTATGTGATGGATTACCGAGCCTTCCTTTTATTTATTTGGCTATTCTGACTGATTTCCTGGAGAAACTTAAGGATGGTGATGCGGATTTCTGCCCGTCCGGCTACGTGGATTTGATTTTCTTTGAGCGTCCTGTTGATAATTGTGTTACTTATCCTTTGGGCGCTATAGATCCCCTTGGTATTGTCTATGAGTTGATTGAGGTGTTGAAGAGTATTTGGGGTCATAAGGATGATGTGAATTTGAAGGATTTCCATGCTTTTCGATTTTCGGGCATTGGTGTTTTGCAGGGAAGGCGATGGGAAAGCCGGCAGTGGAAAACGATCATTGCGTATTGTGGAGGTACTGTATATGAGCGGGATGAGGATGGTGATGTAGTATTGGATTACAGCGGAAAAATGTCGATCAAAGGGAAGTGTGGGAATTATCCACTTGTACTCGGCGACTCGAAGAGCTGTAAAGTTTGTGGTTGGTTGATCTGTGGTAAATGTGGATATTGCTCCCCAATGTGTGAAAAGAAACGACGCGAAGATTTGGCCGAGAGGGCGAAGAAAAAGGTCGAAAACTCCAAGGCAGCTACAAGTTCTCACTGGGCGGGCAGTGAACCTCCGGTTTGGGAGGAAATTCCATTGGAGGCATATTTGGATGATTTCAATAGAGGACGACGTTAGCACTGGCGTTGCGCGCCTGTCGCCAGAACCCGCCCGGAATTTGGCAAACTACCCCCAACACCATTCACAAAAGGAACCCCCATGCCCCGCCTGAAATTCGAACCCCTGCAAACCTACCCCTTCCGCACCGAACTCCAGCTCTACACCAGCCACATCAACCACGGCAACCACCTGGACAACGCCCAGCTGGTCGGCCTGGCCTCGGAGGCACGGCTGCGCTTTCTGCGCTGGCTGGGCTATGACGAAATGGACGTGATGGGGGCCGGCACCGTGGTGGGCGACCAGGGTCTGCAATACCTGTCCGAAGCCTTCCACGGCGAGATACTGGTGTTCGAGATGGGGACTGCCGATTACAACCGCTACGGCTTCGACGTCTGCTGGCAGGCGCACGACAAGGCCAGCGGCCGCGCCGTGGCGCGCGGCAAGATCGGCATCGTGCTGTTCAACTACCAGGAGCGCCGTCCGGTGGAGCTGCCCGATGCCGTGCGCGAAAAACTGGAGGCAGTGCAGGCCGGCTGAGCGGCCTGCTGTACTGCTACCGTGCCCGGCTTACTCGCCGGTGTAGCGCGGTGGGCGCTTTTCCAGAAAGGCGCGTGCGCCTTCCTTCTGGTCCTGGCTGGCAAACAGCAGGTTGAAGGCCTTGCGCTCCAGCAGCAGCGCGGCGTTCAATGAGGCATCCTGGCCGGCCAGTACCACTTCCTTGATCTGGGTGGCGGCCAGCGGTGGCATGCCGGCAATCATCGTGGCCAGTTCCAGGGCGCGTGCCTGCACCTGCTCGTCGTCCACCACCTCGCTCGCCAGCCCCATGGCAAACGCTTCTTCACCCTTGAACGGCAGGCCGGTCAGCAGGTACTTCATGGCCTGGAACTTGCCGATGGCGCGGGTCAGGCGCTGCGTGCCGCCAGCGCCCGGCATCACGCCAACGCGGATTTCCGGCTGGCCAAAGGTGGCGTTGCGTCCGGCCACGATGATGTCGGCGTGCATGGCCAGCTCGCAGCCGCCACCCAGCGCATAGCCGTTCACCGCAGCCACGATGGGCGTCGGGCACTCGGCAATCGCCTGCCACAGCAGATGCACGGTGCGCTGCTGCATCTGCACCGCATTCTTGTCGGCAAATTCGGTCAGATCGGCGCCGGCGGCAAACACCTTGTCGCCGCCGGTGAGGATGATGGCGCGCACGCCGGCGTCCTGGCCAAGGCGGTGGAATTGCGCGGCCAGCTGTTCGCGCACGGCCTGGTTCAGGGCATTGCGCACCTCGGGGCGGTGGATGGTGAGGCGGGCTACGCCATCGGCGGGGTGGTCCAGTTGCAGAAAGTCCATGTGGCAGTCCTGAAGAAAGGGTTCAAAGATCCGGAATACGGTCTTCCGGGTCGGCATCGCTGCCGCCCAGTTGCTGGGTATCGACGCGATCCATGCTTTCCAGCATGCGGATCAGGTAGTGCAGGGTGTGCGTCATGTCGGTGACGGAAAAATCCCCCAGCACGGCTTCGTAATAGGCGTGGATCTTGGCCTGGGCCTGCACCTGCCAGATGTCCTGGCCATGCGCCGTCATCACCACCAGGCGTGAGCGGCGGTCCTTGTCGTCCGGCACGACCTGCACCAGCCGGTCGCGCTCCATGCGGCTGATCAGGCCGGACAGGTTCTGCCGGCTCACCATCAGGTAGCGCGCCAGATCGCCCAGGCTCATACCGGCGCGTGCGCTGTCGCGCGAGAGCGCTCCCAGCACCGCCCACTGCTGCGTGGTCAGCCCTTCCTGCTCTACCGCCCTGGAGCCGGTTTTATGCAACATGTTTGCACATTGATACAAGCGGAAGAAGATTCTGTTGGCCAGGTCATGGCGGGTAGTTTCATTGTCATTCATAGGGAAAACCACGATAAATAGGGTGTTTGCATATGCATGGCATGCTGTGTATTATGACAACATGTTTGCATAAATGCAAGCAACCCCAATCCACAATGCAGCCAACATTCCCGAAGGAGACAAGCATGCAACGTTATGAGAACCAGACCGTTATTGTGACCGGTGGCGGCGGCGGAATCGGCAGTGCCACCTGCCGCCGTCTGGCAGCCGAAGGCGCCAAAGTTGCCGTGTTCGACATGAACCTGGATGCGGCCGAAAAGGTCGCGCAGGAGATCCGCGCTGACGGCGGCCAGGCCCAGGCCTTTCGCTGCGACATCACCGACCGCGCTGCCGTCGATCAGGCCGTGGCCGACACCGTGGCCGCCTTGGGCCCGATCGACACGCTGGTCAACAACGCCGGCTGGGACGTGTTCAAGCCTTTCCTCAAGACCGGCGCCGGCGAGTGGGACAGGCTGATTGCCATCAACCTGGTGGGTGCCCTGAACATGCACCACGCCGTGCTGCCGGGCATGGTGGAGCGCAAGAGCGGCCGCATCGTCAACGTGGCATCCGATGCGGCCCGCGTGGGCTCCTCGGGCGAGGCGGTTTATGCCGCGTGCAAGGGCGGCCTGGTGGCGCTGACCAAGACGCTGGCGCGCGAACATTCGCGCCACAACATCACGCTGAACGTGGTCTGCCCGGGCCCGACCGATACCGCGCTGCTGGCGGGCGTGGCCGAAGGTGCGGCCAACCCCGAAAAGCTGATCGAGGCCTTCACCAAGGCGATTCCGCTGGGCCGTCTGGGCCAGGGCGACGATCTGGCCTCCGCCATTGCCTTCTTTGGCAGCAGCGATGCCTCCTTCATCACCGGCCAGGTGCTGTCCGTGTCGGGCGGCCTGACCATGAACGGCTGATCACGGCCATTTCCTTCCCCCGATTCCATCCTGACGAGAGATTCCCATGAGCAAAGACATCCCGTTTGAAGACATCCTGTACGAAGTGCGCAACGGCGTGGCCTGGATCACCATCAACCGCCCCGAGAAGATGAACGCCTTTCGCGGCACTACCTGCGACGAGATCATCAAGGCGCTGAACAAGGCCGGCTATGACCGTGAAGTGGGCTGCATCGTGCTGGCCGGTGCCGGCGAGAAAGCCTTCTGTACCGGTGGCGACCAGTCGGCCCACGACGGCAACTACGACGGCCGCGGCACCATCGGCCTGCCGATGGAAGAACTGCACACGGCGATTCGCGATGTGCCCAAGCCGGTGATCGCCCGCGTGCAGGGCTATGCGATTGGCGGCGGCAACGTGCTGTGCACCATCTGTGACCTGACGATTGCGTCCGAGAAGGCCATCTTCGGCCAGGTCGGCCCCAAGATGGGCTCGGTCGATCCCGGCTACGGCACCGCCTTCCTGGCGCGCGTCGTCGGCGAGAAAAAGGCGCGCGAGATCTGGTACCTGAACAAGCGCTACAGCGGCCAGGAAGCGGTGGACATGGGCCTGGCCAATATCTGCGTGCCGCCCGAGCAGCTGGACGCCACCGTGCAGGAATGGGCCGAGACCATTTGCGAGCGCAGCCCGACGGCCATTGCCATCGCCAAGCGCAGCTTCAACATGGACACGGCGCACCAGAGCGGCATTGCCGGCATGGGCATGTACGCGCTCAAGCTGTACTACGACACCGAAGAGTCGCGCGAGGGGGTGAATGCGCTGAAGGAAAAGCGCAAGCCCGAGTTCCGCAAGCACTTCAAGTAATTCCTGCCAACCGCCGAGCCGGGGCTGCAGCCCCGCCTTGCATGGGAGTTTTGCCCCCGTGCAGGCCGGCTGCACCCCAAAACCGAGAAGAACACTGGAGACAAGCGCATGAATCCCTATATCGATGAAGACTTGCAGGCGATTGCAGAGCACGCCCGCCGTTTTGCCACCGACCGCGTGGCCCCGGGCTTTCTGGAGCGCGACGATACCCGCGTGCTGGACCGCACGCTGATGCGTGCAATGGGCGAGATGGGCTTCATCGCGCCCGAGCTGCCCGAAGCCTATGGCGGCCAGGGCATGGGTTGCCTGGCGGCTGGCGTGATCCACGAGGAAATCGCCCGTGCCGACCTGAGCATCAGCTATATCAACCTGCTGGCTTCGCTCAACGGCCAGATCCTGTCGCAGCATGGCCAGCCCGAGGTGGTCAGGCCATGGCTGGAAAAGCTGACGCAGGGCGAGGCGCTGTTCGCCATCGCGCTGACCGAACCGCGTGGCGGCTCCGACGCCGCCAACCTGCGCCTGCGCGTGGAGCGCGTGGGGGACGAATACGTGATCAACGGCGAAAAGACTTCGATCTCCGCCGCCGACCAGGCCGATGCCGCCGTGGTGTTTGGCCGTACCGGCGGCGTGGAATCGGCTGCGCACGGCGTGACGGCGCTGCTGGTGCCGATGGATGCACCGGGTGTGACCACCAACCGTTTCGACTGCCATGGCCAGCGCGCCATTGGTCGCGGTTCCATCTTTTTCGAGAACGTGCGCGTGCCGGTGGACCACCGCCTGGGCGACGAGAACAAGGGCTTTGTGCAGGTGATGCAGGGCTTTGACTTTTCGCGCGCGCTGATCGGCCTGCAGGTGCTGGCGGTGGCCAAGGTGGCGCTGGAGGAAACCTGGGAGTACGTGGCCGAACGCGAGGCCTTTGGCAAGCCGCTGTCGGCGTTCCAGGGCGTGTCGCACCCGCTGGCCGATTACGAGACGCAGGTGGCGGCAGCGCGGCTGCTGTGCCTGCAGACGCTGTGGGCCAAGGACCGAGGCCTGCCGCATACCGCCGAGGCCGCCATGTGCAAGTGGTGGGGCCCCAAGCTGGCCTACGACGTGGTGCACCAGTGCCTGCTGATGTTCGGTCACGGCGGTTACGACCGCGGCGTGATGGAGCAGCGCCTGCGCGACGTGATGGGCTTCCAGATCGGTGACGGCACGGCACAGATCATGAAAACCATCATCGCCCGTACCCGTGCCGGACGCGAGGCCGTGCCGGCCTGAGCCCGGCGTTTCCCCACAGACCAAGGAACAGAGGAGAGCATCATGGAATTCGACGCCGTATTGCTGCCCGGCCGCCGTGCGGAAAGCATCGCACAAGGCCATTGGCAGGATCGCACCATCAACGATTATCTGCAGGCCTGCGTGGAGCAGCATCCCGACAAGCTGGCGCTGACGGCCATCAGCCTGGATGCCGCGGGCGAGACACGCCGCTTCAGCTACCGCGAAATGGCGCAAATGGCAGACCGCATGGCCGTCGGCCTGCACCGGCTGGGTGTGCGCCAGGGCGATGTGGTGGCCATGCAGCTGCCCAACTGGTGGCAGTTCACGCTGCTGTATCTGGCCTGCTCGCGCATTGGTGCCGTGCTCAACCCGATGATGCACATTTTCCGTGAACGCGAGCTGACGTTCATGGTCAACCATGCCGAAGCCAGGCTGCTGGTAGTGCCCAAGAGCTTTCGTGGCTTTGATTACGAAGCCATGGCCATGGCGCTGAAGCCGGAGCTGCCGACGGTGACCCAGATCGTGGTGGTGGGTTCCACGGCCGCGCATGGTTTCGAGGCACTGCTGTCCGGCCCCGCATGGGAGAATGACGCCGATGCCGCCGCCATTCTGTCGCAACACCGTCCGGGCCCGGATGACGTGACCCAGCTGCTTTACACCTCGGGCACCACCGGCGAGCCCAAGGGCGTGCAGCACAGCGCCAATACCGTGACTTCCAACATCGTGGCCTATGCCGACCGCCTGCATCTGGGCGCGGATGATGTGGTGCTGATGGCATCGCCCATGGCGCACCAGACCGGCTTCATGTATGGCCTGGTGATGCCGATCCTGCTGCAGGCGCATGCCGTGCTGCAGGACATCTGGGATCCGAAAAAGGCGATCGACATCATCAATCAGGAAGGCGTGACCTTCACCATGGCCTCGACCCCGTTCCTGACCGACCTCACGCGCACCGTGCTGGAAACCGGCCAGCAGGTGCCGACGCTGAACACCTTTGTCTGCGCCGGCGCGCCGATTCCCGGCCCGCTGGTGGAGCAGGCGCGCCAGGGGCTGGGCACCAAGATCATTTCGGCCTGGGGCATGACGGAAAACGGCGCCGTGACCACCACCCTGCCGGAAGACGACGACAGCCTGTCCGTGACCACCGATGGCCAGCCGCTGCCCGGCGTGCAGGTCAAGGTGGTGGACTTTGACGACAGCGAGATGCCCACGGGCGAGATCGGCAAGCTGCTGGTGCGTTCCTGCTCCAACTTTGGCGGCTACCTCAAGCGCCCGCATCTCAATGCCACCGATGACAGCGGCTGGTTCGATACCGGCGACCTGGCGCGCGTGGACGCCAACGGCTATATCCGCATCAGCGGTCGCAGCAAGGACGTGATCATCCGTGGCGGCGAGAACATCCCGGTGTTCGAGATCGAATCGATGCTGTACAAGCATCCGGCGGTGTCGCAGGTGGCCGTGGTGGCCTACGCCGATGAGCGCATGGGCGAACGTGCCTGCGCCGTGGTGGTGCCGAAGGAGGGCGCCAGCCTGAGCAAGGAGGAGATGGTGGCGTTCATGCAGCAGCAGCGCGTGGCCAACCAGTACATTCCGGAGCGCCTGGTGCTGCTGGCAGCCATGCCGGCCACGCCCTCGGGCAAGGTACAGAAATTCAAGCTGCGCGACATGTTGCGCGATGGCCAGATCTGACACTGGCATGACAGAGCAGAAAAAGGAGTTTCCCCATGGCGATTGACCATGAATCGTTTGAGTTGCTGCTGGCCAGCGTGCAGCGTTTTGTGCGCGAACGCCTGATACCGGCAGAAAACGTGGTGGAAGAGCAGGACGAGGTGCCGGCCGACATCGTGCAGGACATGAAGGACATGGGCCTGTTCGGCCTGTCGATTCCCGAGGCCTACGGCGGCATCGGCCTGTCCATGGAGCAGGAATGCCGCGTGGCCTACGAGATCGGCCATACCGCGCTGGCCTTCCGCTCGGTGTTCGGGACCAATGTGGGCATTGGCTCGCAAGGCATCCTGATGGACGGCACCGAGGAGCAGAAGCAGCAGATCCTGCCCCAGGTGGCGACCGGCGAGCTGATCATGTCGTTTGCCCTGACCGAGCCGGATGCCGGCTCCGATTCGGCCGCGGTCAAGACCCGGGCCGAGCGGGATGGCGACCACTATGTGCTGCACGGCACCAAGCGCTTCATCACCAATGCGCCGCGCGCCGGGGCTTTCACGCTGATGGCGCGTACCGACGGGCCGGGCGCCGGCGGCATCAGTGCCTTTATCGTGCCGGCCGATCTGCCCGGCCTGACGCTGGGCAAGCCGGACAAGAAGATGGGCCAGCGCGGCACCAAGACCTGCGATGTGAACATGGACGGCGTGCGGGTGCCGGCGGCCAACATCATCGGCGGCGTGCCCGGCCAGGGCTTCAAGACCGCGATGAAGGTGCTGGATCGCGGCCGGTTGCATATCTCGGCCGTGGCCTGTGGCATGGCGCAGCGCATTCTGGACGAATCGGTGGCCTATGCCCGCCAGCGCAAGCAGTTTGGCAAGCGCATTGGCGATTTCCAGCTGGTGCAGGCCATGCTGGCCGACAGCCAGGCCGAGCTGTACGCCGGCTGGAGCATGGTGCAGGATTGCGCCCGCCGTTACGACGGCAAGCCTTCGCCTGCCGTGAGCGATCCGGACGTGAGCATGCGCGCCTCGTGCTGCAAGCTGTTCTGCACCGAAATGGTGGGCCGCGTGGCCGACCGTGGCGTGCAGGTGCATGGCGGTTCGGGCTATATCAACGAATTTCCGGTGGAGCGCTTCTACCGCGATGTGCGCCTGCTGCGCCTGTACGAAGGCACCACGCAAATCCAGCAGATCATCATCGGCCGCGAGCTCGTGGGCCGCGAATGACGGCAGGCACCCCCACGTATTGACATGACGGACCCGGACGGCGGCATTCTGCCGCTCCGGCCACGACCCACTTGATTCAGGAGAGATACCATGGCTTCCAACAAAACCGCCTTCCACTGGGATGATCCGCTGCTGCTGGAGCAGCAATTGACCGACGAAGAGCGCATGGTGCGCGATGCCGCCGCCGCCTATTGCCAGGACAAGCTGGCCCCGCGCGTGCTCGACGCCTTCCGCAACGAACAGACCGATCTCGCCATCTTCCGCGAAATGGGCGAACTGGGCCTGCTCGGCCCCACCATTCCCGAACAGTACGGCGGCCCCGGCCTGAACTACGTCAGCTACGGCCTGATTGCCCGCGAGATCGAGCGCGTCGACTCCGGCTATCGCTCCATGGCCAGCGTGCAATCCTCGCTGGTGATGGTGCCGATTTACGAATTCGGCAACGAGGAAACCCGGCAAAAGTATCTGCCCAGGCTGGCATCGGGCGAATGGATTGGCTGCTTCGGACTGACCGAACCCAACCATGGTTCCGATCCTGGCAGCATGGTCACGCGTGCCCGCAAGGTCGATGGCGGCTACAGCCTGACCGGCAACAAGATGTGGATCACCAACTCGCCGGTGGCCGATGTGTTCGTGGTCTGGGCCAAGGACGATGAAGGCGCGATCCGCGGCTTTGTGCTGGAAAAGGGCTGGAAGGGCCTGAGCGCTCCGGCGATTCACGGCAAGGTCGGCCTGCGTGCCAGCATCACCGGCGAGATCGTGATGGACGAGGTGTTCTGCCCCGAGGAAAACGCCTTCCCCGAGGTGCGCGGCCTGAAAGGCCCGTTCACCTGCCTGAACAGCGCGCGCTACGGCATCGCCTGGGGGGCGCTGGGTGCGGCCGAGGCCTGCTGGCACACGGCGCGCCAGTACACCATGGACCGCAAGCAGTTCGGCAAGCCGCTGGCGGCCAATCAGCTGATCCAGAAAAAGCTGGCCGATATGCAGACCGAGATCACGTTGGGCCTGCAGGGTGTGCTGCGCCTGGGCCGCATGAAGGACGAAGGCACGGCGGCGGTGGAAATCACCAGCATCTTCAAGCGCAACAACTGCGGCAAGGCGCTGGACATTGCCCGCACCGCACGTGACATGCTGGGTGGCAACGGCATCAGCGACGAATTTGGCGTGGCGCGCCATCTGGTGAACCTGGAAGTGGTCAACACCTACGAAGGCACGCACGACATCCACGCGCTGATCCTGGGCCGCGCTCAGACTGGCATCGCGGCATTCTGAGGCGGATCGGATCGACGTGGCTGGTGCGGTGGCGCCAGCCATTTTTTTCTTGCAGGGGAGACAGACGCATGGACATGATGAAAGCGGTATACCTGAGCGGCCACGGTGGCAACGAGGTGGTGCACTACGGCGAGCGGCCCAAGCCGCAACGACAGCCCGGCGAGGTGCTGGTGCGCCTGCGCGCGGCCACGCTGAACCGGGTGGACCTGTACATGCGCGACAGCGGCGCCGGTATCCGCCACAGCCTGCCGCTGATCATGGGCGTGGATGGTGCCGGCGAGATTGCCGAAGTCGATGCCGACGAGCAGCTGCTCAAGCCAGGCCAGCGCGTCCTGCTCTATTCGGGCAAGACCTGCGGCCGCTGCGAGTTCTGCCAGCATGGCGAGCCGGTGCTGTGCACCAGCATGCAGACGCTGGGCGAGCATTGCGATGGCACGCTGGCCGAATACATTGCCGTGCCGGCGAACATGGTGTTCCCGATTCCCGATGACTTCAGCTTTGCCGAAGCGGCAGCGCTGGGCGTGAACCACCTGACCGCCTGGCGCATGCTGTTCACCAAGGCGCAACTCAAGCCCTGGGAAACCGTGCTGGTGTTTGGCATTGGCGGTGGCGTCTCGCTGGCCGGTATGCAGCTGGCCAAGGCCGCCGGTGCGCGCGTCATCGTCACCTCGCGCGAGCAGGACAAGATCGACCAGGCACTGGCCCTGGGGGCCGATGCCGGCATCTGCAGCGCCACCGAGGACGTGCAGAAGCGCGTGATGGCGCTGACCGGTGGCCGTGGCGTCGATGTGGTGCTGGAAAACGTGGGCGAGGCGGTCTGGAGCACGGCGCTCAAGTGCCTGGTGCGCGGCGGCCGCATCGTCACCTGTGGCGCCACCACCGGCGACCAGCCCGGCGCCGATCTGCGCCGGCTGTTCATTCGTCAGCTGCAGGTGATCGGCTCCACACTGGGCAACCCGGGCGAGCTGCAGGATCTGCTGGCCTGGTGCGCGCAGGGCAAGGTACGTCCGGTGGTGGCACGGACCTTTCCGCTGGCGCAGATCCACGAGGCGCTGGCGCTGTTCGAGGACAACCGGCAGTTTGGCAAGGTGGCGCTGACCATGGAGGGCTGATCAGGGGCCGTTGCCAGCCGTGCCTGCAGCCACTGACTGCTGCAGGCGTGATGGCGGTTCAGGCCTCGGTTTCGCGCTGCGGTGCTGCCGCGGTGCCTTGCCAGAACTGCAACCAGGGCTGGACCGCCGCATGGCTGCTATCGGCACCCAGGGCGCCGCTGACCGTAAGCTGCCAGTTCACCAGCGCCTGGCCCAGGCCCTGGGCCAGAAGCGCCTGGCTTTGTGCTGCCGCGTGGGTGAAGGTCTGGACATCACCGACATGGCCCTGATAGGCGCGCCAGAAATCTTCGGACGGCAGGGCACCGAGCTGTTTCCAGTCGGTCACCTGGTGCACGCCCTGAATGCGCTTGGCGGTTTCCTGCGTGCTTTCTGCGCCGACTTTCCGCATCGCATCAAACCATTGCTGGCCGCATTCCTGCAGCAGGCGGGTGATTTGCAATTGCAACTCGACGTGGGCCTTGTAAAGGTGGATGGGTAGCTGCTGGTTCATGGGGGTCTCCTCGTTCTGATACCGGTGGCCGGGCCAGGAACCGATGGCAGTGATGGCCCGGTTGGAACGCGGCGTCTTGCCGCATGGGGGTGATCTTGGCGTCACCTGATGTGCCTGCTGCAGGCTGCGCACCTGGTCTGGTGCGCAGGGCCTGTGATGTCGCCCACGGCAGCCTTGCCGTGTCCGGGCAGTCCGGAGGCATATGCCCGGACTGCCGGCATGACAGCCACTGACCGGTGCGGCGTTTGCTGCATGGCAATCGCCTGGATCAGTGCACTCCTTGTTGCAAGCGGGCGAGGACCATCCTACCCCGTCCGGCAGGAAACGCGAAACCGTTACCAGCAATCGCCGCATGGCATTGGCGCAGGGCCATGGCAGGCCTGGCCGCCCAACCGGTCATCGGACTGGCCTGGTTTTTCCATGAGAAAGGGCTCCGCATGCGGAGCCCCTGGCCGTCATGTCCGGGGCAGCCTGCTGCCCGGCGGAACCTGCTGGATCAGACCTGACCCAGACGGGCCATTTCTGCCTCCACCTCGGCGTGCGCCTGCTGCATGCGTGCCGACGGCGCGCTGCCCAGGCGGCTCACCACCACAGTCGCGATCCAGGCCAGGATAAAGCCCGGAATGATCTCGTACAGGCCGAACCAGCCCAGCTGCTTCCAGACCAGCACGGTGACGGCACCGACGATGATGCCGGCCAGCGCGCCGTTGCGCGTCATGCGCTTCCAGAACAGCGACAGGATGATCACCGGACCAAAGGCAGCGCCAAAGCCGGCCCAGGCGTAGCTGACCATGCCCAGCACCTTGGCCTGTGGGTCACGCGCGATCCAGATCGCGATCAGCGCCACCAGCAGCACCATGGCGCGGCCGAGCCAGACCAGTTCCTTTTGCGAGGCGTTCTTGCGCAGGAAGGTGCGGTAGATATCCTCCGTCAGCGCGCTGGAGCAGACCAGCAGCTGGCAGGACAGCGTGCTCATCACCGCGGCCAGGATGGCGGCCAGCAGCGCGCCGGCAATCCACGGGTTGAACAGCTGCTTGGCCAGTTCCATGAACACGGTCTCGGAGTTGGCCGTCACGGCTGCCGCCTGCGCCGGGTGCGTGGCAAAGTAGGGGATGCCGATAAAGCCCACGGCTACGGCACCGGCCAGGCACAGGATCATCCAGGTCATGCTGATGCGGCGTGCTGCCGGAATCGTCTGCACCGACGAGGCCGCCATGAAGCGCACCAGGATGTGCGGCTGGCCAAAATAGCCCAGGCCCCAGGCCATCAGCGAGATGATGCCGACGAAGCTGGCGCCGCGGAACAGGTCAAACTGCTGCGGCTCCATCACCGCCTGCCAGTCCTGTCCCGGTTGCAGCTGGCCCTGCATCGCCAGCCAGGCCATGATGGGCACCAGGATCAGCGCCGTGATCATCATCGAGGCCTGGATGGTATCGGTCCAGCTTACCGCCAGGAAACCGCCAATGAACACATAGGCGATGGTGCACAGCGCACCCACCCACAGTGCAGTGGCGTAAGGCATGCCGAACATGTTCTCGAACAGGCGCGCACCGGCTACCACGCCGGAGGCGCAGTACAGCGTGAAGAACACCAGGATCACCAGCGCCGTGACGATGCGCAGCACGTTGGACTTGTCTTCAAAGCGGTTGGACAGGTAGTCCGGCAGCGTCAGTGCGTTGCCGGCGCGCTCGGTATAGAGGCGCAGGCGGCCGGCCACATAGCGCCAGTTCAGGTAGGCGCCGATGATCAGGCCGATGGCGATCCAGGATTCGGACAGGCCGGACAGGTAGACCGCGCCCGGCAGGCCCATCAGCAGCCAGCCGCTCATGTCGGAAGCGCCGGCCGACAGCGCGGTGACAAAACTGCCCAGGCTGCGGCCGCCCAGGATGTAGTCGGACAGGTTCTTGGTGCTGAAATAGCCCAGCCAGCCAATGCCCAGCATGGCCAGCAGGTAGATGCCAAACATGATGGCAGTGGGGTCGCTCCAGTTGAATTGCATGATTTCCCTTGGTGTCGTTATCGTGGTCGGAGAGTGTACGGCGAGTGGCGGTGGCGCCTCAGGCCATGGTCATGAGTTGTGCGTTGCCGCCGGCGGCGGCGGTGTTGGTGCTGATGCTCTGCTCGTGCACCAGCAGCGACAGGTTGTAGCCGAGACCGGCTTCCAGATCGTGGCTGGTGCGGTTGTCCAGCAGCACGATTGGGCCGCTGCGCGCCGCCAGTTGTACGGCCAGCGCCTGCAGCGCATCGCCATCGCCTTCGAACAGCACGGCGGCGGCTGCTTGTTGCGCGTCCTGTAGCGTGGCGGCATCGGCCAGCTGGATCGGGTTGGCCGGATCCAGCAGCGGCTGCAGTTGGCTCCAGAGTGACTGGCAGGCACTGTCGGCGGGTAGCACCAGCCGGCCTTCGCTGCCGGCTGCCAGCACGGTGGCCAGTTGCACGATCAGCCCCAGCGGCGTGGCGGGCAAGAGCCAGACCGGGCCGCGCGGCAGCAGGCGGTAGCGGTTCGACTCGCCGGTCGGGCCGGGCAGCAGCAGGTCAAGCTGCGGGCGTGCCGTGGCCAGCAGGCTGTCGCATTGGGCCAGGGCGGTGGGCGCAAGCCAGCTGTCGAGCAGCTCCGGCTGGCCCTCAGCCAGCAGGGCGCGCAGCGCGGCCAGCGGGCTGGGTGTTGTGGCTTTGGCTTGCGGGGCAGCGGGCAGGGCGCGCAGCGCGGCACCCGGTTCTGCCTGCACCAGGCGATACAGGTAGAGCGGGCCGCCGGCCTTGGGGCCGGTACCCGACAGGCCCATGCCGCCAAACGGCTGCACGCCAACGACCGCGCCGATCACGTTGCGGTTGACATACAGGTTGCCGGCGTGGATGCGCTCGCGCAGGTGCTCGATGGTTTCATCGATGCGGCTGTGCACGCCAAAGGTCAGGCCGTAGCCGGTGGCGTTGATCTGGTCGATCAGCTGGTCCAGCTCGGCGCGGCGGTAGCGCAGCACGTGGAGCACCGGGCCGAACACCTCGCGCTGGAGGCGGCTCGCCTGATCGATCTCGATCATGGCCGGCACGACATAGTGGCCGTTGAGCGTGCCGTCCTGGCGTGCAGCGCGTGTCACCGGCATGCCTTCGGCGCCCATGCGCTCGATATGGGCTTCGATGGCGGCGCGTGCCTCGGCATCGATCACCGGGCCGATATCGGTGGACAGGCGGTCCGGGTTGCCCAGCGTGGCCAGTTCCAGCGCCTGTTTCAGCATCGTCAGCGTGCGATCGGCGACGTCTTCCTGGATGCACAGCAGGCGCAGTGCCGAACAGCGCTGGCCGGCCGAGTCGAAGGCCGAGGCCAGCACATCGGCCACCACCTGTTCGGCCAGCGCCGAGGAGTCGACCACCAGCGCGTTCTGGCCGCCGGTTTCGGCGATCAGCGGAATCGGATGGCCTTCCGGGCTCAGGCGTTGGGCCAGCGTGCGCGCAATGTGCTGCGCCACCTCGGTCGAACCGGTGAACATCACGCCGTTGACCTGCGGATGCGCCACCAGCGTGGCACCCACGCTCTCGCCCTGGCCGGGCAGCAGCTGCAGCGCGTCCTGTGGAATGCCGGCCTCGTGCAGCAGGCCGACCATGGCGGCAGCCGTCAGAGGCGTCTGTTCGGCCGGCTTGGCCAGCACGGCGTTGCCGGCGGCCAGCGCGGCGGCCACCTGGCCGCAGAAGATCGCCAGCGGGAAGTTCCACGGGCTGATGGCCAGCACCACGCCCAACGGGCGCTGGCTGGCGTTGTCAAACTCGGCGGCTACCTGGCTGGCGTAATAGCGCAGGAAATCCACTGCCTCGCGCACTTCGGCGATGGCATTCGGCAGGGTCTTGCCGGCTTCGCGCATGATCAGGCCAAGCAGTGACTGGCTGCGCTGTTCCAGCAGGTCGGCGGCGCGCTGCAGCATGTCGGCACGGCTGGCCGGCGGCGTGCCGGCCCAGATCGGTGCCGTGCGCGCGGCGCGCACGACGGCGGCGGTGGCTTCCTCGGCCGTGGCTTCACGCACATGGCCGACGATATCGTGCAGTTCGGCCGGGTTGCGCACCGGCTGCCAGCCGGCTTCGGCGGCGGGGCTGGAGGGCAGTACCACGCCGGGCGGTGCGGCCAGATAGGCGCTGCGCGTGCTGTGCAGCAACGCGGCTGCCAGTGAGGCCAGCTGCTGTTCGTGGGCCAGGTTCAGGCCCTGCGAATTGGCGCGGGACTGCTCGCCCAGCGTGGCAAACAGCGCGCCTGGCAGCGGGATGCGCGGGTGCGGGGCACCCAGCACGCCTTCCTCGCGCGCCAGCTGCTCCACCTCCTGCACCGGATCGGTGACCAGCTCGCTGATCGGCACGCTGTCATCGCCAATGCGGTTGACGAAGGAGGTGTTGGCACCGTTCTCCAGCAGGCGGCGCACCAGGTAGGCGAGCAGGGTTTCGTGGTTGCCGACCGGGGCGTAGATGCGGCAGGGGCGCGCCAGCTTGCCGCTGGCGGTGCTGCCGGTAACCTGCTCGTAAAGCGGTTCGCCCATGCCGTGCAGGCACTGGAACTCGTACTGGCCGCTGTAGTAGTTGCCGCCGGCCATGTGGTAGATGCTGGCCACGGTCTGCGCATTGTGGGTGGCAAACTGCGGGTAGATGGCGTCGGTGGCCGACAGCAGCTTGCGCGCGCAGGCCAGGTAGCTGACATCGGTGTGCACCTTGCGCGTGTACACCGGGTAGCCGGCCAGGCCGTCGAGCTGGGCGCGCTTGATCTCGCTGTCCCAGTAGGCACCCTTGACCAGGCGCACCATCAGGCGGCGGCGACTGCGGCGGGCCAGGTCGATCAGCGCATCGATGACCTGCGGACAACGCTTCTGGTAGGCCTGCACGACAAAGCCGATGCCATTCCAGCCCTTGAGCGAGGGCGCCATGCACAGCGCCTCCAGCAGGTCCAGCGACAGCTCCAGCCGATCCGCCTCTTCGGCATCGATATTCATGCCGATGTCGTAGTGGCGCGCCAGCTCGGCCAGGTGCAGCAGGCGTGGCAGCAGCTCGCCCATGACGCGCTCGTACTGCGCGCGGCTGTAACGCGGGTGCAGCGCCGACAGCTTGATCGAGATGCCAGGCCCTTCAAAAATCCCGCGGCCGGCAGATGCGGCGCCAATCGCATGGATCGCCTGCTCGTAGGATTGCAGGTAGCGCAGCGCATCGGCCTCGGTGGCGGCGGCTTCGCCCAGCATGTCGTAGCTGTAGCGGAAGCCTTTTTTCTCGAACGCACGGCTGTTGGCCAGCGCCTCGGCAATGTCCTGGCCGGTCACGAACTGCTCGCCCATCAGCTTCATGGCGCGGTGCACGCCCTGGCGGATCACCGGTTCTCCACCCTTGCCGATCACGCGCGTCAATGCCGATGACAGCGATTTTTCGCTCGACGTCGAGGTCAGCTTGCCGGTGATCACCAGGCCCCAGGCCGCGGCATTGACGAACAGCGAAGGCGAACGGCCGACATGGGTGCGCCAGTCGCCGTGGCTGATCTTGTCGCGGATCAGCGCATCACGCGTGGCCTTGTCCGGGATGCGCAGCAGCGCCTCGGCCAGGCACATCAGCGCCACGCCTTCCTGACTGGACAGCGAAAACTCCTGCACCAGCGCGGCCACGCCACTGGCGACCGGCGCATCGCGCAGCCCCTGCACCAGCCGGCTGGCCAGTGTGCGGATGGCATCGGCCTGTTCGCGGTCGGTGCTGCGGGCCAGTGGCAGCAGCATTGGCAGGCACTCGGGCTCGGGCCGGTGCCAGGCGGCGGTGATGGCCGCGCGCAA
The DNA here is from genome assembly GCF_036312245.1 of Brachymonas sp. J145. Lineage (NCBI taxonomy): Bacteria > Pseudomonadati > Pseudomonadota > Betaproteobacteria > Burkholderiales > Comamonadaceae > Allobrachymonas > Brachymonas sp. J145. Next base: position 22,124 of record NZ_JAZDCI010000001.1, on the reverse strand, counting down.
CTCGGTCTGCGGCAGGATGCCCTGGGCGAATTCGAGGAAGGGTTGCACCTCGGTGTCGTGCTCGGGTGCAACCCCGCTCCAGTCGGTGCTACCGTCTTCGGGGGTGGGAATGCGGATGGTGGTGGCGCCACGTTCCAGCGCATCGACATACTGCACCACGGCCTGCTTGATCAGCCAGTGCGGGGTGCGTCCAAGTCCTTGTGCGGCAACGCGAATCCGCTCGCGCAAGGTGTCATCGACCTTGATGCCTACGGTTGTACTCATCGGGAATCAGCTCCAGTGCTTTGGGGTTGGCAACCGGCCGTGGCCGGTTTTTGGCGTGGAGCGATGGTACGGGAATGGGTGAGCGGATGTATCTGGGGTTAACCCGTGATTCAACGCGAAAGGTGCAACCTTGTTTGGTCAAGGGTGCAACCTTTGCGTGTGAGGCGTTCAGACGTCGTGGCTACTGCCCTTGATCTCGGCCAGCGCCGCCTCATCGATCAGCGAGGCGCGGGAAAACGCCGGCCGCGCCGTGCAGCGCGCCACGTAATCCTCGAACAGGCCCTGGCGCTCGATGGTGCCAAACTGCATGCCCCACATCAGCTGCGAGGCCAGGTACAGGTCGGCGGCGCTGAACTGCGTGCCGCACAGGTAGGGTGAGACCGGGGACAGGGCTGCCAGCGCCGTGGCCACGTTGCGCAGCACATCGTCATAGCTGCCATAGCCGAGCATGCCGGCCTTGTCCGGTGGCGCCAGCAGGCCGAGCGCCTTGCCGGTGACAACGGCTTCCATCGGGCCGGCGACAAAAAACAGCCAGCGGTAGTAGCTGCCGCGTGCCGGATCGCCCACGGCCGGGGCCAGCTGCGCCTGGGGATGGAGATCGGCCAGGTAGCACAGGATGGCGGGGGTTTCCGTCACCACGACCTCGCCGTGCTGCAGCGCCGGCACCTTGCCCATCGGGTTCAGCCGCAGGTAGTCGGGCGACTTCATGCTGCTGTTGTAGGCCAGTACGACGGTCTCGTAACTGGCCTGGCATTCTTCCAGCATCCAGCGCACCATGCGGCCGCGGGACATCGGGTGGGTGTAGAAACGCAGGGGAGTGCTCATGGATGGCTCCAGTGGCAGACGGGTGTCGTGATTGTGCCAGCCAGCCGGCGGCTTGCGTGTGACAAGATGATGAAGGGCATCAGGCCAGGGCGGGGCGTCGTCCGCGGCGGCCCGGCTAGGCAGCCGTTACACTAGGAGGCTTGTCCATTTCTTCCCCGATGCACGGCATGGAACACCTCTTCAGTCTGCTGCTGGTCCTGTGGCTGGGCCTGTCCTTCTGGAACCGCCAGGAGCAACGCAAGCGCATGGCGCTGCTGGCCGAATACCTGCGCCCCTATCAGATCGAAAAGCAGATGGAATCGCTGATCAACGGCTACCTGCGCGCCCTGGGCGAGCAGGACCCGGTGCGCCAGGAGCAGGTCTGGGGCGTGCTGCAGGACACCGAGCGCAACCTGCAGCGCCAGTTCAGCGCCTTTGCCGCCGACCTGCAGCGTGCCGAAGGCGATACCCGCATGGCACCGATTCCCTACCAGGCGGCACTCGCCCGCTATCTGGGCCAGGACGGCAGCTTTGACCTGCGCGAGCTGATGCCGATCCACGCGCGCGGCATCCTCGCCTGCCAGGCGCCCGATACCGAGGAAGATCCGGAATCGCGCAAGCGCCGTGCCTTTGCCATGACGGCCGAGCTGATGCTGATGCAGCACAGCTGCCACTGGTACTGCCGCTCGCGCGCGCTGGCCTCGGCGCGCCTGCATGCGCAGCACAAGACCGGCTATGGCCAGGTCATGGACGCCGTCACCGCCGGCACGCGCCAGGCCTACGACAAGCTCACCGGCCGCGTCTCGCGCTGACCGGCGGCAGCGGTCTTAGCGGCTGCAGTAATCCTTCAGCACGCGCGTCATCACCTTGTCCTCCGGCGTGACCGGAATGTCGTGGCCCTGGCCTTTGGACTGGTCCAGCAGCTTGCCGCGCAGATGCGGCTGTGCGTAGTAGCGCACGTCGTTCATGGTGTAGCTCTTGCCCTGGCAGTCCAGCACGAATTGCGCGCTCAACGAGCGGTGGCCCAGCTGCGTGGCGTGGCGCATGTTCCAGATGCCGTCCAGGCTGACCTGACCCTTGCGCGGCTGGTCCTGCTGCACGCTGTCCGGACGGATCAGCAGTTCCTCCAGCTTGCCGGGATAGCTGGTCAGCTTGGTCAGACGGTATTCGCTGGCCATCGGGCCAGTCTGGCGGCCCTGTTCGCCCTGCAGTTCGACATAGCCCTCGCTGACAAAAAAGCGCTGGTTGTCATCCTTGCGTGCCAGCTGGATCGTGGATCCCTGCTTGTCCCAGGTGAAGCGGCCGTTGCTGCGTTCGGCGTAGCGCTTGCCCTGGTGTTCGATGTCCTGCAGCAGCGTATAGCGGCCGTTGCGCTGCAGGATCAGCGTGGTCTGGTAACCGCTACCGGAAGCAGAGGGAATGGTGCCGCTGTAGGTGCCATCCCAGTCCAGCGCGATGCGTGCCTGATGCGTGTCCGGCACGGCGGTCTTGGCCGACGCCGGCAGCGCGGTCGTGGCCAGGGCCGCAGCGGCCAGGCTGGCCAGCAGCAGGCGGGAAGAAGCAGGAATCGGAAGCGTCATGGCAGTCCTCGCAGGTCAGGATAAAAACGGATGATCGTTCGATTATCCGCCTTCCCGTGGACGCTGCCGTGGCGGCCTTGTAAGCAGATGGCAAAGCGAACAGGCTTTGTATCCGGGCTGCGCGCCACCGTCAGCCACTGGCGGACGGTGGCCGGGACTCAGCTGGTGCCCAGGCTCAGCCCCGCGTGCTCGCGCAGCGGGTGGAAGTGGATCTTGGGGAAACGCTCCTGCGCCAGGCGCACGTCGTACGGGCTGGTGCACAGATAGGCCAGCGTGTCGGCTGCGTCGTGCGCCATGCGCATCGGGTAGGCGTTCTCGAACTCGCGCAGCTCGGCTGGCGTGTCGGCGGTGATCCAGCGCGCGCCGGTGTACTGGCAGCCTTCCAGCCGCACCTCGCAGTCGTACTCGGTCAGCAGGCGGTGCTGCACCACTTCAAACTGCAGCTGGCCGACTGCGCCCAGCAGCATGTTGCCGCCGGCATCGGGCTTGAACACCTGGATCGCGCCTTCCTCGCCCAGCTGCATCAGGCCCTGCTGCAGCTGCTTGGTGCGCAGCGGGTTCTTCAGCACCACGGTCATGAACATTTCCGGGGCAAAGAAGGGCAGGCCGGTGAACTGCAGGTTGGGGCCGTCGGTGATGCTGTCACCCAGCTGCACGCCACCGTGCGTGGTAAAGCCGATGATGTCGCCGGCAAAGGCTTCTTCCACCGCTTCACGGCGTTGCGACATGAAGGTCACCACGCTGGTCGGACGCAGCTCCTTGCCGGTGCGCTGCACCTTCATCTTCATGCCCGGCGTGTACTTGCCACTGGCCACGCGCACAAAGGCGATGCGGTCGCGGTGGTTGCTGTCCATATTGGCCTGCACCTTGAACACGACGCCGGCAAAACCCTTGTCCTCGGGCTGGATCGTCACTTCCTCGCGGTTGCGGTTCACTTCGGTGTAGGCGATGCGCGCGCCGGGCGACGGCGACATGTCGACCACGGCATCGAGCACTTCCATGACCCCGAAGTTGTTCACGCCGGAGCCAAAGAACACCGGCGTCAGCTTGCCGGCCAGGAAGGCCTCGTGGTCCCACTCGGCGGAGGCGCCCACGGCCAGTTCCATGCTCTCCATGGCATCGTCATAGGCCTTGCCAAAGCGCTGGCGCAGCGTCTCGGACTCGCTCAGCGGGATCACCTCGAAGTCTTGCGGGCGTTTTTCGCTGCCAGCCTGGAACACCGTCATGCTCTGCGTGCGCAGGTTGATGATGCCGCCAAAGGTCTTGCCCTGGCCGACTGGCCAGGTGATCGGGCAGCAGGGCATGCCCAGCTCGCGCTCTACCTCGTCGAGGATGTCGAGCGGGTCGCGCACCTCGCGGTCCATCTTGTTGACGAAGGTGATGATGGGCGTGTCGCGCTGGCGGCAGACCTCGATCAGGCGGCGTGTCTGGGTTTCCACACCGTTGGCGGCGTCGATCACCATCAGCGTGCTGTCCACGGCGGTCAGCACACGGTAGGTATCTTCCGAGAAGTCCTTGTGGCCGGGCGTGTCCAGCAGGTTGATCACGTGGTCGCGGTAGCTCATCTGCATCACCGACGAGGCTACCGAAATGCCACGCTGCTTCTCGATTTCCATCCAGTCGGAGGTGGCGTGGCGGCTGGCCTTGCGGCCCTTGACGGCGCCGGCGATCTGGATCGCGCCGGAGAACAGCAGCAGCTTTTCCGTCAGCGTCGTTTTACCGGCGTCAGGGTGGGAAATGATGGCAAAAGTGCGGCGGCGGCGGGTTTCGGAAGCGTAGGTCACGGGCGCGGCTTGGGAAGGAATCAGAAAAAGCCGCGCAGGGGCGGCTGGAGGCGCGACCCACTGGGGCGCAAGGCCCGGATCGCGTGCAAAGGCATGATTTTACTGTGGTACGCTGATTGCCACCAGTCGCCGCCAACCAGACCCCGGGCTGCGGTGTGACTCCACTTCTCCACGTCTGATGCCATGAACCGATTTCGCCATGCCTGTCTTGCCTCCCTGCTGGCCCTGGCCACGCTGACGGCCTGCAGCAGCAGCCCGGAACAGCGCGCCGCCCAGCCCTTGCCGGTGGCGGCCCAGCAGCGTTTCGATGCCGTCGCGGCGCGCATCAACGCCTATGCGCTGCCGGACACGCACAAGGCGCTGTTCCTGCAGCACGCCCGCGCGGTCGAGGCCGATACGCGCTTCCAGGGCATCAGCCTGCTGGATGGCCTGGGCTTCAGCTTCATGGAAAAGCGCGATCCGGATGCACTGTTCTGGCAAGGCAAGCCGCCGAGTGAAGGCGGCGTGCCGCCCACGCTGCTGGAACGCGGCCTGGTGCGGCTGCCGCCGGCCGCCTGGCGCCAGCACATCGAACTCATCCGGCCCTTCATGCGCGCCGTCAGCACCGACGACTGCCGCATCATCACGGCCGACCTGATCACCGCGCGTGACTGGATGCGCATGGAGCTGCTGGCCATGTCGGCCATGTCCAGCACCGAGCTGGAGCATGCGTTGCAGCTCACGCGTGATGCCATGCTGGCGCACATCCGGCAAAGCCCGGCCGTGGCCAAGCCTGATGAAGCAGGCCTGGAGCGGGCACGCGCCCAGTTTGCCCGTGTTGTGACCGAGGAGCTGATGCAGCATCCGCAGCGCTATCCGATGGCGCAGCATGACGAAAACGCCCTGGACCGCGCCGTCAGCAGCATGTTCTGCAACCCGGAGCTGGATCTGCTGGGCGACATGCTGGCGCTGCCGCAGCAGGATGGGGACCAGCTGCTGCTGGATTTGTTGCTGGAGGCGTTGGAGCCGTGAGCGCAGGATCGGGTCGCAAGGGCATTGATGCCGATAGGCTGAAGCTAATCCGGCCATAAGATCGCTTGCGCGGCAATCCGGCTGCAGAGTTCTACAATCAAGGGCTTGGGACCAGGCGTTGCGCAAGGTCCCCCAACCCAGCAGAACAAGGAGAGCATCCATGGCCAAGAAATCCACTTCCCTCCCGGTCAACATCGGTATCCCCGACGCCAAGCGCAAGAAGATCGCCGACGGCCTGTCCCGCCTGCTGGCCGACAGCTACACCCTGTACCTGATGACGCACAACTTCCACTGGAACGTCACTGGCCCGCAGTTCAACAGCCTGCACGTGATGTTCATGGACCAGTACACCGAGCAGTGGAATGCGCTGGACATCATCGCCGAGCGCATCCGCGCGCTGGGCTTCCCGGCGCCGGGCACTTACAAGGAATTCGTCAAGCTGGCCTCGATCGAGGAAGTCGAAGGCGTGCCGAAGGCGACCGACATGATCCGCCACCTGGTGCTGGCGCAGGAAGCCACGGCGCGTACCGCACGCGAGCTGTTCCCGATCGTGGACGACGCCAATGACCAGCCCACCGCCGACGTGCTGACCCAGCGCATTGACGTGCACGAAAAGACGGCGTGGATGCTGCGTAGTCTGCTGGAAGAGTAAGCGTGCTGGCCCCTGTCTGCAGGGGCTGGTGAACTGCCAAGTGCAACGGCACCTGCCATCTGGCCAGGTGCCGTTTCTGTTAGCGCGCCTCTAAAGGATCAGCGCACGCTGCTATCCTGCAGCGGCGACCCATCCAGCGCCTCCAGATGGCGCGTATCGCCCCAGCCGATCAGCGTCAGGCCTTCGGGTGTCCAGAGCAGGCGGTTGATGCCGCAGTTGGGCAAATACCAGGTGCGTGCGGCCTGCAGGCCCTGGCGCGTGGCGGCGCGGTACAGCACGTCCAGCACGCCGCCATGGGTGACGATGGCCACATGCTCGCCATTGTGGCGCTTGCCGATCTCGGCCACCTGCTGCACGATGCGGTCGCGCAGTTGCTGCAGCGATTCGCCGCCGCCCGGCGGGGCCCAGGCCGGATCGCGCTTGCGCCAGTGCAGCGAATCCTGCGGATAGTGTTGTTCAAAATCGATGAAGCTGCTGCCTTCGATATCGCCAAAGTGGCGCTCACGCAGACTGGGCAGCAGGGCCACTGGCGCGGCATGAGGCGCGGCAATAATGCGTGCGGTTTCGGCGGCGCGTTGCAGGTCGCTGCTGTAGACGTGGTGGATCGGGCTGTCGGTCAGCGCCTCGGCCAGCAGCCGCGCCTGCTGGCGGCCGGTATCGTTCAGGGCGATGTCGGTATGGCCCTGGATGCGCCGCGCGGCGTTCCAGTCGGTTTCGCCATGGCGAATGATCAGCAGGCGGGTGGCGGCAGCGACAGAAGACATGCCGGCATTATCCCCGCTTTGCTGCGCCTGCGCTCAGCCGCGTGCCAGCGGAATGCTGTCGGGATCGATCAGCAGCGGCGCGATGCGCTCTTCCTCGTCAAATGCCTTGTCGCCGTCGGCATCGGGAATGCCGGTGATCTTCAGGTCGGTGAAGTTGTGCAGCTTGCGGTCCAGCAGGTGGCTGGGCACCACGTTCTGTAGTGCCGTCAGGATCAGCTCGGTGCGGCCCGGGTACTGCTTTTCCCATTCCTTCAGCATGTTGCTCACCTGCTTGCGCTGCAGGTGCTCTTGGCTGCCGCACAGGTTGCACGGAATGATCGGGAACTGCATGTGCGTGGCCCAGGCCAGCGTGTCGGCTTCCTTCACGTAGGCCAGCGGGCGGATCACCATGAATTCGCCGTTGTCGGTCACCAGCTTGGGCGGCATGCTCTTGAGCTTGGCGGCAAAGAACATGTTCAGGAAGAAGGTGGCGACGATGTCGTCACGATGGTGGCCGAGCGCAATCTTGTTGCAGCCCAGGCGACGCGCCACCGTGTAGAGCGCACCGCGACGCAGGCGCGAGCACAGGCTGCACATGGTCTTGCCCTCGGGCACCACGCGCTTGACCACGCTGTAGGTGTCCTGTGTCTCGATGTGGTAGTTCACGCCGGTGCTTTCCAGATAGGCCGGCAGGATGTCAGCCGGGAAGCCGGGCTGCTTCTGGTCGAGGTTCACCGCCACCAGCTCGAAGCGGATCGGGGCGCGCTTCTGCAGCTTCATCAGCACATCGAGCAGGGTGTAGCTGTCCTTGCCGCCACTCAGGCAGACCATGACCTTGTCGCCTTCCTCGATCATGTTGAAATCGACGATCGCCTGGCCGACCTGGCGGTTCAGGCGTTTTTCCAGCTTGCGCATTTCGCGCAGGTGGCGCGCCTCCGGAGAGTCCTTGGCGGGCTTGGTGGCGACAGCGGTTTCGGTCAGGGGCAGGGTGGCAGACATGGGCAGGGGCGGCTGGCAGGGCCGCGCAACATGAGGTAAACCCGCGATTTTACTGGGCGGGGCCATGTCCCGTCCAGCCGCATGTGTAATGGCGACGCACGCATCGCAGGGACAGGGTCTGGACTGACAGACGGGCTGCGGCTTTGCGGTTATGCTGGCTTGCATCCATCACCACCAGAACAAGAGAGGATCCCATGAAAGGCCACCCCGAAGTCGTTGCGTATCTGAACAGCCTGGTTGCCGGCGAGCTGGCGGCACGTGACCAGTATTTCATCCATTCCCGCATGTACCTCGAATGGGGCTACGGCAAGCTCTACGAGCGCATCAACCACGAAATGGACGACGAGACCGGCCACGCCAGCCAGCTGATCCAGCGCATCCTGATGCTGGAAGGTACGCCGGACATGGTGCCGGAGGCGCTGGTGCTGGGCACCGACGTGCCTTCCATGCTGCAGGCTGATCTGGAGGTGGAGCTGCGCGTGCGCGATGCGCTGAAAAAAGGCATCGCCCTGTGCGAGCAGCACCAGGACTATGTCAGCCGCGAGATGCTGGTGGAGCAGCTCAAGGACACCGAGGAAGACCACGCGCACTGGCTGGAGCAGCAGCTGCGCCTGATTGACCAGGTCGGCCTGAAGAACTACCTGCAGAGCCAGGCCAGCTGAGGAGTCGCACGATGAAAACCCAGGCAAGCATCCACAAGCAGCTCAACGCCGTGCTGGGCGATTCGCTGATCGCCATCAACCAGTATTTCCTGCATGCCCGCATGCTGAAGAACTGGGGCCTGAACGGACTCGGCAAGCGGCTCTACGAGCAGTCGATCGAGGAAATGAAGATGTCGGACAAGCTGGTCCAGCGCATCTTCCTGCTCGACGGCCTGCCCAACCTGCAGGATCTGGGCAAACTGCTGCTGGGCGAGGACGCGCAGGAAATCCTCGAATGCGATCTGCGGCTGGAGCAGCACAAGCACAAGACCCTGGTCGAGGCGATTGCCTTCTGCGAGGAGCAGCAGGACTATGTCTCGCGCGCGCTGCTGGTCGAGCTGAAAGACGAGAACGAGGAGCACCAGGACTGGCTGGAGACCCAGTTGGACCTGATCGAGGATCTGGGCCTGCAGAACTACCTGCAAAGCCAGATAGGGGATTGAATCTGGTCGCTGATCGCCCGCTGTTGCGGGCGATCCTGTCTGTGGCGACTGCAGCCGCGGTAGGCTGGAGGAGGGCAAGATGGCATTCCGCATCGAACATGACAGCCTGGGGCCGGTCGAGGTGCCGGCCGAGCGCTTGTGGGGCGCGCAGACGCAGCGCTCGCTGCACTTTTTTGCCATTTCCAGCGAACGCTGCCCGCCGGCCTTTGTGCAGGCGCTGGCACGCGTCAAGCAGGCCTGCGCACGCGTGAATGCCGGGCTCGGCGAGCTCGATCCCGGGGTGGCGGATGCCATCATCGCGGCGGCGCAGGAGGTGATGGACGGCCAGTGGGCGGACGAGTTTCCACTCTCCATCTGGCAGACCGGCTCCGGCACCCAGAGCAACATGAACATGAACGAGGTACTGGCGCACCGTGCCAGCCAGCTGCTGGACGGGCAGCCGGTGCACCCGAATGACCAGGTGAACCGCAACCAGTCCAGCAACGACATTTTTCCCACGGCGATGCATGTGGCGCTGGCCGGCGAGATCGCGCAGGCGCTGCTGCCGGCACTGGACGGCCTGGTGGCGACGCTGCAGCAGAAAAGCGCGGACTACGCCCAGATCATCAAGATCGGCCGCACCCATCTGCAGGACGCCACGCCGCTGACGGTGGGGCAGGAAATGTCCGGCTGGGTGGCGCAGCTGCAGCAGGCGCGGGCGCAGATCGTGCAGACGCTGGACGGCCTGCTAGCGCTGGCCGTGGGCGGCACCGCGGTCGGCACCGGACTGAATGCGCCAGTGGGCTTTGGCGCAGCCGTAGCGGCCGAGCTGGCGCGCAGCAGTGGCCAGCGCTTTGTCCAGGCAGACAATACCTTTACCGCGCTGGCCAGCATGGATCCGGTGCTGCAGGCGCATGGCGCGCTGCGGGTGCTGGCCGCAGCGCTGATGAAAATCGCCAACGATGTGCGCTGGCTGGCCAGCGGGCCGCGCGCCGGCATTGGCGAGTTGCGCCTACCGGCGAATGAACCGGGTTCGTCCATCATGCCGGGCAAGGTGAACCCGACGCAATCCGAGGCGCTGACCATGATTGCCGCGCAGGTGATGGGCAACGATGTGGCGATCGGCATCGGCGGTGCCTCCGGCAACTTTGAGCTCAACGTGTTCCGTCCGATGGCGATGCACAATGCGATGCAGAGCGTGCGCCTGCTGGCCGATGGCATGCGCAGCTTTGATCAGCACTGCGCACAGGGCATAGCGGTGGATGAGGCGCGTATCGAGGAGCTGCTGCGGCGTTCGCTGATGCTGGCGACGGCGCTGGCACCGCTGATCGGCTATGACCAGACCGCGAAGATCGCGCTACAGGCACACCACGAGGGGCGCACCTTGCGCGAGGTGGCGTTGGCAAGCGGTGCCGTTACGGCGGAGGACTTTGACCGGCTGGTGGATCCGGCGCGCATGATCGGTCCACGGGCGGTCTAGCCAGACTGTGTCATGCACACAACCCTGATCGCGATAGGGTTTGCGAATAAAAACAATTATCAATTAATATCGGGACTATCGCAGCCATGCTGCTTCACCTGATCTGGAATTGACATGATTGTTTGCCTCTGCCAGCGCGTATCCGACCGCGAGATTGCCCGCCATGCCCGCAACGGCATGAGCTTTGACGAGATCCAGCTGGAGCTGGGTGTCGCCACGCAATGCGGCTGCTGCGGCCAGTGCGCACAGGACATCGTCACGCAGTGCCACGCCGAAGTGGCGGCGCTGCGCCAGGAAGGCCTGCAGGTGCAGGAAGTAGATGGCCAGCTGCAGCGCAGCAGCCCGGCCACGGCACTGCGCGCCTGAATTCGGCACTTTCCCTTTTCCGGGCCCCGCCAGTGAGCGGGGCTTTTTTGTGTCAGTCGGCCAGCTGCGCGTCGTGCTTCAGGCGGAACACCTCGACGCCGACGGCATCGCAGTCCGGATAGACGTCCGGCTTTTCGGTGGAAACGCGCACCGCGCGCACCTTGGGGTGGGTGAGCAGGGTTTCGGCCACGTCATCGCACAGCGTTTCCTGCAGCTCGATATGGCCGGCGCCGACGCGCGCGGCAATGGTGCGGCGGATGAAGTCGTAATCCACCACCTCGTGCACGCTGTCTTCGCGCGGCGTGGATTCACTCAGCAGCACGTACATGTCCACGTTCACGCGCACGCGCTGCGGCCCCAGCTTTTCGAAATCGTGCACGCCGATATTGATGTGTACCTCGTAATCGCGCAGGAACAGGCGGCGGCAGGTCAGGGCGAGGGATTCGCTCCAGTGGGTGGGATGGCTCATGGGATGGGTGTCAGGTGGGGTTGCAGCAGTTCGTCAACCACGAACATGATGTCGCGCGGCAGCGGAACCAGATGCTGGCCATTATCCACGCACAAGGTGGTGCCGGTGATGGCCGGGTTGCTGGCCAGGAACAGGCAGGACTGCGCGACATGGATCGGATCGAGTGGGCGGCGCAGCAGGTTGGCGCGGCTGGCGGCGGCAAAGTTGGTGGCCGATTGCGGACCGCTGACCAGCATCAGCCCCGGTGCCACGCCGCAGATGCGCGCACGTGGTGCCAGCGCCTGCGCCTGCAACTCGACGGCACGCTCCAGCGCCAGTTTGCTGATCGAGTAGCTGAAGTAGTCGGGGTTCAGGTTGTAGACCTTCTGGTCCAGCACATGGATGGCAACGCAGGCATCGACCGCATCGGCCGGGTGCATGGCGGCCATTTGCCGTGCCAGGTCCAGCGGCGCCAGCAGGTTCACTTCCAGTTGTTCTCGCGCCTGCGGCAGCGGAAAATCATCGCCGCCATCGGCATCGAACAGGGAAGCGTTGTTGACCAGCGCGCGCAGCGGGCCGTGCGCCTGGGCAATCGCCTGCATCATGGCCTGGCGCTCGTCGGCATCGGCCAGATCGGCCTGGTACAGCGTGATGGGCGTGCCGACCACGGCCAGCTGCTGCTGCAGCTCCAGCGCAGCCTCGACGCTGTACTGGTAATGGCAGAGCACCTCCCAGCCAGCCTGGGCGAAGGTCTGGCACAGCACGGCACCCAGTCGGCGGGCGCCGCCGGTGACCAGGACGGTGGGACGGGCGGAGGGGAGTTGGCTCATGCAGCGGAATCGGGAGAAAACAGCAGGTTGGATCGGCAGGAACAAGGGCTTCGGTGGTAGATTGGCGGCCATGTCTCAAGCTGCTCCTTCCCCCGCATCCGGAACACCGGACCACGCCCTCACCGCCATGATACGCGCTGCCGTGCACGACGCCGGCGGCTGGCTGCCGTTTGACCAGTTCATGCATCTGGCGCTGTACGCGCCGGGGCTGGGCTACTACGTGCATGGCAGCCGCAAGCTCGGCCAGCTGCCGCAGGACGGCAGCGATTTCGTCACCGCCCCGGAAATCAGCCCGCTGTACGGCCAGGTGCTGGCGCTGCAGGTGGCCGAGGCGCTGCAGATGACGGCGACCGACGAGATCTGGGAATTTGGTGCTGGCAGCGGTGCGCTGGCCGAACAGGTGCTGGACGGCCTGCAGCAGCAGGGCGTGGCGCTGCGTCGCTACACGATTGTCGATGTCTCAGGTAGCCTGCGTGCGCGCCAGCAGGAGCGGCTGGCACGCTTTGGCGACATCGTGCAGTGGGCTGATGCGCTGCCGGCGCAGATGCGCGGCGTGGTGCTGGGCAACGAGGTGCTGGATGCGATGCCGGTGAAGCTGCTGCAGCGCCGTGACGGCGTCTGGCATGAGCGCGGCGTGGTGATTGACGATGCAGGCAACTGGGCCTGGGAAGATCGCGCTACTGACTTGCGCCCGCCGCTGGAGATCGCCGGCGATCATGACTACCTGACCGAAATCCATCCGCAGGGCGAAGCCTTTATCCGCACGCTGGGCCAGCACCTGGAACAGGGCGCGGCCTTCTTTATCGATTACGGCTTTGGTGAACGCGAGTACTACCATCCGCAGCGCGATGGCGGCACCGTGATGTGCCACCAGCTGCACCGGGCCGACGACAACCCGCTGCTGGCGGTGGGCGAGAAGGACATCACGGCACACGTCAATTTCACCGGTACGGCGGTGGCAGCGCAGGAGGCCGGTTTCGAGATCCTGGGCTACACCACGCAGGGCTGGTTTCTGCTCAACCTGGGGCTGGCACAGCGCATGGAAGCCTCCGACCTGGCGACGCGCACGCTGGCGCAGAAGCTGGTGCTGGAGCACGAGATGGGCGAGCTGTTCAAGGTGCTCGGTCTGTGCAAGGGCGAGCCGTGGGCGGCACAGGGCTTTGCCAGCGGGGATCGGTTGCGGATGCTGTAAGCCGGTTCAGGTGCGGCGCGCGGGCTGGCTGTCGTTCATCGGCAGCAGCAGGCGGATCGTCAGGCCTTGCGGCTGGCCCAGTTCGGCATGCACCTGGCCCTGATGGGCCTGGACAATCTGTTGTACCAGCGCCAGCCCGATGCCGTTGCCCTGGCTCTCGTCACCGGTCCAGAAGCGGTCGAACAGGTAGGGCAGCTGGGATTCCTGCAGACCCTGGCCGTTGTCGCGCACTTCCAGGATCAGCTGGTGCTGGTCTGGTGCGCCGGTCTGGTGCACGCTGACGACCACCTCGGTGCAAGCGCGTGCATGGCGCAGCACGTTGTCGAGCAGGTTGTGCAGGGCTTCGCGCAACAGTTCCGGGCTGCCGCGATAGAGCGCGTTGTCCTCCCCTTCGTAACTCAGCTCGATACCGATATCGGCGGCCGGGCCGACCCATTGCAGGGCCACCTTGCGTGCCAGTTCGGGCAGGTCAAACAGCACCATGCCGAGCGAGCCGGCCTCGTAGCTGCGCGATAGCGCCAGCAGCTGGTGGATCAGCATGGCACTGCGTTCGGAGGCCTGCACGATGTGTTCCAGCCGCTGGCGCACCTGAGCTGGATCCTGTTCAGTCAGGGCCAGTTCGCTCTGGTTGAGGATGCCGGCAATCGGCGTGCGCAGTTGGTGAGCGGCATCGTTGAGGAAGCTGCGTTCGCGCTGGACCTGCTGGCTGATGCGTTCCAGTTGTTCGTTGAGCGTGTCCTCGATACAGCGGATTTCGAGCGGTGCATGGTCCACGTGGATCCTGCCAGGCTGGCTGCTGTCCAGCTGGCGTATCGCCGCCACCAGACTGGTCAGCGGGCGCAGGCCGCGGCGCACGCCGAAAAACACGATCAGGCTGAACAGGATGGCCGTGGCGGTCGTGGTCAGGGCCATTTGCATGCCGAGATCGAGAATGCGCAGGTCGATCGGGTGGAACGGACGCACCGACTGGATCAGCAGGGACTTGTCCGAACCGTCCTGCGCTGGCATCAGCAGTGAGGCGATCTGCAGGCGTCCGCTGGCATCCCAGCTGGTGTGGATGCGAATCTGGCAGCTGCCTTTGCCGACATGTTCGGCATCGTCCGGGATCGGCAGGGGCGGGCCGCCCAGGCTGATCAGCGTTGGCAGGGTGTTGAAGCGGAAGCGGGTGTCGTGGCCACCGGAGCGGGCGAGCAGGGTGCTGGTCAACTCCAGCTGTTCCAGCATTTTTGGCAGCGGGGTGTCCGCTGAGTACAACTGGCCGAGGTGGCACAGGTCGTCCAGCGAGTGCCGGGTCAGGTGCTCGCTGTGGCTCAGGTTGTGCAGCAGCAGGCTGGACACCAGCCCGAGCAGACCCAGCACCCAGGCCGGGATCAGCAGCCAGCGCAGCAGTGATCCGCGGATGGTTTTCTGTGTCAGCGCGCTCATGCCAGGCAGCCAGCGCTAGCGGTTGCGCAGCATGTAGCCGAGGCCGCGCACGGTGCGAATGGTCACCGGAGCGCTTTCCAGCTTCTTGCGCAGACGATGGATGTAGACCTCGAGTGTGTTGGTGTTCATCAGGCTGGCGGCGGCAGCCGGATCCGATTCCCAGGCGGCAATGATCTGGGCGCGGCTGATGGCGTTGCCGAAGTGCTCGGTCAGCAGGTGCAGCAGGGTCCACTCGCGCGGTGCCAGCTCCAGCTCCTGGCCTTGCAGCCAGGCGCTGCGGCGATCGGGATCGAGTTGCAGCACGGGCGGCTTGTTGCCATTGCCGTTGGCCATGATGGCGATCGGCTGCTGCAGCTGGGTGCGACGCAGCAGCGCTTCGATGCGCGCCTTCAGTTCCTGCATGGCAAACGGCTTGATCAGGTAGTCGTCGGCACCGGCGCGCAGGCCGGCAACGCGGTCATCGATATTGATGCGCGCCGTCAGGATCAGGATCGGCAAGGTTTCATCGCGCTGGCGCAGCCAGTGCAGCAGTTCCATGCCATCCAGCAGCGGCAAGCCCAGATCCAGCACCAGCACGTCGAACTGCTGCTGCTTCAGCAGCGATTGGGCCTCCAGGCCGTTGGTGGCCGTGGTGACCTGATGGTTGCACTGCTGCAGCTTGCTGCACAGGGCGTCTAGCAGGATGGTGTCGTCTTCAACGACCAGGATGCGGGGCATGGCGATGGGACCTGGGGCAACAGGGCAAGGGAGGGCAAGTGCAACAGCCTAGTGTAGCGTGCGGTTGTATTGACCCACTGAAATCCTGCACAGGTGTTATTGTTGAAGGAAACGACGATGAGTACCCTGATGGAAGACGATATCAAACGCTGGACGGCCAAGCGTAAAACGGCCCTGGTTCTGGAGATCATCCAAGGCAAGACCACGGTGGCAGAGGCCAGTCGGGCCTTTGACCTGCAGCCTTCAGAGCTGGAACAATGGGTGGAAGAAGGCAAGCGTGGCATGGAGAATGCCTTGCGTACCAACCCGCTGGATGTACGCCAACAGTACGAGAAGAAGCTCAGCGACCTGCAGGAGGCCTACGGTGAGGCCATGCTGGAGTTACGCGCCAGAAAAAAGCTGGCGTCCCTGCTGGGCGAAGAGGACGAGAAATGATCCTCGATGTGCAGCAGGGACTGGCAGCTGATGGCTTCCATGTCAGCCTGGTGAAGCTGTGCCGCTGGTTCGATCTGCCGCGTCGCACGCTGTATTACCGCAGCGTCAAGTCTGCACCGAAGGTGCAGGAACAGCTGGCAGCGCCGATCAAGGCATTGATCGAGGAGCACCCGTCTTTCGGCTACCGCACGGTGGCGCATTTGCTGGGCATGAACAAGAACACGGTGCAGCGCATCTTCCAGCTGAAGGGCTGGCAGGTGAGGAAGCGTGCCGTGGGATTCAGGCCACGTATTCGGGCCTTGCCGTCTGTTGCCAAGGCTCCCGATGAGCGTTGGGCGACGGATCTGTGCCGTATCTGGACTGGCAAGGATGGCTGGGCCTCTCTGGCCTTGGTGATCGACTGTTACAGCCGGGAACTGCTGGGCTGGCATCTGAGCCGCAGCGGCAAGGCCAGGACGGCGGAAAGTGCGCTGGAGCAGGCGCTAATTGCCAGGAATGGCTGTCTGGGCAAGGTCAAGAGCCCGTTCCTGCTGCGATCGGACAATGGGCTGGTATTTACCAGCCGCAGCTGCACAGCCCTGGTCAAAAGCTATGGCCTGCAACAGGAGTTCATCACACCCTACAGTCGGGAGCAAAACGGGATGATCGAACGCGTGATCCGCACGCTCAAGGATCAATGCGCGCACCGTCACCGGTTTGAGACGCTGCAACACGCCAGTCGTGTGATTGGCGACTGGATCCGCTTTTACAACTACCAGCGCCCCCTCCAGGCGTTGGGTATGAAGACCCCCGCTGAGGCTTATGCTTTAGCAGCCTGATCTGTGCAGAAAGGGCTGGGTCAATACACGGTTGCCCTGTCCACATCCATCCAGTTTCCCCAGAAATGCCATCCATGTCAAGAGAAAAATAACATATTTATATATATACATAAATTCCTTGTGTGAAATAATTTAATAAATTAACACTTCATTAACGCAAGGAGTAGACGTGGACAAGACTAGCCTTTCTGCCTTTCCGATTCGTACCGGTCTGATGACGACCCTGGCCGTGGTGCTGACCGCCTGCGTGTCTGCCGGGGACTCCCATCTGAAGCCGTTGGCGAGCGGAGAGGTGGCCACCGGGGTGGCCGAGCAGACTGCCAGCATGGTGGTGATCCGCGAATCGGACGCCTTGCCAGGTCAGGCGGTCAACATTTTTGTCAACGGCGAGTACCTGACCTCGCTGCAGCCGGGGGCCTTCCGCCAGGGGCCGGCCTGCGTCGGCGAGAACCGCCTGATGGCCAGCTATACCGACGTCAGCACCGGCTACCAGGAGAAAGTGGCTCCGGGGCAGGCTGTCAGGCTGCCGGCCGCCGAGGTGAGCTACTTCCGCGTGGTGGCGGATGCCCAGGGCCAGCCCGTGCTGCAGGCGCTGGATGCCGAGTCCGGCCTGGCGCTGGCACAGCAGCAACAGGAGCAGGTGCATACGCTGCGTCGTGTCGAGCTGCAATGCGCCGTGCCGCTGAAGACCTACACGCTGCAGGCATCGGCGCTGTTCCCGTTCGACAAGTTCGATTACGCCAGCATGCTGGCCCAGGGCAAGAGCGAGATCCGCCAGGTGGCGGCCGATATCGCGGCCAGCCAGGCGCGCATTGACCGCATCGAGGTGATTGGCCATACCGACCCCGAAGGCTCGGATGCCTACAACCAGCAGCTGTCGGAACGCCGTGCCAGCACCGTGCGTCAGGCACTGGCAGAAAACCGGCTGCCGACCGGGGCGCTGGTGGCCAGCGGACGTGGCGAGCGTGAATTGCTGGTCAGCGATTGCCGCGCCCGATTCCCGCGTGACGCGCGCCAGCGCACCGAGTGTGACCAGCCCAACCGTCGGGTCGAGATCAAGCTGTTCGGCCAGGCGCCGGACGCCCGCTGAGCCGGCTGCACGGCATCCCCTTGCGCGGGCCATCTGACGGCAGCTGGCCCGCCACTTCCCGCCCCGATTCCTAGTAGCGTTTCCTGTATCG
This sequence comes from Brachymonas sp. J145, assembly GCF_036312245.1. Classification (NCBI taxonomy): domain Bacteria; kingdom Pseudomonadati; phylum Pseudomonadota; class Betaproteobacteria; order Burkholderiales; family Comamonadaceae; genus Allobrachymonas; species Brachymonas sp. J145. Next base: position 4,272 of record NZ_JAZDCI010000001.1, on the reverse strand, counting down.
CGCAGCACTGGCTGCCTGAACAGGATCTGGAGAAAACACCATGAGCCTGAAAAACATCACCCTGCGCATCAATGACGCCAGCGATACCGTCCAGACCCACCAGATCGCCGGCGGTACCGGCGGTGCCGGCAGCCGCGGCCAGGCGTTGCGCCTGAAGGCGCTGGCAAACGTCAAATACCACTTCACCGACGAAGCCACGGGTTTCGCGCCCGAGAACCTGGCGACCAAGCGTGTCGGCAAGGATTTGCATATCGCCTTCGAGGGCGGCCAGGTGGGCCAGCCCGATCTGGTGATCGAGGATTATTACCAGGATGACGGCGCGATCGGCTATGCCGAGGGCTCGGACAACCTGCTGGTGGGTACGCATGAAAATGGCCAGACTTATCCGTTTGTGCCGGAAAGTGCACAGGCGTCCGATGCCGTGAGCCAGCTGGCCGAAGGCATCCAGGCCGGCCAGGCGCTGGGTATCAGCCATGCGCCGGTGCCGCTCTGGTGGCTGCCGCTGCTGGCGCTGCCCTTGCTGGGGGGTGGTGGCAGCACGCCGCCGCCGGACCACAAGCCGGAGATCAACGGCTTGACGCCCAAGGCGCAGGGTGGTGATGTCAAGGTGTACGAAAAAGCGCTGACAACAGGCTCTGATGCCGCCAGTCCGGCAGAACGCGGTGACGCCGCTTTCACCATCAAGAGCCAGGACGGCGTGAAAAGCCTGACGATTGGCGGCACCGAGTTCCTGAAGGATGGAGCCATCGTGACGGGAGCCAAACTGGTCACGCCGCTGGGCAATGAGCTGACGGTGACCGGTTACGACAAGGCTACGGGCGAGGTGCGCTACAGCTATCTGCTCAAGGGTAGCAAGACGCATCCGGCAGGTGCGGCAGAGAACGCGCTGTTCGAAGACCTGCAGGTCGTGCTGACTGACAACGATGGCGACAAGGCGACAGCCGTGCTGTCGGCGCAAATCGTGGACGACGTCCCGACGGCCAGGGACGATGCCTTTACGCAGGTGCAGGAAAACCAGGCGCTGGTGATTGATGCCCTGGCCAACGACATCCAGGGTGCCGACGGCGTGCCGCTGGCCAAGGTGGCAGTGACGCAACAGCCGGTACAAGGCACAGTCAGCTACGATGCAGCGACCGGCAAGTTCACCTACACGCCTAACCCAGGTGCCGGCAAGGACTCCACGGAAGACAGCTTCCGCTACACCATTACTGATGCTGACGGCGACACCTCCACCGCCACGGTGAAGATCACGCTGCAGCCGGACCAGGATATCTGGATCGTGCCGCAGGACTTTGTCACGGTGAGCGAAGGCGCATTGCCGAGCCCGGCGGCACCGGTGCTGCGCATGCGCATGCTGGCGCGCGCGGTGGAAAGTGCCGAGGCCGAAGGCCAGCTGGTGGTCAGCTATTACAACGACGTGCCGCAGGGCGATCTGCTGCAGTCGATCCAGCTCTCGGCTGATGGTCTGGACGCCCAGCTGCAGGCGCTGGGCCAGGATGTGGTCTGGGCCTTGTCGGCTGACGGCTTGCAACTGACAGGCACATCGGCCGGTACGCCGGTGCTGACGATTGCGCTGACCAGCGCTGCACTGACGGATGCGACAACCGGGCAGATCACTTACAGCTACAAGGTGACGCTGCTGCAGCCGGTCACGCACCCGGAAACGCCAGCGGGCAAGAACCTGGTCACGCTCAAGGGCGTCGCCTTTACCGTGACCGATGCGGATCAGGAATCGAAGACCGGTACCTTTGATGTGGACGTGCAGGATGCCGTCCCGGTGGCGCTGGATGATGTGGCCGATGTACAGCCGGATGTGGGCCAGGCGGTGTCCGGCAATGTGCTGGTCAATGACACGCAAGGCGCCGATGGTGCCAGGGTCAGCGCCGTGGTGGCTAGCCAGCTGGGTTCTGCCAGCCAGGCCGTGGGTGATGCTGCCGTGGAGGTGGCTGGCCAGTACGGCACGCTGACCATCAGCGCTGACGGCAGCTATCGCTATGCGCGTACCGACGGTAGTGCCGGCGGTGTGGAAGATGTGTTCACCTACACGCTGACGGATGCGGACCTGGACAGCGTGGAAGCCACGCTGACGATCCGCGTCGGCAACGCCACCCCGACGGTGGGCGAGGAAGAGCCGAACCCCCAGGATCCCGATGGCGATCCGATCCATGTGATTGCGGCAGCACAGGTGCATGAAGCCGGCCTGCCGGCGCGTACGGGCGAGCCTGCCGGCTCTGATGCCGCCAGCGACAGTGAAACCACGGTGGGCCAGTTCGGCTTTGCCAGTATCGATGGCCTGAAGGCGCTGACGCTGGACGGCGTGGCCGTGCAGGCTGGCACCGCCTTCCCGGCAGAGCCGTTGCTGGCGGATGCGACCGGCCAGCTGTGGGCGTATTACACGTTTGACGCCGCAACTGGTCAGGGCACGGTGCACTACCAGTACACGCTGCTGGACAACACGCTGACAGATCCGTCTTCGGTGGCTTTTGCCGTGGAAGTGACTGACCAGGATGGCCAGTCGGCGAGCAATACGCTAACGGTGGTGATCGTGGACGACGTGCCCACGGCCGAGCCGGATACCGGCAGCGTGCCCAGCGGCACCTATGCTCCGATCGAGGGCAACGTGATGGCCAACGACACCGAAGGCGCGGACGGCGCAGAAGTGGTGGGCGTGCAGGCTGGTGCGGGTGATGTGCAGGAAGCCGGCACGGAGGTGCCGGGTCAGTACGGCACGCTGACGCTCAATGCCGATGGCAGCTACAGCTACCAGCGTGATGCGGCCACTACCGAAGGCGGCGTGACGGACGTGTTCACCTACACGATCCAGGATGGTGACGGCGATACGGCCACGGCCACGCTGACGATCACGATCGAGGACTCCACGCCGACAGCGCCGGTGATCCCGGTGGCGGGTCAGGATGGTGCCGTGGTGCACGAATCCGGCCTGCCGGCGCGTACCGGCGAACCGGAAGGTTCGGACGAGACGGCGGATACAGAGACCACGAGCGGCACAATCACCTTCACCAGCAAGGACGGCGTGTCCGAGGTGAAGCTGGGCAGCCTGGTGTTGACGGGTACGGCGCAATCGGTGAGTGATGAAGCCGGCAAGCTGGAGGCCTACTATACCTACGAGCCGACCACCGGTGCAGGCGTGATCTACTACAGCTACACGCTGCTGGACAACACCCTGGTCGATCCGGATAGCGTGAGTTTTGCCGTGGCGGTGAAGGACCTGGACGGCGACCCGGCTCCGGCTGCTGATCTGGTGATCAATATCGTGGACGATGCACCCACGGCTGAGCTCGATACCAATAGCGTGCCCAGCGGCACCTATGCTCCGATCGAGGGCAACGTGATGGCCAACGACACCGAAGGCGCAGACGGCGCAGAAGTGGTGGGCGTGCAGGCTGTTGCGGGTGATGTGCAGGAGGCTGGCACGGAGGTGTCTGGCCAGTACGGCACGTTGACGCTCAACGCCGACGGCAGCTACAGCTACCAGCGCGATGCGGCCACTACCGAAGGTGGCGTGACGGACGTGTTCACCTACACGATCCAGGATGGTGACGGCGATACGGCTACGGCCACGCTGACGATCACGATCGAGGACTCCGCGCCGACAACGCCGGTGATCCCGGTGGCGGGTCAGGATGGTGCCGTGGTGCACGAATCCGGCCTGCCGGCGCGTACCGGCGAACCGGAAGGTTCGGACGAGACGGCGGATACAGAGACCACGAGCGGCACAATCACCTTCACCAGCAAGGACGGCGTGTCCGAGGTGAAGCTGGGCAGCCTGGTGTTGACGGGTACGGCGCAATCGGTGAGTGATGCCACCGGCAAGCTGGAGGCCTACTATACCTACGAGCCGACCACCGGTGCAGGCGTGATTCACTACAGCTACACGCTGCTGGACAACACCCTGGTCGATCCGGACAGCGTAAGTTTTGCCGTGGCGGTGAAGGATCTGGACGGCGACCCGGCTCCGGCTGCTGATCTGGTGATCAATATCGTGGACGATGCACCCACGGCTGAGCTCGATACCAATAGCGTGCCCAGCGGCACCTATGCTCCGATCGAGGGTAACGTGATGGCCAACGACACCGAAGGCGCGGACGGCGCAGAAGTGGTGGGCGTGCAGGCTGGTGCGGGTGATGTGCAGGAAGCCGGCACGGAGGTGCCGGGCCAGTACGGCACGCTGACGCTCAATGCCGATGGCAGCTACAGCTACCAGCGTGATGCGGCCACTACCGAAGGCGGCGTGACGGACGTGTTCACCTA